>NZ_AP023212.1:0-333750 GCF_016593255.1 Hydrogenimonas urashimensis | reverse complement strand
TTATGCGCGCCTCTTCGACACGCCATACCAACTGATCGAGACGTTTTTGCATCTGTGCTCTATCCATGTGTAATCCTTGCAATGTCGTTGTAGATGGTAAAGACCATGAGAGAAAGGAGCAGTCCCCATCCCACCAGAGTGAGACGGTAAACTATCTCTTCGTTGGGAGGGCGGCGGAAAATCATCTCGTAAAGGGTGAAGATGATGTGTCCGCCGTCGAGTGCCGGTATCGGCAGCAGGTTCAAAACCCCCAAATTCACCGAAATGAGCGCTGTCAGGGCAAAAAGCGCCACCACGCCGTGTTGTGCCGCGTCGGCTGTCACCTGGACGATGGCGATGACACCGCCCATTTCCTTCGCGGGGACGACCCCCTCAATCAGCTTTTCGACGCTGATGACAATCATCATGCTCGCTTCCACCGTCTTTTTCCAGGCGTAGGCAAAGGCGTGCACGGGATCGTACTTCACTTTCACGATATCGCCGCTGGGCCCGATACCCACCATTCGTCGCTTCACCGTTTCGCCGAAAATGTTTTTGGCCTCAAGAATCCGGGGCGAGACGACGACGGAACGAAGCGTGCCGTTGTGCTCCACAAGCATCTGCAAAGAACCGCTGGAGTGGGAGATGATATCGCTGAGCTGGTCCCATATCCTGATCTTTTCGTCGTTGATGGCGATGATGCGGTCCCCTTTTTGCAGTCCCGCCAGATCGGCCGGCGAATTCTCCTGCACCATGCCGATGACGGGTTTGTAGGCGTTCGCCCCCATCAACGCGATGGCATAATAGAGAAAAAAGGCAAGGAGAAAGTTGAAAAGGGGACCGCCGAGAAGTATCAAAATCCGCTGCCACGGGGGTTTGACATTGTAACTGTCCGGATCGTGGCTGACTTTTGTCGGATCGGTGTCGTCCTGCCCCTTCATCTTCACGTAGCCGCCAAGGGGCACGGCACTGAGCGCATATTCGGTGCCGTCGACCGTTTTTGAAGCGATCACTTTGCCAAAACCGATGGAAAAACGCTCCACATGCACACCGAAAAGACGGGCGAAGAGGAAATGGCCCAGTTCATGGAAAAAGATCAGAAAGGAGAGGACGAGAAGGGAGACGATCATACCCATCTATTTCCCCCTCGCGTAGTCGCGTACATATTCGTACCCACTATAAAGTGTAATCGCCACGGCGACCCAGAGCAGCAGTGTCCCGCCGGGCCAGTCCATCGTCAGAAAACCGATGGCGAACATCTGGGCCACTGTCTTGACCTTTCCCATCCAGGAGGCGCTGACATCCTTCCCTTCACCGACAATCACGACACGAAGCCCCGTGATGAAGAACTCGCGGCTGAGAATGAGAAAAATGGCGAAAACGTCGGCACGTCCCAATACGACCAGCCCCAAAAAGGCAGCCAGGGTGAGCATTTTATCGGCCAGAGGGTCGATAATCTTGCCCAGAGGCGTAATCTGATCGCACAGGCGTGCGACATAGCCGTCGAAAAAGTCGGTGACGCTGGCAAGAACGAAAACGAGTGCCGCGTAATAGTCGAGCCAGCTGGAATGGATGCCCTGAAGGAGAGGGGTCTCTCTGTAGGCAAGGAGCCAGAGCATAAGCGGCGCCATGAGCAGCCGCGAAAATGCGAGGATGTTGGGTAGGTTCAAGGCCCCTTTCGTCATTGAAAGCTCGTACCCCCGTCGATGACGATGGTCTGTCCCGTCAGCCACGAGCATTCATCGGTACAGAGGAACCAGCACATCCCGGCGAGATCTTCGGGCTCTCCCATACGGTTGAGAGGCGAACGCGCCACCACTTCCGCCTTCACCTCTTCGTAGTTGGGAAATTTCTTCAGGGCATCGGTATCGATGGGACCGCCGCTGACGGCGTTGACGCGGATGCCTTTTTCGCCGAGCTCCGCCGCGGCATATTTGACCATCGTCTCAACGGCCGCTTTGTTGGTGCCGTGGCCGGCGTAGTTGGGCGTGTAGACAAGGTTCCCTGTGGAACTGAGGGAGATGATGCTGCCGCCGCCCGTCTTCTCCATCCGTTTCGCCGCCTCCTGGGCGCCGACGACAAAAGCGCTGACGGTCGCGGTGTAGATGTTGCAGAGCCCTTTGGGTTTGAGTCGCATAAAAGGTCCGAAACCACCGACGACGGCACGCCCCGAGATAATGGCGTTGGAGATGAAGTAATCGACCCGTTCGAAATCCTCGTCGATCTGTTTAAAGAGATCTTTGTAGGTTTCGGGTTCGAGAATGTTGAGCTGATAGGGTACGGCGCGGATGCCATATTTCGCTTTGACATCTTCAGCAATCTTTTCGGCCTCTTCGGCGTTCGAGTTGTAGGTGAACGCCACGTCCGCTCCCGCTTTTGCAAAACGGTAGAGAATCGCTTTTCCGATGCCGCGCGTGGCACCGCTGATGACGAGAACTTTGCCTTTCATACTTTCACATTGACTCATGATATTCCTTTATTCGTCGTTTGACGTCTGATGTTTGAAATCTCTTTTTTGGTTCAGGCACCGCAGAGACACCCGTTTCCGATTTACGGTCTCATGCCGGTATCTCGTACTGCTTCACCACCGTTTCTATCTGGCGCATATGCTCCGCTGTCGGTGGTGTCAGTGGCAGGCGATATTCGAGGGTATCGATAAGGCCCACGATATACATTGCCGCTTTGATCGGAATGGGATTGCTCTCGATGAAGAGAACTTTGTTGATGTCGTAAAGCCGATCGCTTATCACCTTGGACGAAGCATAATCCTCTTCCTGCGCCGAGTGGATCAGATCGGCGATGAGATTGGGCAGCAGATTGGAGGTGACGGAGATGCATCCGTTTCCGCCGGTCGCCATGATCGGGTAATTGATCGCGTCATCACCGCTGATAACGGCAAGCAGCGGGCGTTTGGCCTTCAGATGGAGGGTGCGTTCCATCGATCCCGTCGCCTCTTTGATGGCATAGACGTTCGCCACTTCGTCAAAGAGGCGGAAAACGGTATCGGGCGCGATGTCCAGGGCGGTGCGTCCCGGCACATTGTAGAGCATGACGGGAATCTCGATCGATTCGGCGATTGTTCTGTAGTGCTGGAAAATCCCCTCCTGGGTCGGTTTGTTGTAGTAGGGACAGACGGAGAGAATGGCGTCGGCTCCCGCCTTTTCCGCGAATCTGGCCAAATCGACCGCTTCCCGCGTCGAGTTGCTTCCCGCACCTGCGACCACCTTCACTTTTGTGCCTCGGCAGACGCTGACCGCCGTTTCGATGCACTCCTTGTGCTCGTCGTGGCTGAGGGTCGCACTCTCGCCCGTCGTTCCCACAGGAACCACTGCGTCGATGCCGTTGGCGATCTGTCTTTCGATCAGTTTCGCATACTGTGCGTGATCGACCTCACCGTTTTTGAAAGGGGTTACAAGCGCCGTCATGGCCCCGATAATCGTTTCACTCATTTCGTCTCACCTTTTCGTAAAATCACTGTCACGGATCTCTTTTTGTCGAGATAGCGGTTCGCGACTTCCCGGACCATGTCCGGTTTCAGTTTTTCGATATTCTCCTCGTAATGCAGGAGCGGCCCGATATCGCCGCGGGCAAGATAACCTCCGAAAAAATCGGCGACATTGCTGGAGTTCTCCATACTGAAGATAAAATCGGCCCGGGTGTTGACCTTCACCTTCTCAAGCTCCTCTTCGCTGACGCCCTCCTTTTTGATCCGCTCGATCTGCGCCCAGAACTCCTTTTCCACATCTTCGGCTTTGACGCCGGGGTTGCAAACCGCCAGGAAGAGGAAGATTCCCGGATCTTTCAGTTCCATGTTATAGGCATAGATCTGGTTGACCATCTTCTTTTTGTCGACCAGATCCTCGATAAGCCGGCTGCTCTTTCCGTGGCTCAGCAGTTCGCTCAGGGCTGAGAGCGCCGGCTGGTCGGGATGCCGGAAGTTGGGGATGGGAAAGGAGATCGCCACGATATCCACTTCGCTCTCTTTGTGTATGACGACCCGCTTGGGCCCGTCAGGCGCCGGTTCGACCTGGTGCAGTTTCGGAATGTCACAGCAGTTTTCGATTTTGCCGAAATGTTTTTTCGCCGCCTCAAACACTTTTTGCGGTTCTATATCGCCCGCCACGACGATAATGGCGTTCTGCGGCTGGTAATAGGTCTTGTGAAAAGTACGGATATCATCGATCGACCAGTTGAGAATGTCATTCATGAAACCGATGGGTGTCCAGTGGTAGGGGTGATAGATGAAGGCGTTGTTGAAAAGGCGGAAATAGAGATAGCCCACCGGATTGTTGTCGGTTCGCCATCGGCGCTCTTCGGCGACCACTTTGCGTTCGGGCTGGAACTCTTCGTCTTTGAGGCTCAGATTCGCCATCATGTCGGCGAAGAGCTCCAGCGACCTCTCAAGATGGCGGGAGGCGCTCTTGATGAAGTAGTGGGTGTAGTCGAACCCGGTCGAGGCGTTGTCGATGCCGCCCATGCGCTTGACGATTTTGTCGAATTCACCGGCTGCCATGTTCCCGGTCGATTTGAAGTTCATATGTTCGAGCATATGGGCGATGCCGCTTTTGCCCATCACTTCGTTGCGGCTTCCGACTCTGTAGAAGATATCGGTCGTTATGACCCCACTCTCGTTTTTGAGCGGGATGACAACCACTTCAAGACCGTTTTTCAAGGTCTTTGTATAGTATTTGGGCAGATTGTTTGCCATCAGAACTCCTGTGAAGATGGTGAAGAGTGAACAGTAAAGAGTGAACAGCTTGAGAAAAGGTCTCATTTTCGGTCGGCTCCTATCGCTTCTGAGATGTTCGCGAAACCGTCGTTTTCAAGAAGCCGAAGCAGGGTCCGGTTGATATTGCCGACCAGTTCAGGGCCTTTGAAGATAAGCCCCGTGAGCAGCTGCACCAGCGTGGCGCCGGCTTTGATCCGGCGGTAGGCCTCGTAACCGCTGTCGATTCCCCCCACACTGACAAGCACCGTTTTTCCGAAAAGCTCGTCGGCGATTGCGTCGAATATCTCGAAACTCTTATCCCGTATGACGCGTCCGCTGATGCCGCCCGCCTCTTTGGGCTCCTTTACGAGAGAATAGTCGATGCTGGTATTGGTCGCTATGATCCCGTCCGCACCCGCTTCGACCGCCCTTGCGCAGAGTGCGACTGCCGCCTCTTTGGGCATGTCGGGGGCGATTTTCAGAAGAATCGGTTTGTCGGTAAGGTTCTTGCCCATGTCAAAAAGCGCATGGATGAAAGCCTCGTTTTGCAGATCACGCAGTCCCGGAGTGTTGGGAGAAGAGATATTGATCACCAGGTAGTCGCAGAGGTTTCTGAAAGCTTTGATGCCGTGCTCGTAATCCTTCAGTGCCTCCCTTTCGGGGGTCACTTTGTTCTTCCCGATATTCACCCCCACAGGCGTCACGTAAGGGTAGCGTTTTTTGAGCTTCATCTGCATATGGTAGCTGCCTTTGTTATTAAAACCCATCGCATTCTGAAGCGCCTCTTCCGAGACGTGACGCCAAAGTCTCGGACGCGGATTGCCCGGCTGCGGCCTGGGTGTGACCGTGCCCACTTCGGTAAAACCGAAACCCAGAGCGGTCATCGACCGTATCAGATCCGCATCCTTGTCAAAACCGGCCGCGAGCCCCACGGGGTTGGGGAAAGTGCGTCCAAAAATCTCCTGTTTCAGCCTCGGATCGTCGATGAAATGGCGTTCTATCCAGGGGTTGAAGATCTGCGGGACCCATTCACCGATCTGCAGAAACGCGGTCACGAGATGGTGCGCCGTTTCCGGATCGAGACGGAAAAAGAGCGGTTTGATTTTTTCATAATCCATTCGGTTGTCGTCCAATTTTCTGTAAATTGGGATTGATTATACAAAAAAAGTGTCAAATTCCCCTTTAATCGCTGTGTCAACCGCAGGAAAAGGGGGTTGATATTACTTAATATGCTCCCAGATTCGGTACAATATTCCAAAGAAACCACAAGGAATCGTCATGATTGTCACGGAACGTTTCGAGCTCGAAGCCTCTTTCAAAAACGGGTTGCGGCGCCAAAAACCCCGATTCGGTTTCAACGGTTTCGGTGAAGCGATCTATTACCGGACCTACAGTCGAAAAAAGCGTGACGGCACCCAGGAGCACTGGGCCGATACGGTCATCCGCGTCGTAGAGGGGATACTCTCCATCAGGAAAAACCATTACAAGCAGGAGGGTCTTACATGGGACGAAAGCCGATGGCAGACGTTTGCGCAGCGTATGGCAAGAAGCTGTTTTGCGATGCATTGGCTTCCTCCGGGGCGCGGACTCTGGATCATGGGAACCGACTATGTCTACGAACGTGGAAGTGCCCCTCTTTACAACTGCGGTGCGGTCGACACATCGGATCTGGTGGATTCCGCCGAGTGGGCGATGGATATGCTCATGAGCGGCGTCGGTGTGGGGTTCAATACCGCATGGAGTACAGAAGCCAGAATGCCCGACAAGAGTGCACCCAGGCTATATGTCATCGAGGACAGCAAGGAAGGATGGATCAAGTCGGTCCGTCTTCTGCTTGAGAGCTACTGCAAAAATGGGCCGTTCTATCGCTACGACTACTCCAAAATAAGGCCTGCGGGTTCGCCGATCCACGGTTTTGGAGGCACGGCATCGGGACCGGGTCCGCTCAGGGAACTCCACGCCCGTCTGGAAAACATCATGGACCGTTTCTGCCGCGGTGAAATCAACAGGACACGCTGCATTGCCGACGTTTTCAATGCGATCGGCGTCTGCGTGGTCGCAGGAAATGTACGGCGATCGGCGGAGATCGCACTGGGATCGCCCCACGACGAGACGTTTTTGCATCTGAAAGATTACGAACGCTTTCCCGACAGGGAGGAGATCGGATGGATGTCCAACAACTCGGTCGTGTTGGAGCATCATGAGGATTTCGTGAAATTGCCCCAAATCGCCGAACTGATACGCCACAACGGCGAGCCGGGCATACTCAATCTCGTCAATGTCCAGAAATACGGACGGTTCAAAGAAGAGATTCCCGACAGGGCCTGGCTCACGAACCCCTGCGGCGAGATCGCGCTCGAAAGTTACGAACTCTGCAACCTCGCCGAAATCTTTCCGACACGCTGTCCGAGCGACGAGGCGTTCAAAGAGGCGGTCGAATTCGCCACGTTCTACGCAATCACCGTCTCGCTACTGCCTACCCACCGGAAAGAGACCAATGCCGTGGTCGCCCGCAACCGGCGTACCGGGGTGAGCATTTCGGGCATCACCGACTGGATCGAAAGGATCGGGGTCGCCAGAATGACCAGGATCCTGCGGGATACCTACAAACAGGTGCGCGCCGTCAACGAAAGTCTGGCGAAGGAAGCGGGCATTCCTGTTTCGCTGAAAGTGACGGCCATCAAGCCTTCCGGCACCATCAGCCTGCTTGCAGGTGTGAGCCCGGGCATGCATTTTCCTGTCAGCCGCTACGCGATACGACGCCTTCGGGTAGGAAACAATCAAAAAATCACGCAGTTTCTGATCGAAGCGGGGGTCCCTCACATGCCCGACGCCTACAGTGAAAACACCACGGTTTTCGAATTTCCGATACGCTATGACAATCCACGCTCGGTGGACCAGGTTTCCGCCTGGGAACAGTTCGCTCTGCTGGCGATGCTGCAAAGGGAGTGGTCGGACAATATGGTCTCCTGCACCATCAATTTCGACAGAGAGAAAGAGGGCGGACAGATCGAACATATGCTGGCGATGTTCGCACCGGTCATCAAATCGGCGTCAATGCTTCCAAGGGGGGTGAAAGAGGTTTACGAACAGATGCCTATCGAACCGATTACAAAAGAAGATTATGAGAAGAGAATCAAACGGATGCCTGCCATCGACTGGTCACGTTTTGGAGGAAGCGACGGAGCGGGGGAAGGATTCTGCTCCATTCTCGCGTGCAATACCTAAGAGACCGTCAGCTTCCCGACCATTGGCGGACACGGCCTGTGTCGACGTGTACGAATCCGGATTTGGGATAGTATCCGACGCCGCCGCGTCCCATCAGGCGGGCAGCCCGCCTCAGATGGGCCAGATCGATGCCCGGGAGATTGATGTCGATGGCGCGTCCCTCCATGTGCAGGCTGTGTTTCGCCACGCCTTTGGAGTCTCTTCTGAGCATAGCGTTGGTTTTGGGAGAGCGGTATCCGGAAATGACGTGAAAGGGTTTTGTGCAGCTTTGAAAATGCGCTTTCAAATCGTATAACAGATCGAAAAGTTTCGCATCGATCGGGTGAATATCGCCGGTTCGGTAATCGCGAAGAATATGGTTTAGACGATCGATCTCTTCGGCGATATAGTTTCCCTCAGCCCAGTAGAGCGCCGTGGTCAATTCGCCGGTATGGATATTGTAAAAAGAGAGCCTTTTTTCGATTTTCCTGGCCCGGCTCTCTGCCAGAACGATATGGGGAAAGGCACACAGTGCCAACGCGCTGATCCCTTTTTTTATAAAATCTCTTCGATTGCTCTGCATCGTCTCACTTCCTGCGTTTTTGCATGCCTCAGTCGGAGACTGAATGGCTTTGGAACTCTCCCAAGCATCTGTGTCGCAGTAAATATCGGACTCTTTGGCAAAAATTGTACCAAAAACCAACGGTTCGGCCAATTTCATTGATGTCCGTTTAGATAGTCAAGCATCTGCCTGTCATATCCGTAAATATCTTTGAGAAAGCGGGTTCGGTTCTGCTCGTCCACATAGACGGTCATGTAGAGGATATAGACCGGCAGCGGATGCTGAAGTCCCACCAGTCTCTCCTCTTTTTTCAGCAAGGTTTTGACGATATGCTTGTAACTCCACTCTCCGTTGCCGTCGGGATCGAACAGGGCATGAAAAAGTTCGAGGGGTTTTTCGGCACGGATGCATCCGGAACTTCTCGCGCGCTCTTTCTCTTCGAAAAGATCATCTTCGGGGGTATCGTGGATATAGACATCGAAATCGTTGGGAAACATGAATTTGACAAAACCCAGATAGTTGCGGGGACCCGGTTTCTGCAGGAAAATGTAGGCCATACTCTCGGCAGTGTATCGTCGCCAGTCGACGCTTCGCGGATCGATCGTCACGTTGCCGTCGGCCGCTTTCGTCACGACGATCCCGACACGTTCGAGATAATCGAACTCTCCCGCTCTGAGTTTAGGGAGGATATCCTCCTCCACGATCGTCGCCGGTGCCCGCCAGAAAGGATTCAGCACCGCATAGGTCAGCCTGTCCGAAAGCATCGGCGTGGGACGCTCCTTTCTGCCGACGATGCATTTCATCGTCAATGCCGGCCTGGCATTTCTGAAAAGTCTCAGAGTATAGTCGGGGATGTTGGCCGCGACGAAATCTCTGCTTCCTGTCGTCAGCCATCGTGCCCGTTCGATATTGATTTTTATCTTTTCGATTTTTTCGCTTACCGGAACGTTCATCGCCTGCAGCGTACGGGGACCCAGAATGCCGTCGGGTTTGAGCCCGTGCCTCTTTTGGAAAACTCTGACGGCATCGGAAAGCACCGTGTCGTAAGTGGTATTCGAATCGAGTGTTGCGTTGTAATCGCCGGTAACCCGCAGCCGTGCTTTAATGGCGGGAACGAGAGGGTGGGTATCGCCTTCTTTTAGAAGATGGAAATCGTCCCCGATGACGCTCCAGCCGCCATTTCTCTCGATTGTCTCGTAAAAGGCCAGTGCTTCTTCCAGCCTGCTGACAAGGATGTTGGGGGAGGAGTCGGTTTCGTTCTCCTCCTTTTTTTCAATGGCGATCGCATCGGGATAGATGGTGTAGGGGTCGAGACACCCGTTGCCTCGATCGTGCCGGTACAGCCGGTCGATTTCCTCGAACAGGGCATCGAGTTCCTCCCGCGCCTGCGGATCGAGAGGTGAACGTTGCATCAAACGGTCGATGCGGCCGAGACCGTAGCGGCTTTTGTCGCACACGATCGTACTGTCCGAGCGAATCGCCATAATCAGTTCGTAGGTTTTTTTCGTCGGCAGCCCCTTTTCGACCCAGCTTCCGGCAGACAATGCCGTTTCCTGGGAAGCCTGAAGAAGAGACAGGGTCAGAGTCGCCGCAGCGGCATGGCGAAAAAAAGCCCGCATGCCGGAGCTACTCCGACTTCTCCCAGACCGTGCCCTGCGGCGTATCCATCAGTTGTATGCCCATCTGGGCCAGTTCGGCGCGGATCGCATCGGCCGTTTCGAAATCCCGCTCCTTTTTCGCGGCGTTTCTCGCTTCGATCCGTTCGTTGATGCGGGCGATCTCCTCTTCGCTCATTCCCAGCTGGAAATAGCGGTAGGCATCTTTGCCCCCGATGCCCAGCACCCCGTCGATCCATTCGATATTGGCAGCGACTGTCTGTTTGAAGGTTTTGTCTTTGGGATTCGCATCGAGCGATTCGTTGGCTTTGGCGACCATTTCGTCCACGGATGCCAGGGCACGGGAGATGTTCAGATCGTCGCTGAGCGCATCGAGCATCTCTTTTTTGAAAGCGCTGTCGACCTCTCCGACCCTGCTTCCGTAGAGCCGTTTTTTCAGACGGTAGAGCTTGTCCAGCCGCTTCTTGGATGCCAGAAGATCCTCTTCGTTGAAGTTGAAGTTGGCGCGGTAATGGGTTGAGAGCAGATAGAAACGGAGTATCTCCCCGTCATAGGAGCGCAGCGCATCCTTGACGAAAAAGCTGTTGCCCAGACTCTTGCTCATCTTTTCGCCGTTGATGTTCACGAAACCGTTGTGCATCCAATACTTGGCCAGTTTCTGGTGCGTGGCGCATCGGGTCTGCGCCGCTTCGTTTTCGTGGTGCGGGAAGAAGAGGTCTGCGCCGCCGCCGTGAATGTCGATAGCGTACTCTTCGTCTTTGTAGGCGAGATAGCTGTCGATCATCGCCGAACATTCGATGTGCCATCCCGGCCTGCCGCGGCCAAAGGGAGAGTCGTAGCAGACATCGTTCTCCTTGCAGGCCTTCCAGAGGGCGAAGTCGCGGGGATGGCGCTTTCCCTCTTCGTGTTCAATGCGGGCCTGTGCCTCCTCCTCGTCGCTGCAGCGGTGGGAGAGGGAACAGTATTCGGCATCCTTCGAGGTGTCGAACCAGACCGTGCCGTCCTCGCTCTGGTAGGCGCAGCCGTTCTCGATGATTTTTTCGACCATTTCGACAATGGCATTCAAAGAGGTCGTCGCACGGGGCGAGATATCGGCATCGAGAACGCCCAGGGCATGCATATCATTCAGATAGCGCTCTGTGTATTTTTTTGTGATCGCTTCGATCGGCTGACCGGTCTCGAGTGATTTTTTGATGATTTTGTCGTCGATGTCGGTAAAGTTTCTGGCGAACGTGACATGGTATCCCAGCGCCATGAGGGTTCTTCGGAGCAGATCGAACGCAATGGCGCTTCGAGCGTGTCCAAGATGGGCATCGTCGTAAACGGTGGGACCGCAGACATACATCCGCACCTCGCGGTCACGAATCGGCACGAAAGGTACCTTCTCTTTTTTCACGGAATCAAAAATAACCATCGATCATTACCTTTAGGCCCCACGACGCGACTGCCGCACACATGACAAAAAGCAGCGCGTAGGAGGCGTATTTTGCGTGCATTATATCCAAAAAGAGCTCTTTCCCGACCGCTTTGACCGTCAGCCAGAAAAGGACCCAGCCGCTGATACTGCTGGCCAGCGCGAGGCCCGGAGCCGCCATCGGAACGATGAGCAGAATCGAAAAGAGAATGTTGACTCCCAGCGATTTCGCTGCGATCGAGGCGGCTTCGCCCTGGCGATGCATCGCATAGAGCCAGAGCGAAAAGAGCTTCGCGAGACCGAAAGGGAGCAGTCCTGCGATATACATCACGAGTACTATCGACGTATTTTCCGTATCGTTGATGCCAAAAGCGCCCCGTTCGAAGAGAAGTCGGACAATCTCCTCCGAGAGAATAACCGCCACGGCGGAGGCACCGCCCAACAGGGCAAACAGTAGCCAGAAGACCTTGCGGGTCTGACTTTTCGCTTCACCGGTTTTCTGTTCTTTGAGCAGCTTGCTGATCGTCGGGAAGAGGGCCGTCGAGGCGGCGATGGCGAAAAGTGCCAGCGGAAGCTGGAAGAGACGATTGGCGTAGAAGAGGTAGCTGATGGAGCCGCTCACCAGAAACGAGGCGAGCCATGTATCGATAAAAGAGGAGATCTGCGCCGTCGAATTGCCGAGTACCGAAGGAAAAAAGGCGCGGCTGAATCGGTCGATATCCTCTCGGATGCTCTCCTTCTTTCTCTGCAGATAGATCAGGCCGCCGACAAGCAGCGTATCGAGCCCTTTTTTGCGAATCATCCAAAGATGCAGAAGAAGCTGCAGCGCTCCCCCCGCCAGTACCGCGTAGCTGAGCGCGTAGACGATGGTGGAGGGCTCTTCGTTACGGAAAAGTAGCAGAGCGGTGATCATCGAGATATTCAGCAGGGTCGTGCCGAAGGCGGTCGTCGCGAAATGCTCCCTGTACTGCAGGAGCGCCGAGAGGAAGGTGACAAGAAAGATCAGATCGAGATAATAGAAGTTAATCGCCACCAGAGGTGCCGCCGCCCGGACACTCTCCTCGCCGAAACCGATGGCGATGAGACGGGTCACCGGCTCCGCGAAGAGTGTCACGAGAACGGAAGACGCAACGAGAAAGAGAAAGAAGCGTATCAGTATCGCAATCGCGAAGACGCTGCGGTGTTTCGATACGATGAATGTGGGCAGGAAACTCTGCACGAACGCCCCTTCGGCGAAAATACGGCGAAAAAGGTTGGGAAGTTTGAAAGCGACGAAAAAGATGTCGGAAAAGATGTTGGCTCCGAGAATCGACGCCATGAGCAGATCACGGACGAAGCCGAATATCCTGGATGTCAGAATCCCTGCACTCGTCGTGAAAATGGACCGAAAACGCATGAAGTTTCCAACCTTTGAAGAAGTTGATCTTATTTTAACGATAGTTATATTAAAATAGAGTCTCTTTTTATTTGGAATGACGACGAAAAACAACAGAAATGGAACGGTATGGGATTTTTTGACAAGGTATTCAAGAGCGACAAAGAGAAAAAGGAGAAGAAAGAGGGCAGCAAGGCGGCCGAATTCACGCCGGTTGTCACAACAACCGACGATGTTCCCAAAACGCTGCAGGAGACTGCGCTGAAGTACGGTATCAGTTCCCAGACTCTCGATATTCGCATCATCAACTACAAAACCTATATCAAAATGGACAGCAAAGAGACCGAGTGGATAGAAGTGGAGGGCAATGACTGGGAGAAGTTCAACAAGCCCGAAATTCTTCTCAATCCCAATTTTGTCGTCAAACAGGATTACGAGATCGAGATTCACAAATACAGGGATGAGCCGTGGATGCGTGACCTGATACTGCATATCGCTTCGAACAAAGAGAAAAACAGAATCGTCTGCACCCTCAAAAGCGGATCCATCATCAAAGACACGGAAGATCTCGGTGCCAAGCTGAAAAACCTTATTCACAAGAAGATGGTTCGCGCCAGGGTTCTGATCGGCCTGTGGGACCTGGATATCGAAAAAAGGCTGGATGAACTCGTCGCCAAAGCAAAAGTACAGGGGCAGCACATCCTTACCGAAGATTTCAAGTTCGATGCGGCGGTCTGCTTCGCGTCCCAGCCCTCCGTCGACGATGCGCTCATCTACCATTACAAACTGAAAGATGAGAATGCAGAGCAGGGGGACCGTATCGACTATTCGAAGCGGGGGTTCATCCAGGCGGTCGAAAAGGGCGAAGTGATTATCGAATATGTCAAAGCGAAACCGGGCACACCGGGAAGAAACTGCGCGGGGGAGTTCATCCCCGTAGAAAATCCGAAGGAGAGCCACAAACCGGAATTTCGCGTCAGCGAGAACATCGAAACGGAAGAGACCGAAAGCTCCATTCTCTACCGCGCCAGACGTGGCGGCTATGTCGTTTTCAAGGAGAACATCTACGACATCCGTGAAGAGATGGAGCTCGAAGAGGTGAGTTTCAAAAAGACCGGCTCCATCGATGCGGGCGTCGAGACGGAAGTGAAGCTGCACGTCAACGAAACCGATTCGATGAAAGAGGCCATCGGGACCGGCGTCGAGGTCGAAGCGACCGAAGTGAAAGTCGAAGGAAACGTCGGTGCATCCGCATCCATCACGGCAGAAGAGGTGGTGATAGGAGGACAGACCCACCAGACCAGCCGAATCGTTGCCGACCACGCCAAAGTCAATGTTCTCAGAGGCTATCTCAAAACCAAGGAAATAGCGGAAGTGACCCGCATCGAGGGAGGGATCGTCGAGGCCAAAGAGGCGAAAGTGTCCCAGATGATCGGAGGCGAAGTCAAAGCGATGAAGGTGGAGGTGGAACTGCTGGGCTCCAATGCGAAAATCTATGCCGTCTCGGGTATCGAGATCGGAAAGATGGTCGGCGAGAACAACAGACTGATCATCGATGCATCGGAAATCGAAGCCTACCACAACGAGATCCTCTCGCTGGAAGAGGAGATAGAAGAGCTCGAGAAAAAACTCGAGAAACTGAGAGAAAAGCTTCGAGAGAGGGAAGAACTGAAAAACAAAAGCGAATCGGCAGTCCAGACACTCAAGGAGAAAATCCTTCAGGATAAAAAACGGTGCATCAAGCCCCGTCCCGCCTTCATCGCGAAAATAAAGCAGTTTCAGAAACTTCACGAAGAGATCGCAAAAGCGAAAGAAGAGATCGTGGCTGTGGAAAACCGGCTCGAAGAGATTCGCAGCAGACTTCTTGCCTATCAGGAGATGATCATCCATGCCACGGTCGTCAACCGGGGCGAGTGGAAAGAGTACACCACAGTCCAATACCGCCTCCTCTATCCCCAGATCACGCTGGAGTATACGCCCACACCGGGTCTTTCCAACCAGGAGATCTACCTGAAGAAGATTGACGAGGAGCATTACGAGATCGCAGTAAGGGAGGCAGGAGAACAATGATCGTCGGCATAACGGGAAAAGTGGTCAAAAAAGACCCGACCCATCTGCATATTCTCACATCCGGCGGGCTCATCTACGAGGTTTTCGTCTCACTTCACTGCAGCGCTGCCGTCAAAAGCGAGGAGGTGCGCCTCCATACGGCCCATATTATCAGAGAAGACGCCCAGCTGCTCTACGGTTTCATGGATATCAACGAGAAGCGGATGTTCGATACGCTGATCAAAATCAACGGGGTCGGCCCCAAGGTGGCAATGGCGATCTGTTCCACTTTCACGCCCGCCTCTTTCGCCCAGATCGTCGAGAGCAAGGATGTCGGAATGCTCAAACGCGTACCGGGCATCGGACCCAAAAGCGCGGGCCGCATCCTCGTGGAGCTGGGCGGGTTCTCGCTGGAGATGGCTGAAGAGAGCAATCCGGCCAGCCGGGCACACAACGAAGCGGCGATGGCTCTTGAAAGCCTGGGCTTCAAAAAAGAGCAGATCACCAAGGCACTTGCCCGGTGCAGCGGCAAAGACACGGAAAGCCTCATAAAAGAGGCCTTGAAAACATTAAGCAAATAATGGAGAACGGGAGACTATGAATCTGACTATACTCTTTGGCGGAGCCAGTTACGAGCACGAAATAAGCATCGTGAGCGCCATCGCTTTGAAAAAGGTCCTAAAGGGCCGTCTGACATTCGTTTTTCTCGATGCCGAGGGAAATTTTTTCCATGTTCCGTCCGAAAAGATGAAATCGAACCATTTCAGTTCGGGCGAGTACAAAAAAGATGAGATTCTGACACTCACGAAAGGCGGCTTCGAAAAAAGAGGTTTTTTCGGTTCCAAAAAGCTGGATGAAACGGGGACGGTGCTCAACCTGGTGCACGGCGCCGAGGGGGAAGACGGCACCGTGGCAGCGCTGCTTGATTTTTACGACATCCCCTACATCGGACCCCGCAAAGAGGCGTCGGTTCTCAGCTTCAACAAGTGGCTGACCAAACTTTACGCGGAGGGGATAGGCATCAGTACGGTCAAATACCAGGTCGTGCGCATAGAGGAGGAGCGGGCCGTGAAATTCGACTACCCCGTCATCGTCAAACCGCTTCGGCTGGGCAGTTCCATCGGTGTTTCGATCGTCAAACGGAAAGAGGATCTGGATTTCGCTCTCGACGTCGCCTTCGAGTTCGATGACGAAGTGCTGATCGAGCCTTTCATCACGGGCATCGAAGAGTACAATATCGCCGGATGCAAAACCCAAGACGAATGGATCATAAGCCGCATCGAATCGCCAAAGAAGAAGGAGTTTCTCGATTTCGAGCAGAAATATCTCGACTTCTCCCGCACCGAAAGCGTCTCGGAGGCGGATGTCGATCTGGAGCTTGCCCAGAAGCTGATAGAATCCTTCAAAATCATCTACGGCCATCTCTTCGAGGGGGCGCTGATACGCTGCGATTTCTTCGTGAAGGATGGCTATATTATGCTCAACGAGATCAACCCGATACCCGGTTCGATGGCGAACTATCTCTTCGACGATTTCGGCAAGGTCATTGAAAAACTTGGACACGCACTTCCCCAACAAAGGCACATCAGGCCCGACTACGCCTACATCGACAGGGTCCAGAGTGCGAAAGGACCGAAAACGGGGCATGCGCATTGAGTCTGAAAGAGTTTTTCTCAGCCTATCTCCCTCTTTACAGAAACTACAAAGAGAAGATCGCCTACATGGTTGCGGGCATGGTCCTCACCTCCGCTGCAACGGGAGCCATCGCCTACATGGTCAAACCATTGATGGACCGCATCTTCATCGAAAAAGATATCCAGATGCTCTATGTCGTGCCCGTCTTCATCATCGCCGCTTTCGTCGCCAAAGGCCTTGGCACCTATATGCAGGGCTATGCCATGAGTTACGTGGGGCACGATATCGTGCGGCAGCTTCGTGATCGTCTGCTTTCGCACATGATGCATCTTGATATGGATTTTCATGCCGCCTTTCACAGCGGCGAGCTTATCAGCCGGATCAACAACGACATCGAGCGGATCAAAGGAGCGATCTCCTCGCAGCTCGCCTCTTTCCTGCGTGAAAGCCTCACGGCGATTGTCCTGCTTGGCGTGGTCATTTACCAAAGTCCCAAGCTCGCACTCTATACCCTCATCATCGTCCCAATGGTGGCATGGCCCGTGGACTATCTTTCCAAAAAGCTCAAAAAGCTCTCCCACCGGTCCCAGGAAAAAAACGCTGATTTGATGAAACAGCTCTCGGAGAATTTCGCCAATTACGAAATGATCCAGTCCTACAACGCCCAGAATTACGAACTGGTCCGTTTCGAACACTACAATCGTGACTTTTTCGAAACCAACATGAAGACGGTAAAGGTTCAGCTGGCCCTGACCCCCATTCTGGAGCTGGTGGCCGCCATCGCCATCACCATTTTCATCGTCATAGGGGGACGCGAAGTTCTTATCAACAAGACGATGACGACAGGGGAGTTCTTCTCGTTCTTGACGGCACTCTCTTTGCTGATCGACCCGATCCGTCGTATCTCCAATCTTTACGGACAGTTCCAGAACGCCGTGGCGGCCCATGAGCGGATTCAGCAGATTCTGCGATACAAACCGATGATCCGAAGCGGGGAAAAGTGTATCGACCATGTGGAGACGATCGCTTTTGAAAACGTCACGCTGCGCTACGGCGATACAGTCGCCCTGAAAGAGATCTCCATGACGGCGAGAAAAGGGGAGGTTGTCGGACTGGTGGGCGACAGCGGCGGCGGAAAGAGTTCGATGGTCAACCTGATTCTGCGTTTCTACGATCCTGCCGAAGGGAGCGTGAAGATCAACGGCATCGACGCGCGCGACATCGATCTCAAATCACTGAGAAGCCGCATCGCCATCGTCACCCAGCGCATCTATATCGCCAACGACACGATTTTGGCCAACGTCGCCTACGGCGATACGCGGCCCGATCGCAAAAAGGCGATCGAGGCTTTGAAAAAGGCGAATCTCTGGTCTTTTGTCGAAACACTTCCGGAAGGCATAGAGACGATCCTTCAGGAGGGAGGCACCAACCTCTCCGGCGGTCAGCGGCAACGCATCGCCATCGCCCGGGCCCTCTACAAGGAGCCCGACATCCTGATTCTCGACGAAGCGACCAGCGCCCTGGACAACAAGAGCGAAGCGGCCATCATGGAGACGATCTACGCTTTGAGAAATGAGCTTATCGTCTTCATCGTCGCCCACAGGCTCAGTACCATCGAAAACGCCGACACGATTCTCGTTTTCGAGCACGGAAAGATCGTATGCCGGGGCACCAAAGAAGAGCTCGCACGCGGATGTGTGACCTTCCAGAACCTCTACCGGAAAGAGAAGGGGGTAGGAACTTGAGCAAACCTCCGGTCAGACTCGATACGTTTGCGGAGAAAGCGCGGGCGTGGTATCACGCGTTGATTTCACAGCACAATCTTGTCAACATCGTCTGGTTGAATCTTCATCCCGTCGCCGAAGGGAAAATCTACCGTTCCGCCCAGCCGACACCCTGGCAGCTTGAAAAGCTGATTCGGGAGTATGGATTCAAAAGTGTCATCAACCTTCGTGGCGAAAAACCGCACCGGCCGGTTTATGCCCTCGAAAAAAGGGTATGCGACGAAAAGGGGGTGCCATTGATCGACGTGAGCATCTTTTCCAGACGAATACCTGACGATACGACATTGAAGGCTCTGAAAAAAGCGTTTGAAAAAGCCTCCTTTCCTGTTCTGATGCACTGCAAGGCGGGGGCAGACAGAAGTTCACTCGCATCGGTGCTCTACCTGCACTGGGTGGAGAAGATGCCGATCGAAGAGGCGATGCGAAAGCACCTGCGTTTCTGGCCCTACGGCTACATAAAAAGTTCCGGCGCGGGTATTATCGCCGCCTATTTCGAAGCATTCGTCGATTACGAAAAGGAGCATCCGGGTGCCGACATCATCGAATGGTCGAAGCGATGGGCGGACCGGGAGCGACGCAAAGCTTTCGAGAAGCGGTTCAAAGAGAACCGCACCAGCTTCGTCGCCGACTTTTTTTTCGAAAAGATTTTGAGGAGAGAGTAGAGTCATGGCCGTCAAACCGATCCGTTACCGCGGCGAAACGTTCCGCATCGCCTACGATATCGTCAATCCCGAAGCCGACCGCGACCTGATCTTTTTGCACGGATGGGGAAGCAGCAAAGAGGTGATGAAACAGCCGTTCGCACAGGCCTTCGGAGCGTGGCGGCACATCTACATCGACCTGCCGGGTTTTGGCAAGAGCAGCAACGATATGGTGCTGCAAACGGAGGATTACGCGGCGATTGTCGACCTGTTCCTGCAGAATCTGGGCGCAAACAAAGAGGCCGCCGTGGGCCACTCCTTCGGCGGCAAGGTGGCGACACTTATCAAGCCGGAGCGCCTCGTTCTTCTCTCAAGTGCCGGCATCGTTTTGCCCAAACCTTTCAAGGTGCGGGCGAAAATCGCGCTTTTCAAACTCCTCAAACCATTCGGCGGAACGAGACTGCGAAACATATTCGCCTCTTCCGACGCCGCCGGAATGGCGCAGAATATGTACGAAACCTTCAAAAACGTGGTCGACGAGGATTTCCGCAGCGAATTTGCCGCTTTCGACAAACCGGCACTGCTGCTGTGGGGCACCCAGGATACGGCCACGCCCCCCGTCACCGGCGAGACCCTCGCAAAACTTATGCAGAAATCGGAATTTTCCCTCATTGAAGGCGACCACTACTTCTTTTTGAAAAACCGGCATCCTGTCATTTCCAAAATGGAGGCGTTTCTTGAAACGGTATAGATGCATCGTCAAAGGGAAAGTCCAGGGGGTATGGTACCGAAGGCATGTGGCCGAAATGGCACGAGAAGCCGGTTTTGCCGGTTACGTGAAGAATCTTCCCGATGGAAACGTCGAGGCGGTCGTCGACTGCAACCCCGATAGGCTCGAACGTTTTGAAAAACTTCTTTTGAAAGGCTCGCCGATGTCGATCGTCACCGAAATCGATTGCAAAGAGATCCCACTCGATTCTGTGTTCACTACATTCAAGGTTGTCAGATGATCTGGTTCGAATTCATCTCCCATATCCTACTGGTCATGGCGCTGGGATGGTATCTCATCACCAATCTGCAGTGGTACAGCTACAGGATCGAACGTGTCGTGCTGCACCATACGAAATACCACTGGCATATCATCTATTTTCTGATTCCGCTCTTCGCCTACTACTTCACCGGTCTTTACTTCTGGATCTACTTCTACTTTGCCTACCTGCCGACTCTATGGCTCTGGCACAGGAAACTGGACAGAAAACTTGTCATAACGGGCCGTGTCAAACGTTTTTTCGCCCTTCTTCTGGCCCTCACACTTTTTCAGGACCTTCTGTGCCTCGCCAAACAGGCGTGTGAGGTTTTCGGAGTCATCCTTCCCATGGCGATCGCTGCCATCGGTTCCGCATTCATCGAAAAGGTGATGTTCCACGGCTTCAAGGTCCAAGCGAAAAGGAAACTCCAGAGCATGGAGGACCTGATTGTCGTCGGCGTCACGGCAAGCTACGGCAAGACGAGCATCAAAAACTTCATCGCCCAGATAGTGGGAAAGGAAAAAAGAGTCTACGCTACCCCGCGAAGCGTCAACACGCTGGCCGGTGTCATGAAGGACATCAACGAAGAGCTTCCCGAAAATACCGAAGTCTATATCGTCGAAATGGGAGCCAGAGGTCCCGGGGATATTGCGGAAATCACCGAATTTGTCCAGCCCCACTATGCGGTGGTCGGTGTCATCGGTCCCCAGCATATCGAGTATTTCAGAACTCTCGAACGAATCCGCAACACCAAAATGGAGATACTCTCAAGCAGACGGCTCCGCCATGCCTGGGTCCACAAATCCGCGAAAGTGAAGCCGGACGGGAAAGTGACGCTTTTCGGCGACGAAATCAAAGATGTCAAAGCCACGCTCGAGGGCGTCGATTTCGACCTCGCCCTGCCAAGCGGGACTCTGCATCTGCATATTCCCGTTCTCGGCGCATTCAACGCCATCAACGTCACGGCGGCGCTGCACGTTGCCAATGCTCTGGGCATCCCCTATGAAAAGGGGGCGGACTATGCAAAAAGGCTTACACCTATTCCACACCGTCTTCAGCGCATCGATGCGGGCGGAAAGATAATTCTTGACGACAGTTTCAACGGCAATATCGACGGGATGCTGGCCTCTTTCGATCTCGTCGCCCGCTACCCGAAACGCAAAGTCCTGATTACGCCGGGGCTGGTAGAAAGCGACCGGGAGCAGAACGAAAAGGTCGCCAAACGGGCTGCCGAGATTTTCGATCTTGTCATCGTCACCGGCAAGATCAATCGAGAAACCTTCCGTATGTACATCCCCGAGGACAAACTCCACTATCTCGACGACAAATCGAAAATGGAGGAGACACTTGCGCAGCTGACGCACCCCGGCGATCTGATACTCTTTGCCAACGATGCACCGAGTTTCATCTGAAAAAGGAGCGAAAAGTGCGACGACGTGAGAATCTGTGGATAAGAATATCCTACGCCATCGACGAAATCAACAAATGGGCGGGGGCGACGGGGGCTTTCGCCTCCATCCTCCTGGCACTGCTCATCGTCTACGACGCCTCGATGCGCTATATCTTTCACGAAGGATCGGTCGCCCTGCAGGAGCTTGAGTGGCATCTTTTTGACATCCTCTTTCTTCTAGGGCTCGCCTATGCCCTCAAGCATGACAAGCATGTGCGTGTCGACATCCTCTACACCCGTTTCTCCCAGCGTTTCAAAGAGATCGTCCGCATCCTCACGATGCTCCTTTTTGTCATCCCTCTGGGGCTTCTGGTGGTCTGGTACAGCTGGGATTTCGTTCTGCAGAGTTTCATCCAACACGAAGGAAGCCCCGACCCCGGGGGCCTCTGCTGCCGATACGTCATCAAATCTTTCGTTATCCTCGCTTTTTTGCTGCTGATTCTTCAGGCTCTCAGCGAAACCGTCAAAGCCTTCTATCGTCTGGGTGAGCTCGAAGGAGGCGGGGTATGATCGGCATGCTGATGTTTCTGACCGCCCTCGTGTTTTTGCTGCTGGGCATTCCCGTCGCTTTCGCCTTTGGAGGGGTGGCGATTCTTTTCGCACTCCTCTTCCCGTGGGATGTGGGTCTGCAGGTTTTCGAACTGCTTCCTTTTCGCATCTACGGTATCATGCAGAACTTCACCCTGATGGCGGTGCCCCTTTTCATCTTCATGGGGCTTGTTCTCGAAAAGTCCAAAATGGCGGAAGACCTGCTCGAATCGATGGGCAAACTCTTCGGGCCCGTTCGGGGAGGGCTCGCCATCTCCACGGTCCTCGTGGGCGCCATTCTCGCCGCCAGCACCGGCATCGTGGGAGCCAGCGTCGTCATGATGGGGCTTATCACCCTGCCCATCATGCTCAAACACCGCTACGACCCGAAGCTGGCCAGCGGGGCTATCGTCGCCAGCGGCACCCTGGGACAGCTCATCCCGCCTTCTGTGGTTCTGATCGTTCTGGGTGACGTCATGTATGTCAGTGTCGGGGACCTCTTCAAAGCGGCCGTCATGCCCGGCGTTATCCTGACATCGCTTTATATTCTTTATATACTCATCCTCTCCTGGCTCAAACCCGATATCGCGCCGGCCATGGAGCGGGAGCCGATCCCTTACGCAAGACTTCTGCTGCGGGCGGGCATGGCGATTCTGCCACCGCTCGTTCTCATCGTTGCGGTGCTCGGCTCCATCTTCGCCGGCATCGCAAGCCCCACCGAATCGGCGGCCGTCGGTGTCGTGGGTGCCGTGATCCTGACGATTCTGAAAAGAAGTTTCCACTTCGAAATTCTCAGGTACGCCGCCATCGAGACAGTAAAACTGAGCGCCATGATCTTCATGATCCTCATCGGCGCGACCGCCTTCAGCCTGGTCTTCAACGCCTTCGACGGGGGCGATTTCGTCCACCGGTTCTTCACCGAAGAGCTTGGCAGCAGATGGACCTTCATACTCGTGACAATGGCGGTAATATTCGTGCTGGGATTTTTCGTCGATTTCATCGAAATCTCTTTTATCGTCGTGCCTATCCTGGTCCCGATCGCCGCCACTTTCGGTATCGATCCCATCTGGTTTGCCATTTTGATCGCCATGAACCTGCAGGCTTCCTTCCTCACCCCGCCCTTTGGCTTCGCGCTCTTCTATCTCAAAGGGGCCGCCGGAGACAAAGTGACGACCGGGCAGATTTACCGGGGGGTTGTCCCCTTCATTCTCCTGCAGATGACGGCGCTGGCCATCGTCATGTTCTGGCCGAAGATCATCTACTGGCTGGGATAGGGGACGAGGCGTTCTTCGTCTCTTCGTTAGCCTTTTTCTCTTTTTTCTCGCAGGTCTTCACGCAGGAGCGTCCTTTTGAAACGTCGTAGACGACCCATGCCGTCGTGACGATCATAAAGAGCACGAATCCGCCCAGAACGATCGTGACGAGCGCGATGTTTTTGTACTTTCCTCCTATCATCTTTGCCTCCTTCGAAGCTGATAGTTTTATTATTAATCTTTCTTATTTAAAAGCTTCTTTGAAAAAAGATGTTGTATAATTTTTTATTTACCGAGGAGTGGCAATGGATCACCTGTATGCACCCTGGCGCACCGCCTATATCACCAACGAAGAGAAGATCGAAGGATGCGTCTTCTGCCACATCAGTGAACATCCCGAACGCGATGAAAAACACCATGTACTCTTCAGAGACGACCGCTGCTTTATCGTTATGAACCGATATCCCTACACACCGGGCCATTTCATGATCATTCCCCACCGGCACACCGACGCACTCGAAACACTCGATCCTGACGTTTGGCTGCGCATCAGTGCGTTGGCGCATCAGGGCGTGCGCATGCTCAAAGAGGGGTTCGGTGCCGAAGGGGTCAACCTGGGAATGAACCTGGGTGCAGCGGCCGGCGCGGGCATCGCCGAACATATCCATCTTCACCTGGTGCCCCGTTTTCAGCGCGATACCAATTTCATCACCACCATCGGCGAAACCCGTGTCTACAGCACCGATTTCCAGAAAGTCTATGAAAAACTCAAATCGATGGCCGGTGGCTATTTTGCATGAATCGGCGTTTGAGAGGAAAAACCGCCGTTGCGACCCTTTCCGACAATCCGGCCACGATGCGGCAGAAAAGGGAAAATGAAAAGAAAAAACAATACAATGGAAGATACTCAAGAAACAGAAGGAAAACAGATGGCCGAGAAGAGATTTACCATAATCGATGATACGACAGGCAAAAGGTACTCCTACCCGGTAATCGAATCGACACGGGGACCCAACGGCGTGGATATGCGTACCTTCTACCGTGACAGCGGTCACTTCAGCTTCGACCCCGGTTTCACATCGACGGCAAGCTGCCGTTCGGAAATCACCTTCATCGACGGAGAGAAGGGCGAACTGCTCTACCGGGGCATTCCCATCGAAAAACTCGCGACGGAACACAACTACCTGGAAACCTGTTATCTGCTCCTGACCGGCTCCCTGCCAACGCGGGACGCACTGGTCGATTTCGACTTCGAACTTCGTCACCGCTCCTTTATCCATGAGGGGCTCAAAAACCTTTTCGACGCCTTTCCCCAGGATGCCCACCCGATGTCGACACTCTCTTCGGCGGTCGCGGCGCTCTCATCTTTTTATTACGAGCATCTGACGATCAACAAAGAGGCGGAATATCAGGAGATGGCACGGCGCATCATCGCCAAGATTCCAACCATCGCGGCTTTCTCCTACCGCCATTCACGGGGAATCCCTTTCATCTATCCCGATATCGGGAGAAGTTTCACAGAAAATTTCCTCTACATGCTGCGCGCCTATCCCGGCGGCAAGATGCACATCACGAAAAAGGGCGAGAATACGATCCGGCCTATCGAAATCGAAGCCCTCGACACGATATTCACCCTCCATGCCGACCATGAGCAGAACGCTTCCACGACGACGGTGCGCAGTGTCGCGTCGACAGGCGCCCACCCGTATGTCGCCATTTCCGCCGGGATCTCCGCACTCTGGGGCAGAGCCCACGGCGGTGCCAACGAATCGGTCATCGAACAGCTCAAGATGATCGGCAATGTCAAAAATGTCGACAAATTCATCGCCAAGGCGAAAGACCCGAACGATCCCTTCCGCCTGATGGGATTCGGTCACCGGGTCTACAAAAACTTCGATCCGAGGGCACAGATTCTCAAAAAGTACCAGGACAGCCTCAAAGAGGAGCTCGATCTCGACAGCAACCTGATGCAAATTGCCTCGCGTATCGAAGAGATCGCTTTAAGCGACGACTATTTCATCCAGCGGAAGCTCTACCCGAATATCGATTTCTACAGCGGGGTGATTCTGACGGCACTGGGCATTCCGCGCACCATGTTCACCCCGATCTTCGTGATCGGGAGGACGGTCGGTTGGATCTCCCAGTGGATCGAATTCAAAAAAGACAGAGACCAGAAGATCGTCCGGCCGCGGCAGATCTACGTAGGGCCGTGATCACGCCTTGCAGCAGCTGGACGTGTTGCCTTCACAGCAAAGCAGCATATATTCGGCATCGAGGCTTCCCTGACGGGAGGCTTTTTTGAACCAGTGCTTCGCTTTTTGCATATCTTTCACGACACCGAACCCTTCGTAGTAGATCATTCCTATGAAATATTGCGCATCGGCCTTTTTCCTGTGCTGCTTCAGCGCTGTCAGCGCTTCTTCGAACCGTTCCTCTTCATAGAGTCTGACCGCCTCTTCAAGCGTATAGCGTCTCTCTTGCATCCTCACATCCTTTTTGTCGTCTTTGCATCATCCTGCGGGAAACAGCTTTCAAAAGCCCACGTTGTAGGCACCCCATCCATGCATCTTTCGCGACGTGACGACATCGTAGTCGTCGAAAATGTCGATATGGCTGATCGCCACGAAATAGCACTCCTCGAGCTCACGGTCTATCCGCTCCAGAAGCGGAGAGTCCCGTTCGATCATCAATGTCAACACCCCGGCGTTTTTCATGACACGGAAAAATTTCTTCAGGACCGTCTGAATATCACGCTCCAGCGTCTGTGCCGAAAGCGTGACGAAAATATTTTCGTAAAGTTTCGCATGCCTGTTGAATCGCCGCGCCGAGAGATCAAGGGGCTCGAGACGGAAACCGGCATGGCAGGATGCGTCCAGGTCGCCGATCTCGCAGCCGACGGTCCGCAGGTCATACTCGAAATTCTTCGTTTTGGTGAAGTCGTAAAGCGTCCGATGCAAATCGTTGCACCCATCCGTCAGATGGAGGATCTGCTGATTGGGGTAGTGGGATGAGATGACCTGGGTCAGCAGCGCACAGCGCTGCGGGTTGAGCCTCTGCATTCAAACCTCCTCGTAATCTGCCATCTTTTCGAGAAGTTTATCATGATTTTTCCCGTTTGTCGCCACGATGACCGGATCGCCTAGCCGATAGGTTTCGCCCCGATGGTTGGTCACTCTTCCCCCCGCCTCTTCGATGAGCAGAATCCCGGCGGCGACATCCCACGGTTTGAGATTGCACTCGTAAAATCCGTCCAGAATGCCGTTGGCCACATAGCACAGGTCGATCGATGCCGCCCCGAATCGGCGGATATCCTGTGTATAGGGAAGAAGATTTTCCAGTGTCCGCACGACCCATCGGAAGTCACGTCCCTTTTCGACCTTCGTGTAGGGAAATCCGGTCGCTAGAAGCGACTGCTGCAGGTCCGAGGTTTTTGAGACATGGATCGCCAGGCCGTTGCACCGTGCACCTTTTCCTCTTTCGGCGGCGAAAAGTTCGTTGAGAACCGGATTGTAGACGAGCGCGGCGACGGGTATCCCCTTGTCCCAGACCCCCACGGAGATGGCACAGAAAGGGATCTTGTGGACGAAATTGGTCGTCCCGTCGATCGGATCGATATAGACCGCCTTTTGCGCCCGGGTATGTTCGTCGCCACTCTCTTCGCCGACGATCGTATGCTCGGGCAATATCGCGGAAATCCTCTTTTTGAGAAACTCTTCCACGGCGACATCGTATTCCGTGACGAGGTCGACCGTACCTTTGTGCCGGACTTCCTTGACTGTTTCGAACCCTTCCTGAAAGATTCGGCCCGCGTCAAGCAAGGCAGCGGTGAGCTGATCCAACAAATTATTCCCTTTTTTGGTAAAATTCCGAACCGATGTACCGAACAATTACATAAAGTCCTGAATATGATACCAAATACCGATCTCTATCACAAAGCGCTTCGCCTGGCTGCCTGGGCGCACTATGGTCAGGTGACGAAATTTGGCGATCCCTATGTCACCCATCCCGTGGCGGCAGGGTATGAAATCATCGCCGCACAGGCCGCGGGAGAAACCTTCAATGTCGATCTTGCCGTGATAACGGCACTTCTGCACGATGTCGTCGAAAAGAGTGATGTCACACTCAAATCGATCCGGAAGGATTTCGGAAAGTCGGTGGCGGAAGGGGTGGAAGCAATGACGAAAAACGAAATCCTCCCGAAGGAGGAGCAGCTCAAAGATTCGCTGGTGCGGATTCTGGAACAGCCCCGGGAGATCGCCATGGCGAAACTGGCCGACCGAATCAGCAGCATGCTGCCCGTATCGTCGGAATGGAGCGTAATGAAAATAGAAACCATCACGGCCAACGCGAATCTGATACTGCAGATGCTTGCGGAAGCGTCGCCATGGCTCTCGAAGCGGCTGGAGAAAAAAATAGCGCTTTATGAGCGCACACTGGAGCAGATGCGATGAGGAACCAGCCGAAATATTCGCTCTTTAGAAACGCCGGCTACGCGATGGAGGGGTTTTTCGAAGTTTTCAGCCACGAAACCTCTTTCAAAATCGAAGTGATTCTAAGCGTCATCGTCTGGGTCGCCCTCCCGTTTGTTCCGATGCCGCTGATCGCCAAGGCTGTTCTGGGCCTCTCGATGCTGCTGGTACTTATCGCCGAACTGGCAAACAGCGCCATCGAACGCACGGTCGATCTGGTGACAAGAGAAAGGCACACCCTCGCCAAGCACGCCAAAGATGCCGGCGCCACGATGGTGCTCTTTACCGTCATTTTTACGATTGCCGTCTGGCTGGTGACTCTTTATATCGTCTATTTCGAATGAGTTGAAACGTTTCTTTCGGGAAGAATTTTCAACTCTTCGTGCATCTTCTGCATCTTTTTCTGAATGATTTCGGGTTTCGTGATCATTATATACCCCTTGTAACTGGTAAAAAGGCCAAAGAGCATCACAACCACCGCCGCGATTTTGATGACCAGCTGGCGGTAACTCGACCCTTTGATCAGTGAGGAGAAGATGCCCACGCCCAGCATCGCAGGAATTGTGGCGATACCGAAGACTCCCATGACGATGGCGCCTTTGAGCGCCGAACCCGCCACGATGGCGGCGGTCGCGAAAAAGTAGACAAGGCCGCACGGGATGAATCCGTTGAGCATGCCCATCAGAAAAAAACTGGGAAGGGTCCTGGAGTGGATCACCATCTTGAAGAGTCTGCCAAACCAGGAACTCTGGGCGATGGAGGATTCGATCGAATTGAGAAACTTGAGTTTTCCAATAAGCGAAAGACCGATCAAAAGCATCAGCATTCCGACCGCGATGAACAGAAGACCTTTCGCCGTCATGTCGAAACTGACCTTCTGCCCGAGATATCCGAAAAAGGCCCCGATAATCATGTAGCTTGTGACCCGGCCGAGGGAGTAGAGGAGGTGGGCGGTCATCTGCCGTGTTTTGGACCATTGGGCATCCACTTTCGCCGCCGTATAGGCGAGCACGAACCCGCCGCACATCCCGATGCAATGCCCGAAGGATCCAAGTAGGGCCACCAGAAAGATCGTACTCAATTCGACACTGCCCATCGCTTCCCTTTGAAAAAGATAGTGCTATTTTATCGAACTTCCGTTTAATCGACGACCAGTTCGGGCCGATTCCGGTATATACCGATACGCACTTTCTGAAGTCTCACCGTTTCCCCGTTTTTGGGCCGCCGTTTTCTGTCGCGGAAAAAGAGTTTGATCTTTTTGCCCTGACCATAATAGAGATACCCCCGTCTGTAGATACCCGAAACGGAAGCGACCACTTCGTTGACAACTCCCGGATCGCTCAGATTTTCGACAGATTTCAGCAGGAGCGGTTCCACATCTGCTTTGCCGAGGTCTTTGAGCACGTCGACTTTCGTCACTTCGCGCAGCCCTTTGTATTCGTAGAGTTTGCGTATGGCTACTTTGAAGCGATGCCCTTTTTTAAGATGCCCCGTATCCCGATAGACCAGAATCGACCGGCCCCTGGGCTCCTTGAGAATGGCGATTTTCCCGCGTTTGTAGATGACGACCGCATCTTCGACGATGCCGTTCATCCATCCCAGGGGCAAACTGTAAAGCTCGGCGATATGGATCGTTCGGGGCGCCGTTTTTACATAGTTTTCCGTATCGGCTCTTTTATGGGCATCGGAAGAAAAACCGAAAGGCTTCGTCGTGATATAGGCGTAAACGGGAAGATGATCCGAATACCCGGCACCCAAATGCTTTCCCCTCCGTTGTTTGGCTACCTGCCACCGATAGAGCGCTCCACGCTCTGTAAAGAGGTATCGGGGGGTAAACTTCCTGAATGAGCGGTCTTTGTAATTGATACCCCGTGCATCGAACATTCCCACCGGTAGCAGCATATGGTCCAATGCGTGTTTATGGCCGTAGAAGTTGTGAGACCAGCGTTTTTGGGGCGGAAGCTCCAGCCAGAGGTCGTAATGGCAGGGCCACACGATCGTTCGTTTGGTGACAGGCTTGCCGTTTTCGACGGTTTTGAGAATATGGTTGATACCGGTCATGCCGCCGGTGTCGTTCAGGCGGGGCGATTTGGGAAGGGTCCGCCACTCGTTCCAGTCGCTGTTGAAATCCCCGAGCAGAATGTAGTCGCTCTCTTTGGGCAGCGACATTGCCCGCTTCATCAGCGCTTCGGCGCTGACGATACGCCGACTCTCCGGCCCGTTGCGCGATTTCCAGTGATTGACGAAAACTTTGAGATGTTTCCCGTTCAAATCGACGGTCGTCTCCAGGATATTCCGGGTCCGAAGCGACCCGTCCGGATCGATCTCACTCTTTTCGACGATGGGATATCGGGAAAGCAGGGCGGTTTTGACCACTGTGGGCTTGTTGTCGGCAATCGCCCGATAGGGCATCTTCCATCCGCACGCCATAAGCCCTTTTTGAAGCGCCTTAAGCGCTTCGTCGCTCTCGATCTCCTGCAAGCCGATGATGTCGGGTTTGAGGTCGCAGATGACTCTGGATATGTTCCGCACTTTCGTCGCGAAGGCTTTCTCGTTCCAGCCGTATCCGGTGAAAGGGATGTACTCGGTATATTCCGAACCGCTCTTTTTGAGGTCGAAAAGGTTTTCGACGTTGTAGCTTGCCACCTTGAACTCCGCGGCAACGAGAAGCAGTGGCAAAAGGGGAACTATCCATAGCTTTTTCATGGCGCCATTGTAACCAATTTCAGGGTCACAACGACGCTTAATTTAGATTTTGATCGGTTTGTAAGCTTTCAACAGTCTCAAATAGTTCTTGAAATAGAAATGCTCTTCGAACCTCTCGAAACCGAAAGGTTTGAGCATCGCTTTCGTATCGCGGTCGATGAAATCCTCCGCCAGCGGGCACTCCGCTTTGCGGATGGCCCACCGGACATACCAGACCGCACGGTCCACGTCGAAATTGCTGTAGTCGAGTATCGCGAAACGGCCGCCCGGTTTGAGGGCTTGGTAGGCGTTTTGGATGATGATGTCGCGCTTTTCTTGCACGAAACCGTGCAGGACGAAGGAGATGAAGACGACATCGTATTCACTCTCGTAGGGCAGGGGTTCGTCGATACGCCGGTCGACCAATCCGATGTTGCGAAAGGTCGCCGTCTTCTTTGTAAATTGCGCTTTCATCTCCTCTCCGATCTCCAGCGCCGTGATCGTGCCGTTCTCGCCCACATATTCGCGCATCAACAGAGCGTTGCGACCCGTTCCCGCGCCGAAATCGAGTACCTTTTCACCCGGTTGCAGACCCAGATCCGCAATGGCTTGGCGAATGAATTTCGGGTACCAGCCGAATGTAATCAGATTCATCAGCGTGTCGTAGTGACGGGCTTCGAAACCTCTCACCTCGACTTTGGAATCTTCCTGCCTGTATCGCCGGCTCATTTTTTGATTTCTACGACAATCGCACCGCGCAGATCGCCCATTTTGTAACCGTGGGCTTTGTCCATCTTGTAGATACTTCGTATCTTTTTCTCCAGCGTCGGATCGATGTCGGTTCCGTGGCACGTCAGACACACTTTTTTGCTGATTTTCAGGGGTTTGTAAAACTTGTACCCATCCTCCGTCTTTTGCACCAGATGGTTGGGCAGACGCACGCCGTTTTTTTTCAAAAGCTCAAGCGCTTCGAGCACGTCCCGTTCATCCCCTTTCGCTTCGTTGAGCGGGTTGCGGGGTTTGAGCGTGATGCGTTTGACACTCACTCCCGCCTGCAGCTTTGCGTTGACCTCCTCGGTCAGCTCCCTCGCGTGGGAGGAGCAGAATTCGAAAGCTTCCAGCGGTCCGCCCTTTTTCATATGTTTTTTCATGTTGCCGCCGAGCGTCTTGAGGAGCAGCCGGCTCGCTTCGTTGCCCGTCTTGACGACCTGCGATATTTCACCGCCGCTCTTTTTCCCCTTGTTCGAAGCCGTTTTCGGCTCACCCTGCGCCGCAAAAAGCAACCCCGAGGTCAATGTGGCTATCATGGCCATTTTCACTGCATTCATATCTATCCTCCTTCTCTTTTTTCACCAAATTATACGTATCGTTTGTATAGATTCAGTTAATCACAACGATTAATTTTACTGCACAACCGATCGATCAGAATTCCCTGAATGACCGATGCAATCAGAATGTAAAGCGTCAGCACGAACGTGAAAGCGAGCCCGAAATAGTCGATCATGATCGGAAGCAGCGGAACCTTTATGCTTCGGGCGTAGAAGAAAGTAGCGATAAGCCCCTTTCTGAGCCCATGCCGCTTGAGATCCTCGATCATCGGGTACCAGGCGTACATGGGGCCGTGGCTTGCGATGCCAGCAGCCAGTGCGATGAGCCACCCTTTCAGGCTGCACTTTTCGCCCAGATGTGCCGCCACATCCTTCGGATTGAAGAAGTAGTCGATCACCGCGGTGATGAAAATAACGATCAGAAGAATCGGCCCGATTTTCGTCAGAACCATCCCGCTCTTTTCGAGCGCCGCGACAGATTTTTCGCTATGGAGCGCTCCAACCACCGCATAAAGAAGCGATACCGCGATCAGAAATTTGACGCCTTTGAATTTCATCGAAACAGCCCCAGTGTCCAAACGGTGGCGACGGAGACCAGTATCGTCGAGACAAACGCCAGAATATTCCTATAGAGGGTGAAACGAACACCCAGCACTTCCGATTCCGCCGGAAGCTGCACGACGCCAAGCGTCACCCACGCCAGGATGAAGGCCGTGACCGCATACATCGACACCCCCTGCTGCAGCAGTTCGCCGCCGAGTATGTAGCTAATGAGCGCCTGCCCCACGGCGATGGCACCGGCGACCGTGCCCGTGATCGTATCTTTGACAGGATCGCCGGTGAACATCGACGCGAGCATCTCTTTGGAAACGAAAACCTGAAAAAGCCCCACCAGCCCGATGACGGCCAGCAGCATCGGAAACATCCCGACCAGGCCGATGAATGCCTTTTTCAGCGATTTCGCGAAGCTTCTGTTTGGCTTCACAGTTCGATGACCCTTCCGACGCCGCCCCGAAGGAAGTGGGAGCCGAACGCCACTTTGAACATTTCTATGGCCAAATCGCCGTTGCAGTGGGTCGGGCAGACATTCCGTACCCCAAGGCGCCGGAGCGTTTCGATGACCGAAGCGATGTGCGCCGCGTCGGAGTACATCAGGTGGAACCCTCCCATCAACAGATCGATCGGCTTGCCAAGCATCTCCATGGCGCGTGCCGCGATATTCTCGACACCCGGGTGCGCGCATCCCGTCACCACGACGAGCCCCTTGTAGGTATCGATCACAACCGACTGCTCGCCGATCTCCCCCATGGTCCCCGTGGACCAGACATCCGGCAGAATCTGCCACGGCTCTTCGCCGATGACGGTCACGCCAAGGCTCTGGGCATTCAGGTCACGAACGAGATGTTTCGAAAGGGAAGAGGGGGCGAAAATTCTCAGGTTCGGATGGACTTCGAGCACCGAATCGACCCCGCCGATATGGTCCCAGTGCGGATGCGACAGCACCAGAGCCTCGGCCTTTTGCAAATCGACGCCAAGACGCTCCATATTTTTCAAAAGCACCCGTCCGTTGCTGCCGGTGTCGAACAGAAACGTCGTTTCCGGTGTTTCGATGAAGCAGGCGAACCCCCACGGTGTGGGAAAACCTTCGAGATAGGCGTAGTTGTCGAAAACTATTATTAACTTGTACATATTTAAGTTTGTTCCTCATATATTATATTATTTTCTATGTGACCAGATATTTCTACAATCATTATTTATTCATGACTATTTTAGCATTGTTCTAAATTTTGAGATAAAATATACCTTAGTAAAATTAGGACTGATTATGCAAATTATCGACAATATAACCCACTTTTTGGGCGACGATCTCAAAACAACCCTGCAAAAAGGCGATCGTCTCAAAATCGCCACCGCCACTTTTTCCATCTATGCCTACGAGGCTCTGAAAAAAGAGTTGAAGCAGGTCGATGCGTTGGAGTTTATCTTCACCTCTCCCACCTTCGTTCCCGATGAAGTGGTCGACAAGATCAAAAAAGAGCGTCGGGAGTTCTACATCCCCAAAAGCGAGCGGGAGCGAAGTTTTTACGGCACCGAGTTCGAGATACAGCTGCGCAACAAACTCACCCAACGGGCCATCGCCAAAGAGTGCGCCGAATGGATACGCGCCAAAGTCACGTTCCGATCCAACAAAACCGCCGCCCCGATGCAGCAGTTCGCCTGCATCGAAAAGCCCGACGCCGACAACATTGTTTACATGCCGCTCAACGGTTTCACCGCAGTCGACCTGGGGTATCAAAGAGGCGATGCTGTCACCAATATGGTCAACCGCTTCGAAGAGCCCTCCATGACCCGGGCATGGCTGGCGACCTTCGATCAGATCTGGAACGACGAAACGAAGCTGGACGACGTCACCGATGCCATTATCGAACACATCAGCACCGTCTACCGCGAAAACGCTCCCGAACGTATCTACTTCCTGATGCTCTACAACATCTTCAACGAATTTCTCGAAGATCTGAACGAAGACGTCCTACCCAACGACCGCACCGGATTTCAAGAGACGCTTATCTGGCAGAAACTCTACAATTTCCAGAAAGACGCCGCCACGGGGATCATCAACAAACTCGAAACTTTCAACGGCTGTATCCTCGCCGACAGCGTGGGGCTGGGTAAAACCTTCACGGCATTGGCGGTGATCAAATATTACGAGCTGCGCAACCGCTCCGTGCTGGTGCTTTGCCCCAAAAAGCTGGCCGACAACTGGCTGACCTACAACAGCAATCTCGTCACCAACATCTTCGCCAAAGACCGCTTCAACTACGACGTACTCAACCATACCGACCTCTCCCGGAGCCGGGGCTACTCCCACGGCATCGACCTCCCCGCATCAACTGGGGCAACTACGATCTGGTGGTGATCGACGAATCCCACAACTTCCGCAATGCCCAGGTCTACAAGGAGAAGGAGACCCGCTACCAGAAGCTGATGAACAAAATAATCAAAAGCGGTGTCAAGACCAAGGTGCTGATGCTCTCCGCCACCCCGGTCAACAACCGTTTCGCCGATCTGCGGAACCAGTTGGCGCTGGCGTACGAAGGGGAGTCCGAGTCGCTGCGCGAAAAGATCGGCATCGGCCAGAGTATCGAAGAGGTTTTCCGCAGGGCGCAGGCGGCTTTCAACGCCTGGTCGAAGCTCCCGCCCGAAAAGCGCACGGCCCAGGCGATTCTCGATAGGCTCGATTTCGACTTCTTCAAACTGCTCGACAGTGTGACCATCGCCCGCTCCCGCAAACATATCCAGACCTTTTACGACACCAGCGACATCGGAACCTTCCCGACACGTCTGCCGCCCATCTCCCACCATACGCCGCTCTCGAGGATGGAGCATGTGGTTAGTTTCAACGAACTCTATACCAAGCTCTCCGAGATGAACCTCTCCATCTATGCGCCGCTGAGCTATGTCTATCCCAGTCGGTTGGCGAAGTACGAAGCGCTGTACGATACAGATGTGCAGGAAGGAAAATCGAAGTTTCACCAGCGCGACCGTGAGCGGAGCCTCCAGGCGCTCATGACCACCAACCTGCTCAAGCGGCTGGAGAGTTCGGTTCATGCGTTTCGCCTGACCTTGCAGAAGCTGCGGAAGAACTACGGCGATCTCCTTTCGCAGATCAGCCGCTACGAACAGGGCGACAAAAGCGTCAAAATTGAAGAGCTGCCCAAAGGTTTCGAAGAGGAGCTCGAAGAGGCCGAGGAGAGCTGGGTGGGCGGCAAGGTGCGTATTCAGCTCGAAGATGTCGATATTCTTTCATGGAAGCATGATCTCAAGAACGATTTTTTCATTCTGGATTATCTGCTGATCGAGATCGACAAGATCACCCCTGACGAAGACTACAAACTCCAGCATCTGCGCCAAAGCGTCGATGACAAGATCGCCCATCCCATCAACCCCGGCAACCGAAAGGTGATCATCTTCACCGCCTTCGCCGATACGGCTTACTATCTCTACGAGCAGCTCTCCGCCCATTTTCTCTCGACGCACGGCCTTCACACCGCCTGCATCACCGGGCAGGGCAATCCCAAAACCACCCTCGAAGCGCATTACGACTTCCAAAGCACCCTGACGCTTTTCGCCCCAAGGGCCAAAGAGAAGGCACTGGTGATGCCGGAAAATCCCGACGAGATCGACATTCTCATCGCCACCGACTGCATCAGCGAGGGGCAGAATCTTCAGGATTGCGACTATCTGATCAACTACGACATCCACTGGAATCCGGTGCGCATCGTTCAGCGTTTCGGGCGGATCGACCGCATCGGCTCTCCGAATTCCCAAATCCAGCTCGTCAACTACTGGCCCGACATTTCGCTGGATGAGTACATCAACCTCAAAGAGCGGGTCGAAAACCGCATGATGATCGTCGATGTCACCGCCACGGGCGACGACAATATCCTCAGCGCCAAAGCCAACGATATCTCCTACCGCAAAGAGCAGCTGCGGCGTCTGCAGGAGGAGGTGATCGAGCTCGAAGATCTCAAAACCGGTATCTCCATCACCGACCTGGGGCTCAACGAATTTCGTGTCGACCTGCTGGGCTACATCAAAGAGCACGGCGAGATGCGCTCCCTCCCCAACGGCCTGCATACCGTCGTGCCCGCCGACCCTGCCAGAGGGTTGGAGCCCGGTGTCATCTTCACTCTCTACAACCGCAACCCGGGCGTCAATGTCAACCGCCGCAACCGACTGCACCCCTACTATCTGGTCTATATCGGCAACGACGGGGAGATCCTCGCCGACCATACCGAAGCCAAGCGGCTCCTCGACCTCGCCCGCGCCGCCTGCAAAGGGCGCGACAAACCAATCGTTGCGGCTTACCACGCTTTCAACCAGGCGACCAAAGACGGGCGGGATATGCACGTCTACTCCGAGCTTCTCGACCGTGCCATCGCCTCGATGATCGACAAAGAGGAGGAGAACGATATCGATTCGCTCTTCAGCGGCGGCCGGACCACGGCGTTGACGACCAGGATCGAAGGGCTGGAGGATTTCGAGCTCATCAGTTTCATTGTCGTGCAGGAGACCGACGATGCGCTTTGAGTTTCCGTCGCAGGCAAAATACGGCCGCGTCATCCCCAAGAGCAAAATCTACGAGCACGCCTCCATCGGCGGTGCGTTGCGGCAGAGGTTCATCGGGCAGATCGACAAGATCGTCTGGAGTTACAAGCTGGCCGAAGAGACGCTCCATCTCCCCGCCACCGAAAAAGTTCCTGAGATCGAGATTTTCGATATCTACCTCAAGGGTGATACGATCGATGAAGCGGTATTGAAAGCGATCGACCGGGCGATTCCCCTGCCGATCCTGTTTATCCTCCACCGCAGCGGCGACGGCGCTCTCAAAATCAAAGCCGCCTACAAGCGCCCCAGTGAAGCGGACAGCCATAAATGGGTCATCGAGAGCTATTTCGAGACCGACTGGCTCCCGGCCGACACCCCGGCCGAGCCGCTCCCCGTGGCGCTGGATCTGGAGAAGCTCTATGCCCAATTGATCAAAGCCCTGATGCCCCAGACGATCGCCGAGACCGCCAAAACCGGCGACATCGAGGCGGAGGTGGAGCGGGCGAAGCGCATCGAGGCCTTGGAGCGGGAATACCGTCGGCTCAAGGCGAAAAGAGACAGAGAGAAGCAGTTCAACAAAAAGGTGCAGATCAATGGGCAGATGCATACTCTAAAAATAGAGATAGATGAGTTAAAATTACCTACCAAACAATAAATTAAGCCAAAAATTTGCATTTTTATGCAAAAATTACTGTAATCTCAATTCCAGGTGGTAAATATGCTAATCGACTTCAGGGTGAAAAATTTTCGTTCCATCTTGGAAGAAGTAACGTTGTCGATGGTCAAAAGCTCAATAACAGGCTTGGAAAATAGCAATACTTTTGCTCCATTCGCGGAAAAGAAAAATTTTCGGCTTCTGCGAAGTGCCACGATTTACGGACCCAACGCTTCAGGCAAAAGCAATCTTATCAAGGCACTCGATGCGATGCAGGATATCGTGCTCTTTTCCTATAGCAAGTATCAGCGTGGTGATACTTTGCCGATCGAGCCGTTCCTGCTAGACGCCCAGTCCCGCCACGCGCCTTCCGAATTCGAAGTGATGTTTATCGAAGGGGGAGTGCAGTATCAATATGGTTTTGTGGCGACAAAGGAGAGAATCGAAGAGGAGTGGCTCTACGCCTACCCGAAAAAAACGGCACAGAAGTGGTATCACCGAATAGGAGATAAATGGACTTTCGGCAGTTATTTCCGGGGCAATAAAAAACTCTGGAGCGAATCAACGCGCGAAAACTCCCTTTTTCTCTCCACAGCCGTCAATATGAATAGCGAGATGCTTCGACCCGTCTACGACTGGTTCAAGAAAAAACTTCATATTCTGAGCAATGCAAAAGAGTATTGGCATCCTTCTTTCACCTATCAACTTTGTGAAGATGAAGAGCACAAAAAGAGAGTCCTGGAGTTTCTCAAAGTCGCCGATATGGATATCGATGATATCGAGGTGGAAGAGAAGCCTTTTGACCCCAATGAAATGTTGCCTGACGATGTGCCGGAAGTTCTAAAAAAAGAGATCGTCGATGAGTTGCAAGGGAAAAAACTAAAAACAGCCTATTCGATTCATACCGATTTGCAAGGCGAGCGTGTGCGTTTCAAAGTCGATACCCACGAATCTGAAGGGACAAAGAAGTTTATCAGCTTTATCGGACCCTGGATCGATACACTCGAAAATGGTTATGTGATGGTGATCGATGAGCTACATGACAACTTTCACCCGCTGATGGTGAAGTTTTTGATCCAGCTTTTTCATGACAACGATATCAATACCCGCAACGCCCAGCTTATCTTTACCTCTCACGAAACGACGGTGATGAGTCAGGATATCTTCCGACGGGATCAGATCTGGTTTTGCGACAAGAAAAACAAGGCGACCCAACTCTATTCATTGGTCGAGTTCAAACCGCGCAAAGGGGTAACCGATATCGAAAAAGCCTATCTGAGCGGTCGCTACGAAGCCCTTCCTTTCATCTCCATCCCCTACGGGTTGATACAGAGGGACAGCGATGGCCCGCAGGAGTAGAAAACGCAGCGGCTACCCCGCCCGCTCCAGAAGGCCGATGCGATATGCGGGGGATAGCGTCCTGATCGTATGCGAAGGAAGTGAGACGGAGCCAAACTATTTCAATGCGGTGATCAACTTTCTGCAACTACCCACAGCTGCCGTCAAAGTTGATCCGGCCCGGGGCAGGAGCGCACCGCAGACCGTCGTAGCCTATGCGATCGAAGAGCTTGAAAGAGCCTGTGCACAGGGCAACCCTTACGCCAAAGTCTATTGCGTCATCGACAAAGACCATCATCAGAAATATGATGAAGCACTCTCGAAAGTTCGACACTATACACCTCCCAAAGAGTGCGCTACCGTGCTTTGTGTCGTACCGTCTGTTCCCTGCTTCGAGTTTTGGATTTTGATGCACGAAAGATACACGACGTCCACATTCGGCACCTCGGGGCACAAGCCCTGCGATCAACTCATCAAAACTCATCTGCCCGGCTACAGCAAAACCGACAGGCTGGAAGCCAAGAGACTGGTAGAAGAGAAACTGCCGATAGCCAAAACCAATGCCCATAGAGCTCTCCATGCCGCAAGAAGCGCCGGTACTGACGACCCCTCGACCTATGTGCATCTGCTGATCGAAGAGCTTGAATATCTCAAAGAGCACAAATATTTCAAAGAAGAGAAAAAAGGATGCCCCGAATGAAACGACTCGACCAGCGAACCCCGGACTTTACCGATGAACACATAGCGAAGATCGCAGCGATGTTTCCGCATTGTGTGACGGAAGTAGAGGATGCAAACGGCAAGCTCAAAAAAGCGATAGACTTTGATCTGCTCAAACAGGAACTCGCAGACAACATCGTCGACGGGCCCAAAGAGCGCTACCGCCTCGACTGGCCGGGCAAGCGCGAGGCGCTGCTGGCCGCCAATACCCCCATCACCAAGACCCTGTGCCCCTCAAAGGAGGAGAGTGTGGATTTCGACACTACGAAAAATCTCTACATCGAAGGGGACAACCTCGAAGCGCTCAAGCTCCTGCAGGAGAGCTATCTGGGCCAAGTGAAGATGATCTACATCGATCCGCCCTACAACACCGGCAAAGATTTCGTCTACAAAGACAACTTCACCCGAAGCCGCGAAGCGGAGCTCATAGAGAGCGGGCAGATGGACGAAGAGGGGGACGGCTGGTGGCCAACCTGGAGAGCAACGGGCGCTTTCACTCCGACTGGCTGAGCATGATGTACCCACGCCTGCGCCTGGCGCGAAATCTGCTGCGCGATGACGGGGTGATCTTTATCTCGATCGACGATAACGAGGTGCATAATCTGAGGAAGATTTGTGATGAGGTGTTTGGGGAGGGAAATTTTATCGCTCAGCTTGTAGTACAGCTAAACCCAAGAGGTCGACATTTAGATAAATTTATTGCAAAAACACATGAATATATCCTTGCAATAGGAAAAAATATAGACAAAAATACTACAATGTTTGGTGTTAAAAAAGAAGGAAAAATGATTGAAGAATACAATCGTAAAGATAATCGAGGAAAATATAGAATATTGGGTCTTCGTAATAGAAATCAATCATTTAATCCAACAACAAGACCAAATCTATATTTTCCATTGTACGTAAATCCTAAAACTCATGAAATTTCTCTTGAGAAAAGTAAGGATTTTACTGATGAAGTATGGCCAGATACCACAGATGGAATTAAAACCTGTTGGACTTGGGGGAAAGAAAAAATCATAGCCGAAAATGATCTTTTAATAGCTGAAAAAATAGGATCTGAGTGGAGAGTCTATAGGAAAGATTATTTATATGATAAATCTGGAAACTCAGCAACTACATTACCAAAATCATTATGGATTGATAAAGAAATTAATAACGATTATGGGAAAAAATCAATTAAAGAACTTATGGGTAAGACGGTAATGGATTTTCCAAAATCTGTTATTTTAATAAAAAAATTAATTGAAACAGGATCTGGTCCAGACGACATCATCCTCGACTTCTTTTCCGGCTCCGCCACCACCGCCCACGCCGTGATGCAGCTCAACGCCGAAGACGGCGGCAGGCGCAGGTTTATCATGGTGCAGCTTCCCGAAGCCACCGACGAAAAGAGCAAAGCCTACAAAGCGGGCTACAAAACCATCGCCGAGATCGGCAAAGAGCGCATCCGCCGCGCGGGCCGAAAGATCAAAGAAGAGAACGCCGACAAAGAGGGGATCGACGATCTGGATATCGGCTTCAGAGTCCTCAAGATCGACAGCTCCAATATGAAAGATATCTACTACACCCCCGACGAAGTGGACCGCGAAAGCCTCTTCGATACCGTCGATCATATCAAAGAGGACCGCAGCCCCGAAGACCTGCTCTTTGGGGTACTGGTAGACTGGGGCGTGGACCTGACCCTGCCGATCCGCCGCGAAACGATCGGGGACAAAACGGTCTTTTTCGTCGGCCACGATGACCTCATCGCCTGCTTCGACGACGACCTGGACCTGGAGCTCATCAAAAAGCTCGCCAGGTATGACGCCCTGCGCGTCGTCTTCAAAGAGAGCGGCTTCAAAGACGACGAAACCAAGATCAACACCGAACAGATCTTCAAACAGCTCGCGCCGTCGACGGATGTGAGGGTGATATGAGCATCGATCGTAATCCCGATTATCTTGTCTCACTGCTGCATGAACTGCGAAGTTATCCCAAAGAGACGGAGTGGATCGAATTTAAAACCAATAAGGCCGTCGCACAGGATATAGGTGAATATATCTCCGCACTCTCCAACAGTGCCGCAGTCAATGGGCGAAGCAGTGCCTATATGATTTGGGGTATCGAAGATAACTCACATCAGATTGTCGGCACAACTTTTTGCCCACAGGAAACAAAAGTCGGAAATGAAGAGTTGGAAAACTGGCTTTTGCGTCTGTTGGAACCAAAAATCGATTTTCGATTTCATGAGTTGAACATAGATGACAAGCCGATTGTCATATTGGAGATTACACCGGCCTATCGTCATCCTGTACGCTTCAAAGGCGAAGAGTACATTCGTATAGGCAGTTATAAAAAGAAGCTCAAAGATTACCCGGAAAAAGAGAGAAAATTATGGCGGATATTGGACGCTGTGCCATTTGAAAAACAGATCGCGGCAGAGCATATAAATGATGATGAAGTGTTGTCGTTATTGGACTATCCCGCCTATTTTGAACTACTCAAACTCCCCTTGCCTGAAAATAGACTTGGAATACTCGAGGCGTTGTCCAGTGATGATCTCATCGTGGAAAATGATGGAGGGGGTTGGAATATCACCAATCTGGGAGCGATATTGTTCGCCAAAAAGTTGGAGAGTTTTCAAGGACTAAAACGCAAAGCGGTTCGAGTAATACAGTATGAGGGAACAGGGCGTATCAAAACCATCCGTGAAGAGGTAGGGCATAAAGGCTACGCCAGTGGTTTTGAGGGGTTGATTGGTTTTGTGAATGCTCTTTTGCCCACCAATGAAGTGATCCATCAGGCCTTACGGGAAACTGTACCCATGTATCCTGAATTGGCAATTCGTGAATTGATAGCCAACGCACTGATCCATCAAGATTTTTTTCAAGCCGGTACCGGTCCTATGATTGAAATATTTTCTAATCGTATGGAGATCACCAATCCTGGGAAGCCTCTGGTGCCGACCGATAGGTTTCTCGACTCTCCTCCCAAATCAAGGAATGAGGCTCTTGCCTCATTCATGAGGAGAATCGGCGTTTGCGAAGAACGAGGTAGTGGCATAGACAAAGTGGTTTTTGAAACAGAATTCTATCAGCTTCCTGCCCCGCTGTTCCAGACAACCCAAGAACATACCAAAGCAATACTTTTTGCTCATAAGAAATTAAAGGAGATGGATAAGCAAGACAGGGTGCGTGCCTGTTATCTCCATGCCTGCCTCCGTTATGTTCAGCATAACTATATGACCAATACATCCTTGAGGGAAAGGTTTGGCGTAGAAAGCAAAAATACCGCTATGATATCGAGGATTATAAAAGAAGCCCTTGATGAAGGTGTAATTTACATTTACGATGAATCGGTTGGGACAAAGGCCAGGAAATATATTCCATGGTGGGCTCGACAATGAAGACTGTTTTGTTTGACTGTTGTTTGATCGCTGCGGGGATGAAGATGGCTAAAATAACCTTGAGGCCCATTAATTGGGGGCTTAGAGTCAGTGATTTGTTTGATTCTTGTTTGATGATAGGTAATGACAAATGTCACAGATATGTTAAAAAAATCGAAAATTTTTAACATATCCTGCAAACATGTTAAAGAGATTAGGAATATTTAACAGATGAACGCCGAAACCAAGATCAACACTGAGCAGATCTTCAAGCAGCTCGCACCGTCGACGGATGTGAGGGTGATATGAAAAAGGGTATCGATGGGACACTACACATTCAAAAATAAAAATGTCAAAAGGTACATCGAAAATCTCTACGCAGACGGTCTGCAGAAGAGCCGCTATCTGGATGATTCTACGGTCGTTGAACTTTTGGAAAGGATTGGAATATTCAAATTCAAAGGGTATGTCTATGCCTTTCGTCCCGATATTTCCAGGCACACTTTGGATGATGTAGTACTGCTTTTCTTTTTCGATAAATATTTGAGTCGTTTGCTGATGGATATGACTTCGGGTGTCGAGACGCGACTCAAATCGGTATTGATAGAGACATGCTATCAGCATATAAGCAAACTACCTCGCAGCCATCCTCTGAAAAACAACCCCTTTTTCTATCTGATAAGCGCAAACTACAAAAACAGTCATCCAAAACTCTATGGACCTTCGGTAGATAACTGGAAAAACAAATCTTCGGTAACCCATACCGAAGAGTATATCCATTATGGATTGTATTATCATGCGAAATATGATTTTCCTTCAAATAAACGGAGCTATCTTTCATCATCCCACACGCTCCATTTGCAAAATGGAGTCAACTATCCTCCTTTTCATTATTTCGTGGAAAGCGCCACGCTTGGAACGATCAAATACCTGATAAAACATTTAAAAATCGACAGTTTCGATGTCATGGAACATGTGGCGAAAAAATTTGGTATTTTCAACCCGAAGGTCGATTTTGTTTCCTATTTGGAACGTCTCAATGAAGTGCGAAACCGTGCCGCACACCGTGAACGGCTTTTTAACAGAAGCTACCGAAGCGTTACGCGTGTGGGGCATTACAAGCGTATAAGCCAAACGATCAGGGATCATGGCTTTATGGATGTCTATCTCTTTTTGTTTTTTATGCTTGGGAAACTGGATTTTCACAGGTATCCGACTATAGAGCTTTTCAAGAAAGAGGAGATCAAAAGACTCTGCCGATCATTCAAAAAAGACTATTACATACGAACCGATTCATTCTATCTTACAAAGCGGATGAGCAGAAAAGAGTTTGAAAGAATATGTCAATTCATTCTGAAAGGGATGGAATGAAAAAAGCCAAGCGTATCTTTTGGGCGCAATGCCGCAAAAGTAGAGGCTTGGCGTTTGTGACGACGGTATTATACCAAAGTATATTTAACGGATCCTGAACGAAAATAAGGAAAACTGCATGAAAATCCGATTCAAACACCAACTCTATCAGGCTGAAGCGGTCGCTTCCGTCATCGACTGTTTCGAGGGGCAGCCACGCAGGGAAGGGGTAGCGTACCGTGTCGATCCGGGGCGGACGGTGACGATCAAGGGGCAGCAGCGTATTGTGTATGACGAAGAGATCGAGACCGGGTTCAAGAACCACCCCATCGAACTGAGCGATTCGCAACTGCTGCACAATATCCAGGCGGTGCAGCGCCGGCAGAACCTGCCGATGGACGGCAAACTGGTCAAAACTTCCGTCAGTCCTGTCAATCTCGATGTGGAGATGGAGACGGGGACAGGCAAAACCTACGTCTATACCAAGACCATCTTCGAGCTCTATAAACGCTACGGCTGGAGCAAGTTCATCATCGTCGTTCCCAGTGTGGCGATCCGCGAAGGGGTGGCGCAGAGCTTCGATCTGACGCGTGAGCATTTCCTCGAAGAGTACGGCCTGCAGGCGCGCCACTTCATCTACGACTCCAAATCACCCCAAAACATCAAAAGCTTCTCCACCGACGGCGGGATCCAGGTGATGATCATCAACGTGCAGGCATTTAACGCGGAGAGCAATGCACGCAGCAAAGATGCCAGACGCATCTATATGGAGCTTGACGAGTTCGAATCGCGCCGCCCCATCGACCTGATCAAAGCCAACCGTCCCATTCTCATTTTAGACGAACCTCAAAAGATGGAGGGCAAAAAGACGGTAGCGAAACTCAAAGAGTTCGACCCCCTGATGATTCTGCGTTACTCCGCCACTCATAAAACCCGGCACAATCTGGTTCACCGTCTCGATGCGCTGGATGCCTACAACAAAAAACTGGTCAAAAAGATCGCCGTCAAAGGGATCAGCGTCAAGGGGCTCAGCGGCACCCAGGGGTATCTCTACCTGCAGTCGATCGAGGTGGCCAAAGGCAGAGCGCCCGTGGCGAGAATGGAGATGGAGATACGGCAAAAAGGGGGCATCAAACGGGTATTGCGCCGTCTGGAGAGGGGAGACAACCTTTTCGAGCTCTCGGGGGAGCTGGAGCAGTACCGGGGCTATGTCGTCTCAGAGATCGACGCGCTGCGCAATAGCGTCGAATTGACCAATGGAGTGACATTGAGCGCCGGAGAGGCGGTCGGCCATGTCGATGAGGCGATGCTGCGGCGTATCCAGATCCGAGAAGCGATCGATTCACATCTGCAGAAAGAGAAAGAACTTTATGTCAAAGGGGTCAAGGTGTTGACCCTCTTTTTCATCGATGAGGTGGCAAAATACCGCTTCTATGAGGAAGCCGGCGAAGCACAGAAAGGGGAGTACACCAGGATTTTCGAAGAGGAGTACAAAGAAGCGATCAAAGAGATCGGCTCGCTGTACGATCCCGCCTATCTCGACTATCTGCGCGCCATCGACGTCGAAAAGACCCACAACGGCTACTTCTCTATCGACAAAAAGGGAAGACTCAAGGATCCCGCGATCAAAAAACGGGGCGAAGAGGCGGGGCTGAGTGACGATGTGGATGCTTATGACCTGATCCTCAAAGATAAACAGCGCCTTCTCTCCTTCGACGAGCCGACCCGGTTCATCTTTTCCCACTCCGCGCTGCGGGAGGGGTGGGACAACCCCAATATCTTCGTCATCTGCACCCTCAAGCATAGCGACAACACCGTCGCCCGCCGCCAGGAGGTGGGCCGCGGCATGCGGATCGCGGTCAACCAGAAAGGGGAGCGCATGGACGATCCTGCGACGGTGCACGATATCAATGTACTCACCGTCGTCGCCAACGAGAGCTACAAGGATTTTGTCGCCGGGTTGCAAAAAGAGATCGCCGAAGCCGTCAGCGACCGGCCCCAAAAAGCCGACGCCAAATATTTCACGGGCAAAGTGGTCAAAACGGAGGAAGCGTCGAAAGTGATCGATGAGTGCACGGCGAAACTGATCGAACGCTATCTCATCAAAAACGATTATGTCGATCTGGATGGGAAAATCACCAAAAACTACCACAAAGCCAAAGAGGAGGGGGCTCTGGCACCGCTGCCTGAAGAGCTCGGGCCCATTGCCGACGGGGTTTTCCTGCTCATCGACAGTGTTTACAGCGATGCGTTGCTTCCCGACTTCGCCGATGAGCACAAAGTCAAACGCAATCGCCTCAACGACAATATCAAAAAGAGGGAATTCCTCTCTCTGTGGGAGAAGATTAACCGCAAAGCGGTCTATACCGTCCATTTTGACTCGGATGAGTTGGTAAACAATGCAGCCAACGCCCTGAACAAAGAGCTGAAAGTGGCAAAATTGGCTTATCGTTTGATCGAAGGGGAGATGAAAAGCGATCTGAGCGATGAAGAGCTCCAGCGTGGCGACGGCTTCAGCGTCAAAGAGCAGTCAACTGTCGAAGCGGATCGCTCCGCACACTCCGCAGTGCGGTATGATCTGATTGGACAACTGGCCGAAGCGACGAAACTGACCCGTCGCACGGTCGGGAATATCCTCAAGAAGATCAGCGACAAAACCTTCGACAAATACCGGCAGAATCCCGAAGAGTTCATCCGAAACGCCGCCCGGATTATCAACGAGCAAAAAGCGGCCACCGTGGTGGAACATTTGAGTTACAACGCCATCGAAGATCGGCACCGTCTGGAAGATATTTTCACCCTCGAGTCCAAAACATACGATACCGAGCGTCTGCAGCAGGTGCGCAAGCATGTCTATGACTATGTTGTGACAGATTCGAAAACGGAAAAAGCATTCGCCCATGACCTCGATACGGCGAATGAGGTGGTGGTTTACGCCAAGCTTCCATCGAGTTTTTTCATTCCCACGCCCGTGGGCGAATACAACCCCGACTGGGCCATCGCCTTTCAGGAAGGCAGCGTCAGACATATCTATTTTATAGCCGAGACCAAGGGGTCAATGTTGACAATGGAGCTGCGTAAAATTGAAAAAGTCAAGATCACATGTGCAAGGAAATTTTTCAAACAGATCACCTCGGATAAAGTGAAATATGATGTAATAAACAGTTTTGATGCATTAATGGAAATGATTCGCTGACTAATCCCCTTTTCAACCCATTCATGCCATAATGCCCCCTACTTTACCCAAAGGAACTCCCATGGCACTCGAAAATCTCACTTCCGGGAACTTCAACGACAAAGTCTCGGCCAGCGATATCGTCATTCTTGACTTCTGGGCTCCCTGGTGCGGGCCGTGCAAGCAGTTCGGTCCCATCTTCGAAAAGGTTTCCCAGGAGCATCCCGATATTCTGTTTGGCAAAGTTAACACCGAAGAGGAGCGCGAAATCGCGGCGCATTTCAATATCCAATCCATTCCGACGGTCGCTATTTTAAGGGAGGGTATCGTGCTTTTCATGCAACCCGGCCTCATTCCCGAAGAGGGATTGCACGATCTGATCAGACAGGTCAAAGCGCTCGATATGGAGCAGGTTCGCGAAGAGGTCAAAAAACAGCAGGAGGCCCAACAGCAGGGCTGATTTTCCAGTCGATGGCTTCGCAATGCCGGGCCGTCGCTTCCTTTCGCTTCCATGACAACGCTTCCGATACACGCCATTCTCCCGGACCTCAAATCGACACTTCGCGCCTCTCCTCACGCCGTTTTGCAGGCGGCTCCCGGGGCCGGGAAAACCACGGTCGTACCGATCGCGCTTATGGACGAGCCCTGGCTCGATGGCAAAAAGATCGTCATGCTCGAACCGCGGCGTTTGGCGGCTCGTGCCGCGGCGCAACGTATGGCCCGAACACTGGGCGAGAAGGTTGGCGAGCGCGTGGGGTACCGGATGCGGGGCGAGGTGAACGTCTCCGAAAAAACCCGCATCGAGGTGGTGACAGAGGGTATTTTAACCCGCATGCTCCAAAACGACCCGGCACTGGAGGGCGTGGGGCTCGTGATATTCGACGAGTTTCACGAACGCTCCATCCATGCCGACCTCGGATTGGCGCTTTCGCTTCAAACCCAGGAGATGTTCCGCGATGAACTGCGCATTCTGGTGATGTCGGCGACACTGCAGAAAACCTCCATCGCCACGGTTTTGAACGACGCGCCGATTCTCGAAAGCGAGGGGCGGAGCTTCCCGATTTCGCTGCGGCATCTTGATATCCGAACCCCCCGCCCGCACCCTTCGCGGATCGCCGAGGCGGCGGCGCGGCAAACGCTGCATGCGCTTCGCAGCGAAGAGGGGAGTGTGTTGGTCTTTCTGCCGGGCGCTGCGGAGATTTTCAAAGCGAAACGGCTTCTTGAAACGGCGATCGGCGAAGAGATCGTCGTCGCGCCGCTTTTTGGGGCGATGGATTCGCAGGCCCAGCGCGCCGCCATCGAACCCGCTCCCGAAGGAAAACGCAAAGTGGTACTGGCAACCAATATCGCCGAAACGAGCCTGACCATCGAGGGCGTGCGCGTCGTCGTAGACAGCGGGTTGGAGCGGAGTGTGCGCTACGATGCCGCTTCGGGCATGCAAAGGTACGAAACGCGCCTCATCAGCCGGGAGTCGGCCACCCAGCGCGCGGGGAGGGCGGGGCGGACGGAACCGGGGGTCTGCTACCGCCTTTGGCATGAAACCCATGCCCTTGCGCCCACCCGCAAGCCGGAGATTTTGACAGGCGACCTCTCGCAGCTTCGGCTGGAGCTCGCCGCCTGGGGCGCATCGGCCAATGAACTGAAATGGATCGACGCTCCGCCGGAGTATGCCCTGAAAGAGGCTGAAAACCTGTTGATACTTTTAAATATGATGTCCACGGACAATCAAATCACACCGCATGGCAAAAAAGCGCTCACGCTGGGGCAGCCGCCCCGTATCGCCCACATGCTGCTGGAAGCCAAAAAACTCTCTTTGGGGTACGAAGCGGCGCTTTTGGCTCTTTACTGGCAGGAACATCCTTTCAGGAGCGAAAACGGTGATCTTGGCGACATCATGCGCCGATGTGCGGATGTGTGCCGCAGAGATTCCCGGTTTCAAACGTCACTGAAGCGGCTTTTGCGAACGATGGAAACGGCGCCGAAAAACGAACCGGACACCGATGCCGCCGCGCTTCTGACGGCCCTGGCCTTTCCGGAACGCATCGCCATGCAAAGAGGCCGCCCGGGACTCTACCGCTGCGCCTCCGGCAAAGGGGCGGCCCTTACGAAAAAGAGTGCGTTGCACCATTCGAAATTTCTGGCGATCGCCCGCATGGGCGGGGAGGGCGCCGAAGGACGCATCTACGAAGCGGCGCCCCTGGATGAAAAAACGCTTCATGCGCATTTTTCCCACCTGATCGAGAAAAAGGAGGTGGTTGGCTGGAATGGCGAAAAAGGCCGCATCGAAGCTTTGGAAACTGAATGTTTCGGCGCTTTGGTTCTTAAAAGCCGGCCGCTGGAAAATCCCGACGAACGCCTCATCACCAAAGGCTTGCTGGAGGCGGTGCGCGCCAAAGGCCTACAAACGCTTCCATGGACTCCGAAGAGCAGGACGCTGCTGGCGCGGCTCCGCTTTGCGCACAGGCATCTGCCGGAGACCTTTTGCGATATGAGCGACATGGCACTTCTTGAACATCTGCAAACCTGGCTCGGGCCTTTTCTGAGCGGAATGAAATCCTTCAAAGACCTGCAAAGGCTCGACATGGCGAAAATACTACGAGCCCATGCGGGGTGGGAAAACATGCAAACGCTGGACGACATCGCACCCGAGCGCATTGAAGTGCCAAGCGGCTCCGACATCGCCGTCGACTACAGCGACCCGGCCAAAGCGGTGCTGCCGGTGCGACTGCAGGAGGTTTTCGGCTGGAGAGAAACCCCGCGTATCCTGCATGGAAAGGTGCCTCTGACACTGCACCTGCTTTCGCCCGCGCACCGACCTTTGCAGATCACCGAAGATCTTCTGCATTTCTGGAAGAGCGTCTACCCGGAAGTGCGCAAAGAGATGCGGGGGCGTTATCCCAAACACTACTGGCCCGAAGACCCGCTGAGCGCCGTCGCGACAAACAGGACGAAAAAAGGGATGGCGAAGGCGAAAACGGGTCATCGGTGAATTGTCGCCTATTGGACGGATGAGAAGTCGAGCAGATTGAGCGGTTTATCGATTTCGTGCCCGATGATCCAGCCGGCCAGGTCGAACCATGCGACGCCGCTGTCGAGAATGACGGCATCGGCGGTGACGACGACATCGCCGCACGCTTTGAGCAGAGAATCGACCCGATCGGATGTCTTTGCCCGCATCGCAGCCCCGTATCGTCCGGCTATTTCGTTGACAAGCTTCGCGATGCGGCCGCTGTTGGAGACGGGGCGGTCGAAATACCAGAGCGCCTCTTTCACCTTCAGCGTCTTGATCGCTTCGGCAGCCAGTTTTATGGCCTCTTCCGTCTCCATGCGCAGAGTGTAGTTCCCGTGAACGTTGGCGATGTCGCGATAGCATCCGTCCTGGCCGCGTATAAGAATGCCGCCGCCCAGTGCCGTCTCCAGGGTGATGAGCAGATTGAAACCGTCGATACAGAGCGTTCTACCGGCAAGCTCGTCCGCCGAAACGGGTCGGCGGCGGTTCTCGCCCCCCCACGCGGCGTGAATGAGAGCGTGGCGTTCGCGCCGGGTGAGCTGGTAGCGGTTGCCCACCAGTTCGACCGCGGCTTTTTGCGCGTAGCCGCGCCGAAGCAGCCAGGAAAGATCTTCCACCGCCCTTTTGAGGCGGGCGAAACGGCTTTTGTCGAAAAAGAGCCTGTCTTCGGGGGCGAGACCCCTATGCTTGCGCATCGCTTTTCCTGCACCGTATGACCACGAAAGCGCCTTCGCCGTATCCTGGTTTGACACCGGTTTGCATGTGGTCCAGATCGGGTCCGAAGAGTGTCTGCCTAATTTCACAATCCGAAAATCCCGCTTCGCGCAGCAGTACCAGCACTTCTTCGGCGGAAAAGAATGTCGCTTCTTTGTAGAACCTGCTCTTTTCCCTGTTCCTTTCGTAGAACTTTCCCAGTTCCGACTTCCGGTCGACGAATCCGACGACGATATAGCCGCCGGGTTTCAGTATGCGCCAAATCTCTCTCAGGCTTTTTGGCGGGTCGTCGACGAAACAGATGGTCGTCACCATCAGCGCCATATCGAAACTCCCGTCATCAAACGGGAGCTTTTCGGCGACGCCAACGATTACGTCGACTCCCCTCCGCCTGGCGATTTCGGCCATACGGGAAGAGGGTTCGACACCTGTTTGGATGCCCAGCGGCGCGGCGAATCTTCCGCTTCCCACTCCGATTTCGACACCTTTTTGAAAAGGCGGCATCAGTGAGCGGACCGCTTCGAGTTCCGCCCGGTAGAGTCTCCCGTGCCTCTCGAACCACTTTTCGTAATCTTCCGCATATTTTTCGAATATTCCGATTTTCGATTCCATTTTCTATTTCGCTCCGTTGACCGATATAATATGATATCAAAGTTTAAGGATTGCAGCATGGGACTCTGGATTTTTTTAGGCATCGTCGCCGCCGTCGTTCTCTACTTCATCGCCATCTACAACAAATTCGTATCGCTTCGCGCCGCCATCGATTCCTCGTGGTCCGATATCGACGTGCAGCTCAAACGGCGTGCCAACCTGATACCGGCACTGGTCAAAACGGTCAAATCCTACAAAAATTACGAACAGGAGACGCTAGAAAAGGTGATAGAGGCCAGGCAGCGATGTGAAAATGCCAAAGAGATAAAAGAGAAGGCGGCGGCCCAGAACGCTCTGACGCATGCGCTGGGCGGCCTCTTCGCGCTGGCGGAGGCATATCCCGAGCTTAAGGCCGACACCCAGTTTACGAAGCTTCAAAACGAACTTTCCGCCATCGAGGAGGCGATACAGAATGCCCGCCGTTACTACAATGCGGTTGTCCGTGACTACAACGCCAAACTCCACTCGTTCCCCGACCTTCTGGTGGCCAACAAATTCAATTTCAAAGAGCGGGACTATTTCGAACTGGAGGAACCTTCGGAAAGGAAAATGCCGGATATCGACCTATGAGAGCGCTCCTTCTTTTTCAGCTCTTCGCACTGCTGCTTTTTGCGGAATCGATCCGGCAGTACGATGTGACGATCGACCTGCACGAAGACGGCTCTTTGGATGTCGAAGAGATCATCGACTACGATTTCGGTACGGCGCAAAGACACGGGATTTTCCGCGACATCCCCAAAAACGTCACGGGACGCTACGGCCCACGCTCCATCGGCCTGGCCGATTTCCGCGTCATGCGAGACAATGCGCCGGAACCCTTCGAGACCCTGAATGTATTGGGCGACGCGGGCGCCATGGTCCGGCTCAAAATAGGCCGCGGCGACATTTTTCTGACCGGTCTGCACCGCTACACCATCGATTACCGGGTCGCCCACGGCATACTCCGTATGGATGACGGAAGGGATGCGATGCGCTGGAACGCCATCGGTACGGGGTGGGAGGTGCCCATCCACAATGTCCATGTCATGATCCGCGTTCCCGAAAAACTGGCACAGCAAAGCGTGACTCCCCGCACATTCAGCGGCCCCTACGGCAGTATAGCCACACGCGCCAAAATAGAAAAAAGTGGTGCCCGACTCTATGAAGCCACCATCGACTCACTCAGGCCCCACGAGGGATTGACGGTGGAGCTCGCCTTTGAAAAAGAAGCGCTTGGACAAAGCGGCGATTTCAACGAAGGTGTATGGGGGTGGGTCCAATACCGCTGGCCATGGATCTTCCTACTTTTTTATACCGCGGGGCTTTTTAACTACTGGTACCGGCACGGAAAAGATCCCGCCATCGGCGCGATCGCGCCGATGTACCAGCCTCCGGAAAACATCGATGTGCTTCAAGCCGGACTTCTGATCGACCAGTTCGCCGACAACAAAGATATCGCGGCTGCCATCATCGATCTGGCCCGAATGGGCTATTTGCGCATCAAAGAAGAGCCCACCGACAATCTTCTGGCGAGCCTCCCCCTCGTCGGCAGGGCGTTCGAAAGTGAGCAAATCGTCCTTATCCGCCAAAAAAAAGAGACCGGAAACCTTTCGAAAGAGTACAGAATCGTGTTGAACGAACTTCTCTTTCCCTACAGTGACCGCTTCGTGCTGATCGAACGTTCCGACAGCCGGGCGAAACGGTTTCAAAGAGGGTACGAAAAGATCAACGGGTCGCTTTACGAATGGTCCTGGCAAAAAGGCTACATGCAGGAAAATCCCTCCAGGGCACGTATCCGTTTCATCGGGAAGGCTTTCAGCGTTATGCTCCCGTTCATGGCCCTCGCCGCCTACCAGAGCGCCCGGATGATCGGGGGATTTGAAGTCATTCTGCCTCTTCTTTTCTTATCGGTTTTTCTCGTCGCGGGTTTCATGCTCATCATGTTTCAGAAAGATCTTGCCTCAAGAATCGTGGGTATCGGCTTCGTTCTGGTGCCGATAGCGATCGGCGTCTCCATAGTCGCCGAGGCCGGAGGGCTGCATCTTTTCTTTACCATGCCGCTGGTCATTCTGCTTATCGGCCTGCTTCCTGTTCTCTTTTTCGCCAAATACATGGGAGTCTACACGCGCAAAGGGGCCGAAGCCTATCGGCATCTGCTCGGTTTCAAGGAGTTCATCAAACGGGTCAAGGAGGATGAGCTTAAACGTTTTCTCGAAAAAGATCCCGCCTATCTGGACAGGGCACTCCCCTATGCCATGGTATTCAGCGTCGCTGACCACTGGCTGAAATTTTATGCGCTCCTGGAGGCTTCCACACCGGCATGGTTCGATGGAAACAGGCAAACACTGCTGCATCTGGACCGATCGTTGGAAAAATTCAGCGACACGGCCCAGACCCGCACGAGCAGCGGAGGCGGCTCGGGCGGGGGAAGCTTTTCCGGCGGCGGTGGCGGCGGCGGGGGAGGGGGGTCGTGGTGACCTTTTACGGAATATCCGGAGCGCTCAACTCCTCGCCTATGCGGGCATAGCTTCGGCCCACTCGCGCGAGGGCTTCGAACTTCACCGTCAAACGCTCATTGTCCACGATGCACCCGTCGTCGATATACTGCTGTTTGATCTCTAGGACCAGCGGAATCGTTTTGCTTCCCTTCAGGTCGGTCTCCTGGTAGAGCTCGCAAAAGAAGGCGACGGGCGAGCTTTTCACCATCGGGGGAAAGGCTTTTATCTTCCGCTCCAGCGGAATACCGAATTTTTCCGCTTCGCTTTGATCGTCCGCCATCTCCTTAGAGCTTAGATGCATCCACTCAAGATGCTCCGGTTTTACCATACAGACGGTGCATTTGCCGCTTTTGTGCAGATTGGCCAGCGTATCTTTGGGCATGCCGCCGCTTTTGTGACCGATTGAAACGATCATCGTAGGGGGCTTGGAGGAGAGTCCCGTGAAATAGCTAAAAGGCGCCACATTGACAACGCCTTCATTTTCGGTGACAATCCATGCGATGGGACGGGGAATGATGGTCTGGCTCATGAGCTTGTAGTTGAGTTTCGGGTCGGTCTGGGTGTAATCGAACAGCATGAAAAACCTCTCTTTTTTTGTTGGGACTATTCTATCAAACTATTGCCTTTCTGCGATACGCCGCAAAACGAAGAGATCGGTAGACAACGGCTAGGGCCGTTCTCGAAAAACGGGGATATTTTGTAACATCAGTTTGTAAAATCGGACATCATTATTCAAGGCGAACGATGGGTGGTACACCCATGAGGATTCGAACCTCAGGCCTTCGGAACCGGAATCCGACGCTCTATCCAGCTGAGCTATGGGTGCATGCGAAGAGTGTTGCAGGAAAATCGAATGTTATTATAGCAAACTCCGGAAGCTATCTCGGCATTAAATTGTTAAGTTATAATCGGCAGGGAATACGGGACATTCATGCAAAAGGAATGCTTTTGAGAATCAACACATCTTTTTCTGTCGTTGTGCGACTGCTTCTTTGGGCTCTTTTGCTCATAGGCGGCACTTGTCTGGGCATCTGGCTCGATCTTCGGCATTTTCGGGAACTTTTCTTCTCATGGATATGGCATCTGCTCTCTTTTCCGGCGGGCATTGGGCTGATGGCGCTTGCCTTCAAAGCTGCGGCGGCCGGCGGCAGGGAGCTGGCAAAAAGCGGCAAATCTTCACCCGATGTGCCGAGGCTCGAAACCGACCGGCTCGTCACTACCGGCATATACGCCCATATGCGCCACCCGATGCTCTTTGGTCTTACGCTCGTGCCGCTGGCGCTCGCCTTTGTCGTCGGTTCACCCGCTTTCATCACGATCGTGGCACCTGTGGAGATGGTGTTCATCGTCGTCATGGTTCTCACTTTGGAAGAGAGGGAGTGCCGCAGAAAGTTCGGCGATGACTACGAGAGGTATGCCCGTGAAGTTCCTCCCGTCTGTTTCACTCCTCACTGCCTACGACTCCTTTTTTTTCAAAAAAATAGCCGTAAATAGGTGCTTTTCCGCTCAAAGTTGATTGACATAGACTAAAGATTTATGATAAAATTCCTTAAAAAAACTCTAAAAAGAGTCTATGTAATGTAATCAAAGGAGTGGGCATGAGCAAAAGCCTCTACGAAACATTGGGCGTCAGCGAAAATGCGAGCGCCGACGAAATCAAACGTGCCTATCGGAAATTAGCGAGAAAATACCATCCCGATATCAACAAAGATCCGGGTGCGGAAGAGAAATTCAAAGAGATCAATGCCGCCTACGAGGTCCTGAGCGACCCGGAAAAGAAAAAACAGTACGACCAGTTCGGTGACCAGATGTTCGGCGGCCAGAGTTTCCACGATTTCGCGCAGGGACAGGGCGGCAATGTCGACCTTGAAGAGATTCTGCGCAATATTTTCGGCGGAGGCGGTTTCGGAGGATTCGGAGGCTCCGCAAGAGGAGGATTCGGCGGTTTCAGCAGCGGTGGATTCGGCGGTTTCGACATGGGAGGCATGGGGGCCCCCGATCTTGATATTCATGCCAAAATCACGATTCCCTTCAACACGGCGGTACAGGGCGGTACCCACAATATTTCGATCAACGGCGAATCTTTCGACATTCGCATACCCGCCGGCGTGAAAACGGGCGAAACCCTGCGCATCCGAGGTAAAGGCAAAAGTTACAACGGACAGCGTGGCGACCTGTTATTGAAGATCGAAGTGGCGCCCAGTCCGGAGTACGAGCGCAAAGGCGACAACCTTTACAAAACCATCGACATTCCTTTGAAAACAGCGATGTTCGGCGGAAAGATCAAAGTGCCCACGCTGGAGAAGGAGATCACGCTGAAAGTGCCAAAAAACACGAAGAACGGGCAAAAGTTTCGCGTCAAAGGGCTGGGTGCGACGAATCGCAAAACCAAGACGAAAGGCGATCTCTACCTCATCGCCAACATCCTTCTGCCCAAAGTCGAAGAGCTCGATCCGGAACTTGCTAAAATGATGGAAGAAAAACTACCGGGAGGTGAATGATGCACAGCTATGACGAACCGGTCTATCTGATCAGTGTGGTGGCGAAGGTTCTGAACATCCATCCGCAGACACTCCGGCAGTACGAGAGGGAAGGGCTCATCGAACCGTCACGTACGCAAGGACGCATGCGTCTTTATTCTCAGCGGGATATCGACCGTATCAAACTCATTCTGCGTCTGACACGGGATTTGGGAGTGAACCTGGCGGGTGTGGACATTATCATGCAGCTCAAAGAGAAGATCGATGCGATGCAAAAAGAGATCGACTCTCTTCGCGAAGAGCTCGAAAAGGCGCACAGCCATGCCACCATTCCAAGCCATCGCGCCATGGTCGCGAAAAACAATTACGAAATCATCATCTTCGAAGAGGAAGAGTAGGCCCGGCTACTCTTTCAGCCTCTCTATCTTTGCTCCAAGACATTTCAATTTTTCGTGAAGAGCTTCGTATCCGCGGTCGAGATGGTAGATACGATGGACATTGGTCACGCCGCTGGCAGCGAGTCCGCCGAGCACCAGGGCGCTGCTTGCGCGCAGGTCGGTCGCCATGACATCGGCGCCAAGCAGCTGGATCGGTCCGTTGAGGGTGGCGGTATGACCTTTAAGATGGATACTCGCTCCCAGACGCTGCAGCTCGCTGACGTGCATGAAACGGTTTTCGAACAGGCGCTCTTCGATAATGCTCACACCTTCCGCCTGGGTTGCAAGCGCCATGAACTGCGCCTGCATGTCGGTCGGGAACCCCGGGTACTCCGTCGTGGAGATTTCAAACGCCTTGAGCCGCGCCGCGGGGTAGAGTGTCATTGTGTTCTCATCGCTCTCCACTCGGCAGCCCGCTTCATGAAGTTTGGCCGTCACCGCGTCGAGATGGTCGGGACGTACATGGTTGAGTGTGACGCTACTGTAGGTAATGGCCGCCGCGCAGAGGTAGGTCCCCGCCTCGATACGGTCCGGAATGATTGAAAACTCCTCGAAACAGACCGGCTCTCTGTCGGTCCCGTGAATAATCAGTTCATCTCCGCCGATTCCCTCGATTTCAACCCCAGCGGCATGAAGCACTTCGCATAGCTGCACCACTTCCGGCTCTTTGGCCACATTGATCAGTTCGCTCTTTCCTTTGGCGAGAGCGGCCGCCATGATGATGTTTTCGCTGCCTGTGACGGTGATTTTGTCGAAAATGATACGGGTTCCTTGCAATCCTTCCGGCGCCGTGGCGACCACGTACCCGTTTTTGATTTCTATGATCGCCCCCATCTGCTCGAGGGCCTTGAGGTGCAGATCGATGGGGCGCTGACCGATGGCGCATCCGCCCGGAAGACTCACTTCGCACCGTCCGAACCGGGCAAGCAGAGGACCGAGCACCAGAATGGAAGCGCGCATTGTCTTAACGATATCGTAGGTGGCCGTCGTGTTGTTGACCGCTTCGTTGTCGATCGTCAGTGTATGGTCCTCGAAGAGAAATTTGCTGCCGAGTTTGTCGAAGAGTTTCAGCAGCGTCCGTATATCCGCAACGTCGGGGATGTTGTTGATGACAACGGGAGCGTCGCACAGGAGCGTGGCGGCCATGAGCGGCAGAGCGGCATTTTTCGCCCCTGCAATCGAAATTTCACCGCCAAGTCGTGACGGGCCGGTAATCGATAGGTAATCCATTTAACATCTGTCCTTGTACTCTAAATAATCGCGCAAAATCTTTTCGTGGTCGAAAACGAGCTTCTCCCAGGGGATGCGGGAAAAATGGAAAAGATGGGCCGTTTTCGCATCGTCTCCCCCGACAGGCAGACCCCGGGCGCGGCTCACGTAGACCACCGAGACACTGTGAAAACGGGGATCGCGCTCGGGGTCGGAGTAGACTCCGAGCAGATGCTGCAGCTTGACATCAAGCCCGGTCTCCTCTTTCATCTCCCTGCGGCAGGCATCTTCGACTCTCTCTCCGACATCGACGAAACCGCCGGGAAGTGCGAGGCCATGGGGGGCGTTTTTTCGCTCGATCAGTACGATTCCTTCGAATTCGTCCATCTCGTTGAAGCATTCGATGACACTGTCCGTTGCGAGATAGGGGGTTCGTATGGGCATTTGGCATCCTTCCTGGGAAGTGGTTTGATTTTACCATAAAAACGCGATAGAATATTGATGATATTCTTTAATATGGAGCTGAAATGTCCGACAAACTCGACCGCCTCAAAGCACTCGCCGACAAAGCCACCGCCATATCCACCTACGAAATCGAACGAAAGAAAAATCTCAACCGGCTGAAAGCTCTCTACGAAACGCTTAGGCTGAAAGAGAAAGTTCCGGCTTTTAAGGATCTTTTCGCTTTCAAGGCGATCAATCTTTCGGGCATCTCCCTGGGAGGGGAGAGTCTGGGAAAAATCAGCGAGGGCAAATATGCGCAGATCATCGCCATCACCTACGTGGAAGAGGAGGGGAGAAAGCGGGCCAAGAACATCAGCCTCCGCTACTTCGGCCGGGTGGAACAGCTCGACGAGAGCCTCAAAGGGGAGATTGTCGAATTCATCCTGAGATGGCGGCTCGAAAAGAGCTTCATGGGGGTGGACCATTACAGGCAACTGCTGAAAAAAGCAGGGCGGACGGTTCCGGCAAAGAGTCTGCTCCGCGATTGAAAACTCGGAATTGATGATAAAATGTCGGTTTCAAAATTTCGACAAAAGGAAAACAATGACTCCCGAAGAAATCAGCAACGCGATCCATCTGCGCCCTACTGCCAAGATGCTCGAAAGCGGCGTGATGAAGATCATCGATATCCGTACCGAGCCGGAATGGCGGCAGACCGGTATCGTACCGGGTGCGGCGTGCATCACCTTTTTCGACGCCTACGGCAATTACGATATCGACAAATTCATGGAGGCCTATGAAAAGATAGCGGACAAAGAGTCGCTGGTCGGTCTCATCTGCAGAACGGGAAGCCGTACCCGGATGGTGACCAATTTCCTCCGACAGCAGGGTTACAATGTCGTCAATCTCGACGGCGGCATCTTCTATCTTCGTTCGATCGGCTTCGAACTGATCCCCTATCAGCCCCAACAGTGAGGGGTCTCTTCCCGGGAGGCCCCAACCTAATATTAAGAATACAATTACCGATATTTATATACAATCTTATGTTACGCACTATACAATTTATAATTCGCCTCACTCTACCGCCAAAGGGGTCGCCGTGTCACTCACCAAACAGATCGGTATCGTCGTCTCACTTCTTCTACTTTTTCTCCTCGGAAGCGTTCTGGGCATCTACTTCGTCAAGTCGAAAGGGTTTTTCGAAGAGCAGCTGGCGGCAGATGCAAAAAGTGCGGCGCATGCGCTGACCCGCTCTCTCAAACCCGTCATCGATGACGAAAAGGAGATGAAAACCGTCGTCGACGCCCTGTTTGGCAGCGGCAAATTTGGTCTGATCGAACTCAAGGACATGCAAAATGCCACTCTGTACAAACGAATCAAACGTGCCGATCTCAAAGAGGTACCCGAATGGTTCGTCGAATTGGTGCAGATAAAGGCACCCATCGCTACCGATGTCCTGGAGGAGGACCATAGCAAATTTCTCAATCTCCTGGTTCAGGCAGACCGAAGCGCCGCCTATCGAGAGCTTTACGGACTCTTTTTCTACACGATCGCCCTTTTCGTGATCTTCGGCATCCTGGGACTCCTGCTTCTCAACCTCGTTCTGCGTGTCGTTCTGCGCTCGCTGGAGAACATAAAAAACCAAGCGGAAGGGGTCATACATAACCGCTTCATCATCCAGAAGGAGATCCCCTCCACGGTGGAACTCAAAAACGTGGTGCTTGCGATGAACTCGATGGTCAAACGGGTCAAAGAGCTCTATGTGCGCAGTTCCGAAGCGATGAAAGAGAGTCAGGAGATGCTCTATCTCGACCAGGCGACCGATCTTTTCAACCGGCGCTATTTCCAGCTCAAACTTCCCGAATACCTGATGGCCAACGATACCCGCTCCCGGGGATCCTTGATGATGATCCGTATGAACGGGGTGGTGGAGGGAAACAGAAAAATAGGGCACAAAAAGATGGATGAACTGCTTTTGGAGTTTGCAAAAATTCTCAAGCAGGAGAGTGAACTGGTTCATGAACCGCTCATCTGCCGGATCAACGGTACGGAATTCGCCCTGCTGCTGCCTGTCTACAATGCCCAAACGGCCAAAGATCTCGCCAAAAGCATCATTGGAAAACATATGCTGCTGTGCGAGAGATACGGCCTTCGCAATCTTCTCACTCTAAGTGTCGGAATCTGCGAATATGTCAGGAAGATGCCCATGAGCAAGCTTCTAAGCTGTGTCGATTCGGCGCTCACCGATGCGGCAATGTACAACGAGGACCGCATCGTGGTCTTTGAATCGGACGAAAACCGGCCCGCGGCGGGAAAGACAGAGTGGCGGGAAATCATAACAAAAGCCCTCAGGGAGGGACACCTCAAGCCAGTTATGACTCCGGTTGTCGATCTCAAACAGCAAAAAGAGGCGAGCCACATCCTTTCGTTCGATATCATCCACGAGGGCCGAACCATCCGATACGGCGAATACGTTCCCGCCGTTGTGGAACTTGGATTGGAGCAGGATCTTCTGAACTTCGAATTCGACTATATGAAAAAACACCGTTTCAAAGAGGAGACGATCGCTTTCGAAATGATCGCCGATATGCTTCAAGAAAGCGACAAGCTCTTCATTTTCGAAGATACGGTCAAAGAGATAGCGGAAAACCACAGGGGAAAACTCTACGTCGAAATTTCGGAACACGACATACTGGCTCTCGAACCGATTGTTGTAGAACATGTCTCCATGACACTCAAGGAGTACGGCGTCCGTTTCGGTATCAGCCGTTTCAGTGCCGAAAGAGGGGAGTACAGCTATCTTAAATACAGTGCACCCGCCTATGTCAAAATGAGCGAAAACTCCTTCCTCGATCTTGATACCGCTTCCAAAAATGCACTCTTGACACTTTTGGGAAGTCTCGATATCGAGCTTATCATCACCGGAGTTCATGAAGAGAATCTCTCAAAACTCCAGGCAGCCTCCATCCGCTACATCGTATACGCCTGATACCGCATTGAAATCCCGCGTTCTATGCGCCGCCGGATTCTCTGCCAAAAGGCCGCTGGCCGTTCCCTTCACTGCGCCACCGATTCCCAGAAGAAGTCGACATGTTTCTCAAACTGCGTTGAGACCGATGTCGTCGGTTTGGCATCGATTCGCAAAAGCGAAACCTGCAGACGTATGTAGAAGAGGGGAGCGAGAAACTCCTGAGCCATGAACATCGGATCGCCGGAGCGGATCATGCCGTTTTGCATCATGATAAAAAAAGCCTGGGAAATCTGCTGGATATCCTTCTGGTGAAACTCCTGGATAAAACTCTCCCTCAAAGCCCGGTTCTGAAAGAGTTCGATCACAAGCACACGAAACAGCTTCTCCTTCTTTTTGTCGAAAGCGATCAGCTTGTAAGCCACCACGAATTCCCGTAAAAACGATTTGCCTCTTTTCGCTTTCTCTTCGATATCTTTGAATTCAAAAGGGGTGACGAATATCTCGGCGATGATCTGTTTGAGAATCTCCTCTTTGTTTTTGAAATGGTTGTAGATCGCACTCTCTCTGATTCCCACTTCTTTCGCGATTTTGCGTACCGAAGCGCCTCTGTATCCAAATTTTGCAATCAGATCGATCGCCGCTTCGATGATTTTCTGCTTGGTGTTCGTCTGTTTAGGCATTGTCAGAAACTCCTTGATTTGGGGATCCATTGGCATTAACGATTGTTCATAATCACATGAACGGGCGTTCTTTTTCAATAATAATACATGAACAATCGTTAATATCTCTTGAATGCAAGCATTAACGACTGTTCATATAACATTTCGCAAGGATTTCTTAATGGGAGAGTCGATAGAATATAGTTTGAAAATTATAGTTTTCAATACTTTTTACAAAACGGCGAGCGGGACAATCGCTCCACGCCTTTGGCGGGTACAATGACACAGAAATCTGTGTTTATTCCAAACTTGCCAAGCGAACAGAGTGAGCGTCCCGCTGTCCGCCTGCTAAGGATTTGTATGCGCTATCCTCTTGACTGCGAAGATCGTTTCGAGCGTACTCTGCTCTTTTGGATGAGTCGGTACATGCACTCCAAACTCAACTCTCTCTCCAACCGTCAGGTGAAAGATTCTCAGGCACTGGCACGTATCATCGGCCGATTGCGACGCGGCGTCGATTCCATCGAAACGCTCTCGCGTCTTTCAAAGGAAGCCCGAAATGCGGGGCTGATCGGTATCAACACCTATTACAAGCCCCTGGAGAAGCTCTACGGTTACCTGGCAGCCATGGGACCGGCGAGTATGAAGGAGATAGACGAAGAGCTTCTCAGCGACTTTCTGGCCTCCGCCACGGCGGGACTGTCGGACGCGACGAAAAAGAACTACCGTATCGCCATGATCAACTTTTTCGGTTATATCGACAAACAGAATGCCGAAAAAGACGGTTCGGCGCACCATTTCGGCATAGAACTCAAGAACTGGGGCGGCCTGGGGGGCAAAAGCGGTACCAAACTTCCGGCCTACATGCAAGAAGCCGAAGTCGAGCGATTCATCGAAGCGATCGAAACCCACCCCTTTCAACGCGCCGTTGCCGCCAGAAACCGGATGCTTATCAAACTGATACTCTTTACCGGCATCCGTGTCGGAGAGGCCCTGCAGCTTAAAACCAAAGACCTGATCCCCGAAGGCGAGGTCTATCTCATCCGTATCGTCGGCAAGGGCAACAAAGCGCGTGTCGTCATGATCAAACAGTCTCATATTAAAAAATATCTCCAGGAGTGGCTCCTTCTTCGCAAGTGCGATGGGGACCTGCTCTTCTGCAACAAAAAGGGCACTCTCCTCACCCAGGCCTACGTGAGCCGTATCGTCGAGAAGATCCTGATGCAGGCGGGAATTCGCAAGGAAAAAAACGGCGCCCACATGCTTCGGCACACATTCGCCACGATGCTCTACCTCAAGAAGAAAGACCTGGTACTGGTCCAGGAGGCGCTTGGTCATGCCAGTCTCGACACTTCACGCATCTATACCCACTTCGACAAAGAGCGACTCAGGGAGGCGGCGAGCGTGATGGACGAAATAGCAAAGGATGCGGAGTGAGAGGAAAATGCGGGGACCACCCCCCTATCAATGAAGGAGTTGCATGCACACGATAACGTTTCTTGGTACCTCGGCGGGTGTGCCGACACGAACACGCAATGTCTCGGCGCTGGCTCTGCAGCTTGAAAACAGCAAAGAGTGGATGCTTTTTGACTGCGGGGAGGGAACGCAGCACCGAATCATGAACACATCACTGAGCGCCTATCACCTCTCCAGGATTTTCATCACCCACTTGCACGGTGACCATGTCTACGGTCTTTGCGGACTTTTGGCCTCCAAAGGAATGCAGCGCTGTGAATCTGCCCTTGAGATCTACGGGCCTCCAGGCTTGCGGGAACTGCTGGAAAACGTGATGCATCTTTCGCAGCTCAACCTCCCCTTCGATCTGAAGATTTTCGAGATTTCTGAAGGCACACTCCTGCGGTACGAAGGATTCAAGATCGATGTCGTCGCCCTTTCCCACTCCATTGTCTCCTTCGGCTTCGTCATCTCGTTCGATGACAGACCCGGCCATTTCGACGCCGAGAAAGCCAGGAGTCTCGGTATTCCCGAAGGCCCCCTCTTCGCCCGCCTGAAACGGGGAGAGTCCATCACCCTTCCGGACGGATCCACCATCGAAGGAAGCACGCTCGTCGGGCCTCCTACCCGAGGCAAACGGATCGTCATCGGCGGGGACAACGACGCCCCCCTCCTCTTCGCGCCCTACGCCCCTTTCGACCTGATGATCCACGAAGCCACCTACACCCAGGCCGACTTCGACCGGCTTCCGAGAAAGTTTCTTCACACGACCGCCAAGCAGCTTTCCCTCGCCGCCGAACAGATGGGCGTCGATCATTTGATATTAAATCATATCAGCCCACGGTACGACAAAAACGACAGAATTTCGGAACTTCTGGACGAAGCGAAGAGATATTTCAGCGGCAAAGTCGATATCGCCTACGATTTCATGCAGATTGGCGTGTGACTCACTTTTTGGCAGCGGCGAGCGCAAGGCGGGAGAGGTATTTCGCCCATTCGCTCCCCTCCTGTGAAAGGAAGTCGCGACTTAGCATGCCCAGCTCATAGCCTTTCTGCGCTTCCTTCAGCGCCGCTTGCAAATGTCCCGATTTTTCCAGGCAGAAACTTTTTGCAAAATGGGCGAGCGGCGAGGAGGGATCGCTTCCTGTGGCACTCCTGGCATCGCTGCATCCCTCTTTCACGCGGCCCACCCGCAGCAGGCTGATGCCGCGACGTGCCAGGTAAAAAGCGGCTTCATCCCGCCGGAACGGGGAAATCTGCACGAATGCCCTGCTGTAATCCTCTATCGCATCTTTGTACTTTTTTGCTTTGTATCGTAAATCCCCCCTGAAAAGGTAGCACTTTGCGCATCGGGCGTCGGAGGCGATCGCCTTTTCGATATAGATGGACGCCACTGTGTTACGGCCGCATCTTTCGGAGGCTTTCGCCGCGATTGTCCATGCCCGGGCCGCTGTTTTGCCCTCTTGCGAGTAGGCGGCGCGCCGTGCATGACGGATCGCCTGGTCGCAATCGAAGTGGCGGTAGGCCCATTCGGCTTCCTCCAGTTCGCGGGCCGCATCGAATCCGCCCAGATACACAAGAAGCAGCACCCCCGAACCAAGAAGCGTAACGGCGGTGATTTTTTTCATCATCGCGTTCATCCCCGCTTCCTGTACACGAAGGTGTTCACGCCCGTCATCACGAAAAAGAGAAGAAAAAGGGCGTCGATGAGATTAAAAAGAACCCAGAAACCTCCCCCCGTTCCCAGTTGGAAATTACGCCCGATGCGCCCTCCCATCAGCGCCAGGCCGAAAATCTCTTCCGTCGTGTCGCTCTGCAGAACCCTCGATAGCCATCCGAGGGGATCGAACCAGGGCTGAGCCATTCCGAATCCGGCCAGCTCCCCCACGAGCAGGGTCGCCAGGATTGCAAAAACCGTCCTTTTCCCGGCAGTTCGCTCCTGCCGATAGAAAAGTGAAGCGAACCAGGCCGATCCCAATCCGAGAAAGAGCGCATGAGCGAGGGGAAAAAATCCGAACCAGTAGCGAAACAGGCCGGCCAGCAGAGCAGCCATGAAGTAGAAAGGAAGGATTTTGAGCATGGAAGGCCTCTTTTTTCCATTTTAACGCCATTTCATTTGAAACGGACTTAATCGCGCATGGGTTTGTGAAAAAAGAGGAAAGCGTCGCGGGGATCTATGGGAATTCTCCGAAAGGGGAAACGCCTTGAAAAGGGCGAGCTTTTCAGTCGATCGCCTCTTCAAGGTCTTTGGGGGTCGTGACGAACTCCACATCTTCGATGAGGCCGTCATCCAGGTCGATCACCATAATGTAGTCTCTGTACTTTTCGTTTCTAAACTTCTCCGACGCCTTTTTGTCGCGGATCAGAAAGATCGAGTATCGGTGTTTCTGCAGGTCCGGCAGAGCGACATACTTGAGGATCATCGATGGCATACCGCTGACATCGGCGATGAAAACAACCCGTTTTTTGTCCAGATAGTCGTCGGGTTTCGTGTTGAGATACTCTTTGACCAGGTGCCCGGTCGCTTTGCCGAAGACGATGATCACCTTTTTAGTCTCTCCCGTTACCTGCCCCTTTTTACCGAACTGGTCCTTGAGAGTGCCGGAAACGAAAGGTTTTCCGATCTCGATGGCGGGAGCCACCTTGCCCTTCTTGATCTCCACCACGGGCTTCTCTTCCACCTTGTTGCTGCATCCTGCAATCAACAGAGCTGCACCGAAAAGTGCCGACAGAATTTTCATTTTCATTCGCGTTGTCCTTTGGTTTGATGTTGGAAATTGTCTTGGGGCCATTATAGAGTCTTTGGTTTGAAAACCACTTTCAAACAGCCATTAGTTCCCGGAAAGAAGTTCCCGCAATCTTTCAAGAAACGGAATCTGGGATTTGACGATCACCTCTTCCGCTCTCTTAAGGGGAAACCATGCCGCCCGATCCGCTTCGGGGAAACTCCGTTTCCGGCCCGACCCGGGCGGCCACTCCAATTCGAACATGTTGGAGACGATACGGGTGGAAGGTTCCGCCCTGACGGCCCATGCGTGGATGATCTTGTTCGAGGTTTTCGCCGTTCCCAGTGGCAGAAAGCTCCCCTCGATCCGCTCTCCCGTCTCCTCGAAAAATTCGCGTTTGGCCGCCGTGAGCAGATCTTCCCCCTCTTCCACCTCCCCTTTGACGATACTCCATGCGCGCTCTCTCTTTCGCCAGAAAGGTCCCCCCATGTGGATCAGATAGACCTCCGTTCCGCCCTCTTTCTGCCTAAACGGCAGTATACCCGCACTCACTCTCTTCATTTGGAAGCCGATCCCTCTTCCTGGAGTGCGCCGGCTCTTGCGATGATACGGTCGGCGGGCAGGCGGTAGAGGTTGGCGAGCTCCTCGAGAACGCGAACATCGATGAAATTGTCTGCGAGCGCCTTGGCGATGAGTTCGATCCGCTCATCGGCGCTTCGGCTCTCCCGCAGATGGCGCATCAAAGCCGCCGTCTCGTCGGCACGCACGTAGAAGATGTCGTAAAGCCTGTCGGCATCTTCCGGCTCGATGCCGTTCTCGCGGCAGAGCTCATCCATCCGCTTTTCGTCGATCTTCCCGTCGGCGAATCCCTCCACGATCACCGCCAGCTTGCCCAGATAGGTCGGATGCGCATCGATGCGGCTTTGAATGTCCGAAGGCGTCCGTTCCGAAGAGGCGATACAGGCGCTGATTTTTATATGGTTCGTGCCTGAGGCGAAACGGATCGCAAAATGCAGAGGCTTCTCGGGCGGCACGGCGATCTCCAGCACATCGAGGGCTTCATCGAGAGAAAAGAGTGCGGTGTTTGCCGGAACCGTAAGGGTGTAGGCGACACTTTCGATGCCCCTTCGGCTGCGCACGCGATGCGCCATCCGCAGCACCGCTTCCCGCAGATGGCGTCCCTCGGTGTAATAAAACCGGTTGAGCCGATGAGCCTGGAAGACAGCGAAAAGGTCCTCTTCGCCCAGCGAGAAATCCTGTTCGGAAGATTCGACAAAAAGCGTTTCGATGCTCTTGACGGCATGGGAAAAGGAGAGGGCCGCGAGAGATTCCAGTTTCACCGGAACGGGAACAAAAGAACTCTTCATCACCTTTTCGATGAAGGGGCCGCTCGTCTCCTGATCCGGAAACAGCAGTATGCCTCTTCCTTTGAAACCCGCTATCTTCTGCAAAGAGGAGTCGTCAAAAGCCGATAGAACGAAAACATGCACGGCGGAGGATGAGGGTTCCGACGGCCCCGTTAGGGTTGCAATCTCGCTCCGGCGTGTCAAATTCGCCATTTCGACAGACTGCTGGGCCGCACTGTCCATGGGGATGAATCGAAGTTTTGCTGTGTTGTTCATATCACCTCTTTGTCGATAGGTTGCGCCTGGATGCGGTTGATAAGAAAGAGACCCGCAAGCGAAGAGAGAGCCGTCACCATGAAAAAGAGAAAGGAGAAGGTGACGCCAAGAGCGGGATTTTCTCCAATCCACTCCAGCCCGTAGAGAAACGTGAGTTCCCGTATTCCCACACCGCCTATGGTCAACGGCAGCACCGCCGCGACGCTCGAGACAAGAAAGAGCGTCATATACTCCCACAGCGCCCCGTCGATGCCGAGACTTTTGGCGATCATCCACGCCGAAACCAGCTGCAGCAGCTGAACGGCAAGCCCCCAGGCCATCGTCTTGCCGAAAACATCGAGAAAGAGAGGGAAAAAGAGTTTCGTCATCAGGTAGGTGGCGGGAAAGACAAGCAGGGCGCAAAGAATCGCCGCACCGTACGTGAGTGGGTAGAGCTGGGCGTATCGGCTGAAGGCGCAAAGAAGCGCCGCATAGAAAATCAGCGCGGCAAGACCGCTCACCCTGTCCAGAAGCACCGCCTGAAAGAGCGTTTTGAGTCTCTGTTTGAACGTCTTGTTGAGCAGATAGATTTTGTATCCGTCACCGCCGATGCCGCCGGGGAGAAAAAGGTTGTAGAACATGCCCACATAATAGAGCAGAAGATTGTAGCTTTGCGCTAGATGCAGGCCGATCGTCTCGAAATAGAGATTAAGCCGCAGGGCGCTGGCGATTTTGGAGAGATTGAAAAAAAAGAACGCACAAAAAAGCCAGAAAGCATCGGCACTCCGAAGGGCCGATTTCAGCCGGTCCGGTTCCACCTTTTGGAGTACGAACGCAAGAGCCGCTGCCGTCAGAAGGATTTTCAGCAGAAGCTTAAGCTTCCGTTTCATCGGCCTCTTTTTCTTTCGGTTTTGTCGAAGAAGCGACGAATATCTCCTTGATGGTATAGGGTTTTTTGTTCTGGGATTCGAAATAGGTCCGCATGATGAGCTCCGCGACAAATCCCGTCGTGATAAGCTGAATGCCGCCGAGGGTCAACATGACCCCCAGAATCAGGAGCGGCCGCTGGCCGATACTCTCTCCGAAGAGTTTCAGAACGAACAGGTAGGCGTCGATGAGCAGGCCGATGGCGAGCATCGGGATACCCAGTGTGCCAAAAAGGTGCATCGGCTTCGTCTTGTATTTCTGCATGAAGAGCATCAGCAGCAGGTCGCTGATTACCCGGAAAGTCCGCCCGATGCCGTATTTGCTCTCTCCGTGAATGCGCGGATGGTGTTTGACATCGACCTCGGTGATTTTCGCGCCGTACATTTTGGCAAGAACCGGGATAAAACGGTGCAGCTCCCCGTAGAGTCCCAGGTTTTTGGCCACGTCCCGTTTGAAGACCTTCAGCGTGCAGCCGTAGTCGTGCAGATAGACGCCGGTGGAATGCCGGATGATGGCATTGGCGATCTTGCTGGGTATCTTTCTCAAAAACATCCCGTCCTGCCGCTTTTTACGACGGCCGGCGACAAGGTCCCACCCCTCTTTCTCCAGCTTTTCGATCATCATCGGAATATCGGTCGGATCGTTCTGAAGATCGCCGTCGAGCGTCGCGATAATATCCCCTTTCGCTGCTTCGATACCCGCGGCCATCGCTGTGGTCTGCCCGAAATTGCGGTTGAACACGATGATCTTCGTCCGTTCGTCGGCCAGCTCCTTCATACGCTCGACGGTTCTGTCGGTCGATCCGTCGTCGACCATGATCAGTTCGTAGTCGATCCCCTCGAGCGCCTTTCTGACCGCTTCAAAAAGCGGAGCGACATTCTCCTCTTCGTTCATGACCGGAATCACTACCGAAAGTTTCATCGATACCCTTTGAAATGTTTGAGATAGTATACATCAAAGACCATTGCGTCCTCTTTATGGAGCGGAATGCGGATCGTTGCGATCTTTTCGGCACTTTTAAAATATTTCGCGACACCCCCCGCCCCTTTGCGGCGGGTGACGTAGATGAAATCGTCCCCAACATGCTTCTGAAGGTCGGTCGTCATTTCATAGTGGTCCCGCAATGTGTGATTCGGATTCCACTTCACGGCATCGAAGGGATGGGGATGAACGTAGAAGATCAGCTCCGCCATCACCTTTCTGTCGTCACTGAGCAGTTTCGCCCCCGGATGGCGCTTCAGAATCTCGCCCACGGCCGTGCCGAGTTCATGCCACCCCCGGACACGACGGAACGGATCGATCTTCCGGGTCACCTCCACGCCCATCAGATGGGCGATGCTGTAATAGTGGTAGAGGCCGACCCCGAGCGCTATATTCACGGCGATCGCCGCGGCGAGCCATCTCTTTTTGTCCCGGAGAACGAGCCAGGCGACCACCAGCAGCGTCGAGGCCACGTACATGGGCGCCGACCAGTTGGCAAAGGCACGCGAAAGAAGACTCACGGTCAGAATCAGAGCGAACATGGGCATGATGAACCACCACAGAAGCTTCATCCTCTCATCGTCCCTCAAGCGGCCGTAGCGGGGCAGTATCGCCAGTAACCACCCGAAGAGCACGGGACCGAATACCCCAAACTGTGAACCGAGAAATTCAAGCATTTTGCCCAGATGGAAATGAAGACCCGTAATATGGGCGTTGTCGCGGCTGGTATGCTTGAAACTGACGAATTCGTGGGTATAGTTCCAGTAGAGGTTGGGCATGTACAAAATCGCCGCGAGAGCCATCGCACTGTAAAGACGCGGATTTTTCAGGTGATGCCGATAGCGGGAGGAAAGGATAAGATAGGCAAAAGCGGAGACGACGAAGATGATCATCGTATATTTGCTCAACAGTCCTCCGCCGCCCGCGATGCCCGTAACGAGCCAATCCCTCCAGCGGTCGCTCTTGAGCGCCTTGACGAAAAAGAGCATTGCCAGCGACCAGAAAAAAAGAAACGGCACATCGGTCGAAATGATGAGGGAGGAGAGCCAGACCGCCGGCAGGGTGACAAATGCGAGCCCGCTGAAAAAGGCGATCTCTTCGTTGTCGAAAAGCTCCTTCGCCAGAAAGTAGATATTGAGCGTTGTCAGTATGTAGACAAAGAGCGAGAGAACCTTGATACCCACGAATGTGTCGCCAAAAAGCGAGGTACCGAGCATGATGAGCCATGCCACCATGGGGGGTTTGGAGTAGTAGCCGAAATCAAAATGCTGCGCCCAGCCCCAGTAGTAGGCTTCGTCGGCGTAGAGGTCGATCACTCCAGCCGCCTGTGTCAGCACATAGAAACGGTAAACGCTCAGAGCGAAGAGAGCAAGAAGGAGTGTGGAAAGGTTGTAAAAAGAACCGCTTTTTTGCATGGTTTTCCTGCAGTCAGAATAATTATGAAAGCAATTTTACCAAATTCCGGACTTGATTATAAAATAAAATTTAGATAAAATACTTTCTCTTCTGCACATCCGCAAACAACTTGTAATTTTGTAATCGGCCCGTCATGGGCGAAATGTTATAGATGATTGAAATTGTTTTATGTGTAGCCGAAAATCATCAATCCGGTGCGGCATGGCCTCGCTGCAGCGGTGAAAAAAGGAGGAGAAGATGATGCATCAACTCAATGCGAAAGTCGTGAAGATCATCGGAACCAAATACCCGAGACTCAGGACGATGATTCGCAACCACCCCTATACCAAAATCGTGGGAATGAGCGTCGTCAAGTGTCTGCTGGAGGAAATGCAGATGAAAATCGAAGCCATTTCCGACGACCTGTTGGAAGAGATGCTCGACAAAGGAATCGCACTCTACCACGAAAACGAAGAGGAGATCAGATCGATTCCCGTGATCGAACACAAACGGCGTGTCCTGTGCGACGGACTCAGGCAGTTTGCCGAAGAGCATCTGGAATCGGCCGCGGGCTGAAAACCCAACCCCCTACCCCATCTTTCTATACAGCAGCTCAAGAGCTCGGATGAACCTATCCGAGTCGTTCGGGCAGCGGCACACCCGGTAAAGATCGAATCCCAATTTTTCCGCAACCTCACGATATTCAAAATCGAGTTCGAAAAGAGTTTCCGAATTGTCGACAGTGAAAGATACAGGATAGATCAACACCCTTTTGTTTTTTATCTCTTCGAGCACCCTCGCAAGTGACGGAGTGAGCCACTTGAGAGGTCCTACTTTCGACTGATAGCCGATGTGGACCTGATTGAAGACGATTCCCCTCGCGCGCAGACGCGTCACATGGCGCAGCACCTCCTCTTCCACATGCTTTTGGTAAGGATCGCCCCGTTTGACGACCCGGACCGGAAGACCATGGGCAGAAAAGACGAGATTGACCGTGCCGGGATCTTCGTCGCCCAGCGTTTCGACGATGCGCTCCTCGACCGCTTCGAGATAGGGTTCGAAATCGTGGTAGTGCAGCGTGCTGACCATGACGGGGTGATAGTCTATCAATTTCGCCGCGGCTCGGATATCTTCGATCGAGGAGGCGGTCGTCGTGGTCGAAAACTGCGGATACATGAGAATCAGGTAGAGTTTTTCTATGCCCCGTTCTTTCAGGCCTTTCAAAACATCTACCGCGAAAGGCTCCGTGTAGCGCATCACGATCTCCACCACGGCGTCGTCGACCTTTTCCTGGAGTTTTTCCCGGATTTTTTCGGTAATCTCCAGAAGGGGCGAGCCGCCGCCGAGCTGTCGATAGTTCTCTTTTACCCCTTCCAGGCGCATACGGGTGATGAGCTCGGCAAGATTTTTGCGAATCATCCCGGGCGCGCCGATAATTCGCCGATCGTTGAACATGTTACGCATAAAGATTTCTATTTCGTCGAGACGGGAAGCCCCTCCCATATTCATTAATATGATAGCTTTTTTCATGGGTCGATCCCTATTTTCGGAAACTCTGTAAAATGACGTGATTATATCGAAACTATCGCTTGGTATAATAACCTACTTCAATTTCCAAGGATGAACATGAGCAGAGTTTTGATTATCGGAGCCGGAGGGGTCGGCCGGGTCGTCGCCCATAAATGCGCCAAAAACAGCGATGTTTTCGACCATATCACCCTGGCCAGCCGCACGCTGGAAAAATGCGTGCAGATCAAGGAAGAGATCGAACGGATGCAGGGTAAGACGATCGACGTGGCACAGGTGGATGCCGACAATGTGGAGGAGTTGGTGCAGCTCATCAAAAAAGTGCGGCCCTGTGTAGTCATCAACGTCGCCCTTCCCTACCAGGATTTGACCATCATGGATGCCTGCCTGCTCACCGGCATCCACTACCTCGATACGGCCAACTACGAGCACCCCGATACGGCGAAATTCGAGTACAAGGAGCAGTGGGCCAAGGATGCCGATTTCAAAGCCAAAGGGCTCATGGCACTGCTAGGCAGCGGTTTCGACCCGGGTGTCACCAATGTCTTTTGCGCCTACGCCCTCAAGCACTATTTCGACGAAATAGAGTACATCGACATTCTCGACTGCAACGCCGGCGACCACGGCTACCCTTTCGCCACCAATTTCAACCCCGAAATCAACATCCGCGAAGTCAACGCCAAAGGGCGCTACTGGGAGAACGGCGACTGGAAGGAGACCGAACCGATGGCGGTGAAGATGGTCTGGGACTACCCCGACATCGGACCCAAGGACAGCTACCTTCTCTACCATGAAGAGGAGGAGTCGCTAATCAAGCACATCCCCGGCCTCAAGCGCATCCGCTTCTGGATGACCTTTGGCGAAAGCTACTTGACTCACCTCAAAGTCCTCGACAACATCGGCCTCACGCGCATCGACCCCATCGAAGTGGACGGTTGCAAAGTCGTGCCTCTGCATGTCGTCAAAGCCCTGCTCCCCGACCCGGCGACCCTGGGTCCCCGCACCAAGGGAAAGACCAATATCGGCGTCGTCTGCGAAGGCATCAAAAACGGCGAAAGGAGAAAAATCTACATCTACAACATCTGCGACCACCAGGAAGCCTACAAAGAGGTCTGCGCTCAGTGTGTGAGCTACACCACCGGCGTGCCCGCCATGATCGGCGCCAAACTGATGTGCGAAGGCAAGTGGATGCGGCCCGGCACCGTCAATATGGAGCAGATGGACCCCGACCCCTTCATGGAGGAGCTTAACCGCCAGGGGCTGCCGTGGCATGTGATAGAGATGAATGTGTAGGGTATGAAAGTGGTTTGAGAGGATTAACGATTAAATCAGCCGCGCAGTTTACTGCGCCGGCTGGATTTTATTGTTAGAAGCATTGACCACGTTGACATAATATTCCACACATTCTTTTATTGTTTCCGCCTTAAATACGATGCCGAGGTCGATCATTTGGTCAATTTCTGCGACAGGCAGTTGTTGTGTTGGGATATTGACAATACGAATACCACCTTGCTCTACGCGTTTATATACCTGCGCGACAATCCCTAAAAAGTGCAGTCTGTTTCCCGCATAAAGATTCCCTTCTTTATCTGGATATCCTCCAGCATAGTAGATGAATACAGGGCTACCGCTGGAACCTGGGAATACGGATGCATCAATCAGAAATTTTTTTTGCCCATCGAAGTCTATATAATAAGGAGTGGCTGTTATGCCTTTTCTTATTATTGGGAGAATATTTTTCGTGTCCCATATGCCACTTGGATACCCGATAAATACAACTTCCTCTATTGGGGAAATGAATTTATCAATCTGCTCTTGTGTGGGGAATTCCCTTTCCGTAAGATTCTTCCAGAACAGTATGTCTCCGTTATTCTCAGCTTCGCTGAATATTGCTGAAACATTCATAGCAGCCACGTCTACATCTGGATTTGGATGGCCTATAAAATTATTTGCGTTGAATGAGAACCTGTAGCCTTGACCGAGTAAAGGCTTTTTTGTCTTGCCATCGACCTTTCCTTTCAACACCACAAAATTGCCATGAACTATGCCCTCTACAACATGCTTGTTTGTTATAAGGAATAATCGTTGCTCATGCATAAAGAAGAACCCTGTCCCAACAGAAGTTCCTTGTATTTTTTTCCCTTCAAGCCTGACAGTCGTATGCATTAATTCTTCTGCAAGAGATGCCATCATATATTCCTAGTAGCTTCTAACGTTTTACGTAACCGGCTGGCTAACCCAGAGTGACAAGGAACGAGAAGCGGCGGGTTAACCAGTCCAAGTTGACGCACTTGTTAGGTGTTTTTAATACCACAAGCACAGTATATCACTCAAAAAGCTGACGCTTTTGTTCAATATCAAGTGACTTAATACTATTAAATTTAAAGCCTTTCTTTAATATCAATTCATTCTCTCGAGAATTACCTTCACACAATACTTCTGAGTCATTTATTTCAATAACAAATACAGGGTTATTTTCTACTTCTATTGAAGATGATTGAACGTAGTTTTTCAAGCCGGTAGTGCTTGTAGACCATGAGTTTCCTAAGTTTTCTTTTTGCTCCTGTTCTCTGCCAACTCGATACAAAGTCAATGTTTGACCGCTTGATTTATAAGTTTGTTTGAATTTAGACAGATCAAAATGAAAACATGGATAATTTCCAGAGATAACTCCTGATGTATATAGCCTCACAAGTATTTCTTTTTTAAACTCATCTTCCCATAGAGTCAGAATATCTTCTTTATGACAATATAAAAAATAAAGCAATACCTCTAGATTCTCACCTTCTGAGGTAGTATAAAACTCACCATTTAAGTCTTTTATAGATTTCAAGGAATTATTCAGGTACTGTAATTCACTTTGCGTTAAATACGAGTTAATTAAATGTTCAGTATCAATGGCAATAATACAAAACAACTTTTCTAAAAATGAATTCATAATAAATAATCTGTTCTCCAAAATTCTGAGTTTTTTAAAAAACATTGCCTTTTATACTTCACTTCGCGGTTTATGGTTTCCAACGCTCATTTAATCAAAAGGGTATTTAAGGTTTCTCGGCCTTTCACACATTACGACAAGGATCACTTGCCGACAAGACGCAAGCCCGTAGGGCGCAGCGGATTGGCGGTCAAGTGCACCCGCTTGTTATGCGTTAACCCTAGTTCCCAGCAATATCAGATAGCCGCTTCTCGAGTTTTGTTTGTAATTCAAGCAACCCCTCGCCATTATTTAGATAATGAACATACCTCAGGTGGCGCAAATCGAACGGGATATCTGCTTCTGATTGCGTGATTAGAATTACTTCACGTCCCAATGTATGAGCGATCCCAGCCTCATAGAACACGTTTGCATTCCTACCTGTGCAGTCACAAATAACCACCCTCGATCTATCAATAAGGGAAACAACGTCCTGAATTACAGCTGGATTCTCCCAAATATCATCCGCTCTTCTACACCTAAAGCCAACCTTTTCACAAACAGTTTTTAGGGCATCATATACCGAATCAAAATGCGGGGAAAAAGGCATCATTGCAGAAGCTAGAACACTTTCTATTTGTTCTGGTTCGTTTAATGAAAAAACCTTGGGTTTTAATCGGCGTGGTTGAAAATGACGAAATAACACCCGAAATAAGTCTTGATCTTTTACAGCCCAATGCGTGCGATTGAATTCAAAGTCTCGGATGTCTAATTCACTTGAGATCGATTCTATGGCCTTATTTGGAATGGGCGGAACATCTGGATCATAAAAATATTCCAATGACACTTCTCCTCCAGTTATTCTCGCCCGAATAATTGTTCCGACTCTTGCTAATTGCTTTCCATCGCCCCATGTCTCTTCCATGAATACGGTCGGAAGGTTCCTCAGGGCGTCGAAATTAATGATCCCGCCAGGCTTGAACCGCTCAACAATATCATCAGTGGTGTATTCGAATATTCTGCCAAGCGGGAAAGTATCGCGAGTTTCTGCCCATCCGCTTCCACTGACAATTAGATTGAACATAAAAACTTCCCTTTCACTTACTTTTATGGCGCATAACTATTTATTGTATGAACAAACTATACCATATTCCCCGCCACTCTATAAATAGCATGTATTAGTCCACCACATATGGCACTCCGGATGATGTTCAATCAGGTATTGTACCGGAGGTTTCAATCGAAGGGAATGATGAGGGATGAGAGTGTTGTAATCGACAAGCCATTCGGCCATTTTTTGGTTGAACAGTTCGATATCCGTAAAGAGCAGATCTTCGTGAAAATCCACGAACTGTTCCTGGAGTGTCCGATTGAATCTTTCGTTGTGGGCGTTCATTTTGGGACTTCTTGGATAGGTCCAGTAATGGGTCAGCCCTTTCTCCTGTACCAAGGCGTCGAAGAGTTTCATGAATTCACTGCCATTGTCGGAGAGGATACAGAAGGATCGGGGTTTTGTCGTGACATGGGCGGTATCAAAGAGACCTTCAAGGAGTGCATTGAGCACATTGGCCGTATGTTTGGAGTGTCGGGTGGGAATGGCGACGGCGAAGGCGACGCGGCTATGTGGATCGACGAGCGTCATAATGTATCGTCTCATCCCGTCACAGACTCTTTGGATCGTATCCACTGCCCATAGACGCATCGGTTTGCTTTTGAGGTTTTTTGGTTTCCGGTTTTTGAAGACTCTTCTTTTGGGTTTGACGTTTCCTTTGGAGTCGATTCGATAGGGGATCAGCCGCATTTTGTCCTTATCGTTGGCGATCACTCTGCCGATCGTCGATTCCGAAACCACAGGCAGCCGGTTCTCTTCACACCAGGGTTTGAGCAGATGATAGAGTTTGGCTTTTCCCATATTGGGGTACGTCGATCTGAGTTCTCTTATTTTTTCCACGATCTCTCCGGGTGTTTGGGATTGACGCTTTTTCTTCGGAGCTTTGGAGCGGGGGTTGAGCGAAAGGATATCCCCGTCGCTCTCTTTGTAAAGAGCCTTCCATCGATAGAGCGTTCGTCTACTGATATCGAACGCTTCCAGGGTGGCATCAAGATCCCACTTGTCGTAGAACTTCAAAATCTTCAATCGTTTCAGTGCCGTGTTGGTTTGCATCTGCAAACGATAGCATACGCTTTGTAATCTTTTGAAGCCTTTGAGGCCATGAAAGAGATAATCGGTCTGCATACTCACTCCTTGCTGGAGTGCCATATGTTTCTGAACTTATGCAGATTATTAATGACATAACTATTTCTAACTGCTAATTATGCGAATTAAACGAATAATATTCACATGGATAAGCAGGATAATTTTTTTTATCGTCTTGTCTTCAATCGTCCTGTCTTTTTAATCGTTTCGTCAGAAACGAACGACTGAATTGAGAAATATTTGACCGTACGGTCAAATATTTCTCTCCAATAACTTGTTATATATCTACTTTATCTAACCCTATCTCTTCTCTTAGTCTATCTCTTGTTAGTTTATTAAGTTTTATAAAATTGTCAAATATTTCTTTAGTCATTTGTTTATTTTTTTCTATTTCAGAAGAAATAGTTTTAACAATTTCAATTTCATCTTTATTGCCATAAATGTAAAATCTAACTTGTATTTTATTAAATCCATCTAACGATTTAGTTTCTTGAGCATTTTGAAAAAACAATAAATAATCTTCTAAAAGTTTTATTCTTGCATCCATACTTCTTTTAAAAATTTCATGTTTTCTATTTTGTTGACTATTATAATACCATCCAAAAACTGCGATAAATACTGATACGACTATTGCAATACTTGATATAATATTTTTTAAATCTATGTTTTCTAACATTTATGTTCCTTCTTTTTTTGATATATAACGACAAAGCTCACCTGCCGCTATGGAGCGCAGCGGAATAGCGGTCAGGTGGAGCGCTTTGTTCTGTGCTATTCATTTGTGCCATTTATTTGTCTCCGCATGTCGTCCATTAAATTTTGCATCGCTTGATTGAGGCGATTCCTATGATGTCCATTGGTCATAATTAACTCCTGAATCCGTTCTTTAATATTAGACACATATTGGTTGCCCGTATGCTTTCTCAATTCTATTAGCGTCTTCTTTCCTATTTGATATTTGGCAAATACGTTTAATGCCTCAATAAGCTCACTATAATGATTCGGTTCAATTAACAATGCACTTTTCTCAAGAATTCTGAATGTATTGTTAAGGTCTCTTGAAAATCTATTTAGAGTTCTTTCATTTGCAGATTCCCATAGATCATCCATAGTATGCCGTAGTTCTGTTAATTTAACCCATAGCTCATTGTATCGTTCAAATTGTTTTTCAGTATAACGACCTATTCTAACTCTGAATTTTTCAAATTCAACATTTGCTTTCGATTGCAATATTAATAATTGCTTATCAGTTTCTGATTTTAAGTCGGATTTATATTTTTCAAGTTTTTTATTATAATCATGCTCAATTGCTTTTTTCAGACGACTAGTTATCCAATCACGCAATATCCATCCAACTCCGGATAATATTGCTCCAGTCCCGATTGTGGACAACAACCAATCACTAAAATTCATGATATATCCTTTTTAACGCAGAACTATTTATTGTACGAACAAAGTATACTAAACACCTCGTCATGAAAAAATAGCACGACACAAAAAATGTTGTGCTATTTTTCAGATATTTCGAAATTGATATATTTTGTGCTCATTTTATTGGTTTTTACTACAATTTACCTGTTTTACGGTCTCTTGCTATTGGTTTTTCAGCCATTATCAACACATTTTATCGTGATAATGTTCATTTATCCAATAGCATGACAAAATGTACCGCTATCAGGAGGATAAAATGGCACCGATAAAAAAGCATCTCATTCATATGGGAAAGGAGGGAATCGAGTCGTTTCTCAATTGGTTGGCGGCTGAACAGAATGTTTCACTTAGGACACAGTGGTTTTCTCCCAGAATTTGGAACAGTCTAAAAGTGGAGTTTTTTCTGTAAAATATAAAAAAAGAGCGGGAATTTTACAGCATATCCATCAATATGCAGTATCGCATGGTGATCGATATCGTCATTGTCGACGAGAGGATTTTTTTTCTCGATATCGGCGGGCATGAAGTCTATAAATACTATTATGAAAAGCCTTGAATATTCCATTTAAAAGAAATTTTGAAACAACTTATTAAAGGACAATCATGATCGACCTTTCCATCATCCCAACCCCCTGCTACGTCTGCGAAGAGGCGATGCTGGAACGCAATTTGAAAATCCTGGACCGCGTGCAGAAAGAGAGCGGCGCGAAAATTCTGCTCGCACTCAAGGGGTTTGCCATGTGGAGCACTTTCGATCTTGTCGGAAAATACCTCGCAGGAACGAGCGCGAGCGGTCTGCACGAGGCGATGCTGGGGCGGGAAACGATGGACAAGGAGGTGCACACCTACTCCCCGGCCTTCAAGGAAGAGGAGATCGAAACCATCGCGCGCATCAGCGACCACCTCATCTTCAACTCTCCCAACCAGGTAAGGCGGTTTCTGAAAACGGCCAAATCGGCCAATCCGCAAATCTCCTGCGGTTTGCGTGTCAATCCGGAATTCTCTTCGGCGCCGGTGGATCTCTACAATCCCTGCGGGCTCTACAGCAGGCTCGGCACCACAATCGACAATTTCGACTCCAATCTTCTCGATGGGCTTGAGGGACTTCACTTCCATGCCCTCTGCGAACAGAATGTCGATGCGCTAGAGAGCGTGCTCGATGCGTTCGAAGAGAAGTTCGGTGCCTATATTCCGAAAATGAAATGGATCAATTTCGGCGGCGGTCACCACATCACCCGCAAAGACTACGATGTGGCTCGTCTCATCGACGTAATCCGCGAATTCAAAAGTCGCCACGGCAATGTGACGGTCTATCTGGAGCCGGGCGAAGCGGTGGGGTGGCAGACCGGTCCGCTCGTCGCTTCGGTACTCGACATTGTCCACAACGGCATGGATATAGCCATTTTGGACGTATCGGCGGAAGCCCATATGCCCGATACCCTGGCCATGCCCTATCGGGCCGAAGTGCGCGGTGCCGGAAAGGCGGGCGAGAAGCGCTACACCTACCGCCTAGGAGGCAACACCTGCCTTGCCGGAGACATCATGGGAGACTACAGCTTCGACGAACCACTCGAAATCGGGGACAAAATCGTCTTCGAGGACCAGATACACTACACGATGGTCAAAAGCACGACATTCAACGGCGTGCAGCATCCCTCCATCGCCATCTGGACCAAAAAGAACGAACTTGAGATCGTCCGACGTTTCGGCTACGAAGATTTCAAATACCGTCTCTCATGATCGAAACTGGGAGACGAGCTGACCGATCGCCTCTTCCAGCTTGCTGCGGTCTTCGTATGAAAAGACGAGAGGTTCTCTCCCCTCCTCTTTATAGTGGATGCAGATGGCATAATGCAGAAGTTCCACATCGTTGTTGGCCATTTCGTCATACCACTCCAGAGAAATCTGTGTCACGGTCCCGTCTGCATACCTGATGATGGCTGCCGGATAGAGTTGCCCCACTTCCTCGAGCCGGACGGTTTCGTTTTGAATCATGATTTTCAATAATTTCTCCTTCTTTTCGGAACTATGGTAAACAAACTCTCTTTAAATACCGATTATTGTATTATATAAACTGATGGTATACTGTAGCATCGGTACCAGACAAAACACATTATAAAGGGCTTCATGAAAACCTATTCCGTTGTATACGAATCGGTACTGACTTTTCATCTTCTTCCCACAGAGGAGATCAACCGTGCCAAATCGGTGCTGGTGCAGATCTACAGCACCTACCGCTCCCGTTCGATGCTCGAAAAGATCGCGCATGAAGTCCAGATCTTCTTTCCCGAAGCCGTCATCGTGGGGATCACGACGTTCGGCGATATTCACAACAACGCTTTCAGCGAGCATAAGACCATCATCGCCATCTCCACGTTCGAAAAAACCCGGCTCACCAGCTACTCGCTTGGCGAAATCGAAGATGACCAGACTTTCGACGCGGGCAAACTTCTGGCGAAAAAGGTGATAAGACGGGACACCAAACTACTGCTGCTTTTCTGTGACACTCTCCAACTCAACCCGGAAGAGCTTCTTGCGGGCATCACCACGGTTAATGACAAGACCCCCGTCTGCGGCGGACTCGCGGCGGATTACGGCAAATTTTTCGAAACGATTCTGGTACATAACGACCAAACGATTAGCAAGGGGGCGGTTGCCGTGGGATTGAGCGGTTCCAACCTGACGGTTGCGATGAAAGCGATCGTCGACCTCCATGTCGTGGGTCCCGACCTGGAAATCACCTCTTCAAAAAAGAACCGTGTCCACGAAATCAACGGAACGATCGCGGCGGAACTCTATGAGCACTATCTTGGCAAGACATTCCTGGAAAAATTTCCCCTCTCCGGACTCGAAATCGCCCTGGTGACGGAGACGGACGGCTTGCAGATCGCCCGAAACGCCACGTCGCTGTATGAAGATGGCTCGATCCGCTATACCGGAAACATCAACCCGGAAAAAAAATGGAAATTCGGGTATATCGACAGGCAAGTCTCCTCCACCTTCTGTTTTCCCACATTGGCGGGGAAGAGGAGTTTCGAAACCTTTTTCCTCTTCTCCGACGCCTCCCACCAGCTGCTGAACAAAGAGAGGCTCTACGAGACTCTTGAAATGCTCTCACAAAATACGACGACCGTGGGCTATTTCGGATACGGCCAGTTCTTTCACAAAGAGAACAAAACCTACCTTCTGAACCAGGCGATGGTTGTCCTGGGACTGAGCGAAAGAAAAGAGAAAAAGGAAGAGGTGCAGAAGGAGTGTAAAACGTTCCCCGCCGACACTTCGGAAGAGGCCACTGTTCTTACCAATTCGCTGAGCCATCTGAGCCGTGTCATGTTCGAGGAGCTCGAACTGCGCGAAAGTGCCCTGGATATTCTTATGGAAGAGTACACCGCGGGAGTGATTCTCTACAACAGCGATCTTCTGATGGAGCGATGCAACAAAGCGGCCGAAAAACTGCTCGGCCTGGGGACAAAACTCTCTTTAAGAAAGGATCTGCACCGCATGGAATCCTGGATCGTTTCGCTGCTGGAGGAGACACTGGAAGGAAAGTTCCACTCGAAGATCGGATCGGTCGTCGATCCTGTTACAGGAGGGGAAAAAGAGGTTCACATCGATACGCTCCCCATTGTAAATCGGGGTGTCGTCAAAGGAGGCATCGCCATCGTACGGGAACACAGAGTCGATGTTTGAAGACAAAGAGAGATGGAACCGAAGATACGCTTCGCAGCCGCCTTCCGGGGTGCCAAGTGAGCTGCTGCTGCGACATGTCGACAGGATCGTCGGGAAAAAGGTCCTCGATATCGCGGCGGGGATGGGACGCCATGCCCGTTTCCTCTCGAAGCGTGGATACTATGTCGATGCCATCGAATGGAGCGATGTCGCTCTTGATGCACTGAAAAAAATCCCGCATGTCCGTGCCATCGAAGCGGACCTGGAAAGAGGCATCGCACTCGATTGCCTCTATGACGCCATCCTCTGCTTCAACTATCTCAACCGCAATCTCTACCCGGCGATGATGTCACATCTTGAAAAAGGCGGCCTCCTGCTTTTTGAAACCTTCGTGGCGGATGATGCCAACGAAGGCGCCCCTGGCAACCCCGACTACCTGCTGCAGAAAAATGAACTGCTCCATGTTTTCTGTCCACTCAATATTGTCGAATACAGTGAGAAATTCGTCACGAGAGAGGACGGCAGGCGTACACTGCTCGCCTCGCTCGCCGCCATCCGGGAGTAATATCCGCCACTCTCTCAGAAGGGCCAGACCGACTCGATCGCCTTGGTTCCCCACCCCTTCTCCGTCGCCTCTTTGATATCTCCCTGTGTTTCGTACAGTATTTTGGCATCGGCGATATGTTTCGAGTCGATCATGTTCGTCTGTGTGATATCTTCGGGACGGATGACTCCGTTGACATGGAGAATCTGCTTCTGTCCGTTGATCAGCATCTCTCTTCGGCCGTCGATAAAATAGTTGCCGTTTTCGAGAATTTTGATGATTCTCGCGGAAATTGTCGTCGTGAACTTCTCTTTGCGTTCGTTGGTGCCGGTGGCGTTGAAAGAGTTGTTCGAACTGATACCGGCGCTGATATCGGTTATCTTGTTCGCCTGCGATGCGAAATTTCCCGGGCCTCCCGCAAATACCGCACCGCCCAGCTTGTCGTTCGTCGTCTTCTTTATCTTCTTCGAACCGCTCGAGGAGGAGAGAATGTTTTCGTCGATGACAACCGTGACGATGTCGTTGACGTTCATCGCTTTTTTGTCGGAGAAGACGGGATTGTCTCCCCGTCCGAAGAGGCTGCCGGGATTGTAGGTTCCCCTGAACTTCTCCCTTGGCGGCACCTGTTCCACATATTTCGGCGGTTTGAAATCGATCTTCGCATCGGCCTGGTGGGTGCTGCACCCGGTATAGAGCAGTATTGTCGCCAAAAGCCCCAGCGTTTCGATCTTTCGCATTCCCATCATCCTTTTGGTATAATTCGGTCCAGATTTATGAACGGATTAGCAAAAACCGTTCCAAACGAAGGATTAGCATGAGCGAACTCAAAGAGAGACTGAAAACCGACTTAAAGACGGCGATGAAAGAGAAAGATACCTTCAAACGCGATGTCATCCGATTTGTCATGAGCGCCATCAAACAGATCGAAGTGGACGAGCGCAAAGAGCTGAGCGATTCCGACATCGAAGCGATCCTCGTCAAACAGATCAAACAGCGCAACGACGCCATCGAACAGTTCAGGGAAGGAGGGCGTGAGGATCTCGTGGAAAAAAACGAGAAAGAGCTCGAAATTCTTCGAAGCTACCTTCCCGAGCCCATGAGCGAGGATGAAGTGCGAGAAATCCTCAAACAGATCATCGAAGAGACGGGTGCGTCGGGAATGAAGGATATGGGCAAGGTGATGGGCGAAGCCAAAGCGAAGATAGGAAGCCGCGCCGAGGGGAGAGTGATCAACCAGATCGCAAAAGAACTTCTGAACGCCTGAGATTTACACCCCCGAGCCGGTGTTGAGAGCGGCAGCCTCTTCGAGGCGGCGAACCGTCTCCCGCCATCGCTTCTCACTCTTTGCGAAGAGAAAACCCGAAGCGAGTGTTTTCCCCTCTTTGACCCATGTTATCCGCACGACGGGCCACCCGCCGCCCCACTTTCCGGCATGCCATTTTCCGATACCGACATCGACAATCGATGTGAAGGGGATGCGAAATGCCTCTTGCGTGAGATGTTTCTGAAAACAAAAAGAGTCCAATCCCAACCAGTAAAGACCGTTCCCCCGGGCGAAAAAACCCTTTTCGCTATACCGTCTCCACCATTTTCCATCGACGGTGGTTCCAAAATAGTACCCTTCTTTTTTCTCTTTTTCCATCATACCGTTTAAATTACTCTGTAAAACTTGAAATAATTCTTAAATTATGCTATATCTTAAATAAAAATAAACATTTGCAAGGAGCTGCCATGTTCAAAGACAGAGTCGAAGCGGGTGAGAAACTCGCGGAAGCCGTCGCAGCGAAAGGCCCATTCGAAAATCCCATCGTCCTGGCGCTGCCAAGAGGCGGCGTTCCTGTCGCCTACGAAGTCGCCAGGCGTATCAAAGCTCCCCTCGATGTCATCATCGTCCGGAAGCTGGGGGCCCCTTTCAACGAGGAGTTCGCCATCGGCGCCCTGGTGGAGGGCAATCCCGAGCGTGTCCTTTTGAACGAGGAAGCGGTCTATCGGCTTGGAGTCGACAAATCCTATCTCGACCAGGTGGTCGCCCGGGAGCGCGAGGAGCTCCATCGCCGGCAAAAGCTCTATCGCGGGTCGCAGAACCCACTCGAACACCTGGAAGGCAAAAGCGTTATTCTGATCGACGACGGTATCGCGACCGGTTATACGATGAAAGCGGCACTGGCTGCGATTCGTGAGCAAAATCCGGCCACCATCGTCGTTGCCGTTCCCGTGGCCCCGCAGGATACGCTTCCTGAGATGGAACGCCTGGCCGATCGTGTGGTCGTACTGGAGACGCCCGAGCCGTTTTGGGCTGTCGGTGCCCATTACGAGCGGTTCGACCAAACCAGTGACGAAGAGGTGATCGACCTGCTCGAAAAGGCGAAATCGGAATTGGGCGAGGAAGAAAAGTAAAGGGAAACGCTACCCTTTCTTGTTGTCACTGCCGTATTTGAGTTTGCGCAGCGCACCGGCGATATCTTTCTGGCGCATGAAGTGTTCGCCGACAAGGAAGGCATCGGCACCCACTTCGTGAAGATGTTTGACCTGTTCGTGGTCGTGGATACCGCTTTCGGCGACGATGATTTTGGAGTTGGGAATAAGCGGTATGAGTCTTTCGCTCAGAGTCATGTCCATCTCGAATGTTTCGAGATTTCGGTGGTTGATGCCGATGATGTTGGCCCCGGCGAAAATCGCTTTGACGAGGTCCTTCCTGTCATGTATCTCGACCAAGGCCTCCATTCCGAGGTGCCAGGTGTACTCCAGCAGATTTTTCAGCTCTTTTCGGCTCAGTGCCTTGGCGATGAGCAGAACGAAATCGGCGCCGTAGACAAGCGCCTCGACGAGCTGATACCTGTCGATGATGAAATCTTTGCGAAGCAGCGGCATCGGAACATAGCGGCGCAGCATCGTCAGGTACTCCACATCCCCCTGGAAATAGTGCGGCTCCGTCAGGACCGAAAGCGCATCCGCCCCGCCCTCTTCGTACGCTTTGCCGATCAGAAGCGGATCGAAATCCTCCCGGATTACCCCTTTTGAGGGGCTCGCTTTTTTCACTTCCGCAATGATGCGGTAGGGGTTGTCGGGTGTCGACTTGAGAACTTTGTGCACATCCCGCGGCGGATAGGGATTGTAGGCGAGGGAGCGTCCCAGCCACTCCATCGGAAACTCTTTTTTCTTCTTCTTAAGATCGGCTTTCGTACGGGCTATGATTTCATCGAGTATCACTTTTTACGACTCCTGCATTTTTCTATTTTTTTCCAGTGGGCTTTGATCTCTTCATCTTTGAGCCCAAGTTTCTCTATCACTTTTTTCATCTCTTCATAGGCTTTTTTGCATTGACCCAGCTTGTAGTGTCCCCAGGCGAGTGAATCGATATAGAAGGCGGAATCGGGTTCGGCTTTCAACGCTTTTTGGACCAGTTCGATACCCCATTTTACATCGATGTTGTGATCGATAAGCAGATAGCCGAGGTAGTTGTAGTAAAGCGGGTCGTCCACCCCCTCCTTGAAAGCCCTGGAGAGGCTGCGGATAACCTTTTTCAGAAGTTTCGGATCGTCCTTTTTCGGGGAGCCTTCGTAGATGAGGATACTGTATTCGGCAAGCCAGAGCGGATCGAGCGTCTGCTCATAGAGACGCTCGGCCAGCGCCGAGGCCTTGTCGTAGGCGCGGGTATGCTTGTAGATGGCCAGCAGCAGCTTGTCGTCCGCTTTCGACGCAATGAGCAGTTTTTCCGCTTTGTCGAACTCTTTTTTGTAGGCGTAGATTTCCGCCGCCTTGCGGGCATACTCCGCCGTTTTCGTCACATCGTACATCCGGGCATAGACGTCGGCCAGGTTTTCCAGATCGTTGTTCTGGCGATAGAGCTCCGCCAGAAAGAGGCAGACGTTTTCCGAACAGCCTATCATCTTGCTGTGGGTCTCCAACAGACGTATCGCGTCCTGCGGTTTCTTGAACTGGTGGTAGAGGATGGAAGCCATCTTCACGACGGTCGTATCGTCGTGATGCGTGGCATAGTATCTGTCGTAGACATCGTAAGCTTGTTGGTACATGCCCTTGATCAGGTAGATCGAGGCCAACATGTCGATATTCTGGAGGTTTTCGGGTTCGAGTTCCACCGCTTTTTGGGCGCTTTTGAGGGCTTCGTCGGCCTTGTTGAGACGCAGCTCCGTCACCGTGTAGAGCCGATAGAGCGTCACATTTTCCGGAAACTTCTTCATCAGTTGCGAGAGCTCTCTTTGCGCATCCTCGTACCTTTTTCCGGCGATCAGAAGTTTGATCGATTCTATCTTGTAATCCGGATTGCCGGTCTTTTTGTAGAGTTCGTCGAAAAGCAGGTAGGCTCTGCCGTAATCGCCATGCTCTTTGTAGTAGAGCGCATGGATGATGTAGTCGTACTCGTAATCGAACGCTCGGTACTGCTGCTTGGGCTCTTTTGGGGGATGCGGGGATTTCTGCGAACATCCGGCAAACAGAAAAAGCAGTATTACGAACGCGGACAGATACCTGGACATTCTCGTTTCAATTCCTCTTCGTTTTCTTTGAAATGCTCCCAGAAGGGATAGGTGCGGCACTGGACCGGACGAACCGGATAGATCTCGCATCGGCGTTTTTCTCTGTCGTAAAAGATACAGTCGTACTCTCCTTCGACAACCACTTTTTCCTTGATACTGAAACGATACCCTACTTTTTCCAGATAGCGCTGAATGAATGTATCCGGTTCCACATTCAAGAAGGCGGCCATTTCGGGAATCTTCTGCACACGCACCCATATATGGCCGCTCTCTCCGATGCAGCAGTTGCCGGCACAGGTTTCGCACGCCTTCGGATCGAAAGCGAAATCGTACCCCTCTTTCGTTATCAAATCAGACATTTTAACGTATGTGTCCTTGCTTTTTTGAATATCTTTTCCGCCTCTTCGCCATAGGCATCCCCTTCGAAGACGATAAAGGGGGGCCAAACCCGGCAGAGCCCTTTGGAGTTGTTGCGGGCGTGTATCAGCACCAGTTTCGCCGGTCTCTCCTTTTTGGGATGGACGAACCGCACATCTTCGACCCTCAGCCCCACATCCGCCAGCCGGGCGAAAAGCGCACCCACCTGTCTCGCGTCGTAGCAGAATATAAAACGGCCCCGCGGTGCCAGGAGGGATTTCACTTTCCCGAAAAAAGGTTCGATGGGCAGATGGTCGTTGTACCGGCAGATTTGCATATGTTCATCGTCGCTTCGAATCACCTTGGGATGGTAGAACGGCGGATTGGAAACGATGAGATCGAACCGTTTCTTTGAATCGAAGTCGAGAAAGTCGCTTCGCACGAGTTCGGCTTCGACGCGATTGGCATTTATATTCTTTTCGGCCAGCTTCGCCATCATCTCCTGCTTTTCCACCATCGTCAGTTCGATGGGAAAATCCCGCGCGAGCAAAAGGCCGATCACGCCGACCCCGCACCCGACATCCAGTACCTTCCCCCGGGGAGCAAAGGAGGAGATGAAATCGTAGAGAAACATGGAATCGCTGTTGAAGCGGTATCCCTCTTCCGGTTGATAGAAAAGCACCGAACCCCCGGTTTTTGGTAGAATTATAGCAAAAAAGGGAGCATTCATGATTATCATACCCGCCCGTATCGCCTCCTCCCGCTTTCCGAAAAAGGTTCTCGCCGAAATCGACGGTGTGCCGATGGTCGTCGCCACGGCCCGAGCGGTCCGAAGTGTCGACGATGTGGCGGTCGCCACCGACAGCGGCGAAGTCGCCCGAGTGTGCGAAGAATACGGCATCCGGGCTGTCATGACGAGCGGCGAGCACCAAAGCGGCACCGACCGCATCAACGAAGCGGCGACGCGTCTTGGGCTTGATGCAGGCGAAATCGTCATCAATGTGCAGGCGGACGAGCCTTTCATCGAACCCGATGTCGTCCGGACACTGGAACAGCTTGTCAAAAAACATCGCAACGAGGCGCAGACGATGATATGCTCTCTTTACAAAACCGTCTCCAAAGAGGAGGCAAAAGATCCCAATCTCGTCAAAGTGGTGACAGACGAGTGCGGATACGCCCTCTACTTCTCCAGAAGCCCCATCCCCTTCGACCGGGATGGGACCCTCGAGAGCTACAAAGGGCATTTGGGACTTTACGGTTTCACCAGGAAGATGCTCGAAAAATTCTGCACGCTTCCCCACGCCCCCCTGGAACATATCGAGAAACTGGAGCAGCTGCGGGCTCTCTCGCACGGCTACGATATCGCCATGGCGGAAGCAAAAACGCAGAGTTTCGGCATCGACACGCCGGAAGATCTCGAAAGAGCGCTCGCGCGCCGGAACGCGCCAGGCCTGTAACGGGCCTCTTTAACTTCCTATGATCTCTTTTCGGTTTGTCCGGGTCTGCAGATAGTCGGAAATCTGCATCAGCGAGAAAGTGACCAGAAAGATCATCAACCCCGGGAAGAAGCTGATCCACCAGGCGATCTCCATCACTTCCTTCCCTTCGCTGATCAGGCTGCCCCAGCTCATTTGCGGCGGGCTTATGCCGAGCCCCAGAAAGCTAAGGGCGCTTTCGCTCAGAATCGCCCCGCCCACGCCGAACGTGAAGCTGACGAAAAATATGGGTGCCAGCAGCGGAGCGAAATATTTGACGATGATCCGGGATGTCGGGACCCGGGCGATTTTGAGTATCTTGATGAAGGGTTTTTCTCCGATGGCGAAGCTCTCGGCCCGAATCATCCGGGCCATCGTCATCCACCCTGTCACGGAAATGACGAAAATGAGAACCCAGACGGAAGCTTCGATGTAACTAACAAGTGCCAACAGAAGAAAAAAGGTGGGGAATGTCAGAAAAAGATCGACAACCACGACGAACGTTCTGTCCACTTTTCCCCGGAAAAAACCGGCGGTTATGCCCACCATCAGACCGATCGTCGACGCAATGAGAGCGCTGCCGACACCGATAAGAAGGGAGACCTGTCCGCCTTGCATCAACCGCGCCAGAAGATCCCGGCCCAGTCTGTCTGTTCCCAGCGGATAGGCACCGGAAGGGGGAAGAAGGAGCGATTCGGGATGCAGAGCGTAAGGACTGGCCGTATAAAAAAACGGACCGGCGAAAGCAAAGAGAAAAAGTGCGACCAGTATGGCCACACTGATGCATGGACATTTCATACCCGCAATATTACTGTTTTATGTTAAGAAGTGTCTGAATCATCTGGTCGATCGTCGTGATGACCTTCGCACTGGCACTGTACCCTGTCTGATACTTCATGAGATTGGTCAGTTCCTCGTCCATATCGACCTTGCTGATGCTGTCGAATTCATCGACCACGGCATTGAGCAGTGCTTCCGAGGTCTCCGCCGAGGCGTGAGCCGACGCGGTCGTATCGGCGACGTTCGTCGCGCTCATTCGGAAAAAACCGCTCAGCGTATCGGACGTGTAGAGATTGCCGGAGTCTGCAGGCATGTAGAAATCGATCTTGTCGTATTGCAATTCGATCATGCTGTTGGCGACACGGTTGTCGCCCGCGACGGGGGCACCGTTTCCGCCGATACGGGTAGGATTCTCGTCCAGGGCCTTGTTGAGCCGTATGTCGGCGGCGCTCCTGCCGTCGAAAAAGCGTTCGAGTCCGAGAGCACCGGCAAAAAGTGTCGGAGCCTCTTTATCGGCCTCTTCGATGGCGAATGTGTAACCCAGGCCCTGCACCTCCTGTTTCACATCGATAGTGAATCTGCCATTTTTAGCGGATGCGTCCAGAAAATCGTCCACATCGTTGCTGGTTACATTGTCGCCGTTGTCGTCGATGTTGGCATTGATGAAGCCCGCTATTTCGCCAAACGTCTTCTCTTTCGTGACAACGATCTCTCTTTTTGCCACTTCATTGCCGTCGATGTCGTAGACTTTGACATAGAAGCTTCCCTCGCGAATCGGCAGTTCGGAGTTTTGAACCGTCTGATCCTCTTCGATCTCGGCGTCGCCGCGCATCGCCGTTGTCGCATGGGCGGCATAGAGATTGTTGGTAAACATGGCCATCGAGGAAGCGTAACTGTCGAGCTCATCCATCACATTTTGAAGATCTCCGTCCCTGAGGGAGAGAATCGCTCCCACTTTTCCGCCATGGAGATAGCCGGTGATATCGAATTTCTCATAATCCTGGCGCTGGTAATAGACCTGCTTGAAACCACCTCCCTCTTTTTCGTCGATGACAAGAGGGTGAAAGGTGGAACCGTCGACGAAGGAAGAGCCGCCGATACTCAGGTGGTAGGCGTCACCCGATTCGATTCGATGCCTGTCGACCGTGGCATCGGGCTGAAGATCGCCTTTGGAGACGGCGATATCGACCAGCTTGCTAAGGGCAAGCTCGAGTTTGTCCCGCTGGTCCCGCAGATCGTTGGCATGATCGCCGCCCGCCTCGTCCGTGTTGATGCGTATGTTGATATCGGCGATCTGTCTGCCGAGTCTGTTGATTTCGTCCACCGCCGTTTGAAGCTGCTCGTCGAGGGAGTTCTGAAGTGTCGCTATCTGTTCACGGGTCTGGCGGATTGTCGAGGTAAAGGTGCGGGTCTGCTGGGCGAGGTTGGTTTTCAGTGCGGTGTCGTCGGTATTTTTCGAAAAATCGTTCCAGGCGTTGAAATACTCCTGCATCCCGTTGTAGATGCCGTTCTTGTCGATCTCGGGAAAGTAGGTCGAGACCTCGTCCATCGTCTCTTTTCTGAACTGGCTGTATTCGTTGTCAGTGGAAGCGTCCTTGAGTCGCTTGTAGACAAATTCGTCGTGAATCCGTACGATCTCCGTGATTTTCGCGCCGAGCCCGATATCGCCGGGCGTGGTATGAAGAGGCGTATTGGGGGAGATGACGACACGCTGGCGCGTGTAGTCGGGATTCTGGGCGTTGGCGATATTGTGACCGGTCGTATCTATCGCGATCTGGGAAGTCTTCAGCCCGCTGTAGCCGATATTCAGGGCATTGAAGATCGAAGCCACGGCTTACGCCCTCACTTCGATGAACGATGCCAGCTTGGCATTTTTCCCTGTATAGCCGTCTTTTTCGACAGGGAGCATCTCCTCGTACAGTGTGTTGTAGAATTCTCCTACGGTAATGACAAAACGTGCATAATAGCGGTTGAGGGCCTGCAGCTCCTCGAGTTTCTCCCGAAGAACGGAGAGTTTCTGCCGGATCGTCGCGTCCAGAAGATCCTCCATCTCACTATCCGGATGGGCTTTGACAAGATTGCTGATCTCGTTGTCGATCAAAGCTTTGCGGTTTTCAAAAGTCACCAGCGTGTGTTCTTTTGTTTTGATGCGTTCGAACATGGCATCGTGGCGTGCCGCTTTGATGTCTTCGATATCCATCTGCGTCAAATCGATCAGCGACTGCAAATCCTCTGCCGCCTTGTCCAAATAGTGATTCAGCATCTTATTTCCTCGGTTTAGAGATCGGGTTTGAGCTCCTGAGCCATTTTCGTTGCGGTGGCTTTCAGATCGATCTGGTACTCTCCATTGGCGATCTGTTTTTTCAACTCATCGACCCTGCTCTGTTTTTCCACTGTCTGTTTTTCGATATTCTGTGCGTTTTGCACGTCGTTCTTCCTCATATCGTTGATTATCGTCCCGCTGTTTTGGGCACCTACGTTGCGAATCATTATGCATCCTTTGTCATTGATATGCTTCTGTAATTATACTATCGACAAAATGGATTATTTGTTAAGCCCGTTTTTCAACCAAATAGTTAAACAAAAGTTCACTGTACCCGAAAGCCCCGCTGAGCTGCTTGCTTCGCTCCCCGTTCATCATCGACTGGTAGATCTCCCGGCCCGGATCTTTGGGAAGAAGCGGATCGTTTCCCTGTATTGATTTGTCAAGAAGCATTTTCAGTATGATCGCCTCAAACGCATCGGTCTGCTCTTTGAGTCTCACCCTCTCGTTCGGTTTTGCATTGAGTGAAGGAACCCCGGGTTCGACCCCGCTGAATTCTGGAATCCGAATCTGCATGGCTTCTCCTTAAATGATCTGCAGGTCGGCGTGAATCGCCCCCGCATTTTTCATCGCTTCGAGAATCGAAATGATGTCTTTGGGTGTCGCACCCAGTTTTTTCAGCGACCGGGCGATATTTGCGACGGTCGTCGCACCCGGGCGTGTCACGACCGCGTTGTTCCCGGGCTGTATCTGTGTATTGCGTCCGATATTGACGGCATCCGATCCTTTTTTGATCGCCGGAAGTCGCTTCTGTCGTTCGATTTTGACAACGATGTCACCGTGTGTAATCATGACAGGCTCAACTTCGATATCCACGCCGGACACGATGGTCCCTGTCCTTTCATCGATGACAATGCGGGGTTTGACACTGTAATCGATTGACAACTCCTGCGCCTCGGCGAGAAACTCGATCATACTCATCGTTTCCGGTTTTTTGAGCCGGATGGTTCTGGCATCGATGGCCACTGCCACTCTCTGTTTATAGTAGCGGTTGAGCATCTTCTGAATCGCGATGGCGTTTTTGAAGTTCGCCTCTTTGAGGCTGAGCGTCGCCTGTTTTTGCGAGTAGAGATCGAATGCGACCTCCTGTTCCACCAGGGCGCCTCCCGGAATGCGGCCGGCGGTCGCGTGGTTGAGCGTTCCCGCGCCTCTGCCGTTTCTCCCTCCGATCGTCACGGAACCCTGGGCCAGTGCATAGATGCGCCCGTCGACCCCTTTGAGCGGTGTCATCAAAAGTGTCCCGCCCTCAATCGATTTGGCGTCCCCCATCGAGGAGACGACCACGTCGATGCGGTCTCCCTGCCGGGCGAAAGGAGGAAGTGTCGCGGTGACCATGACAGCGGCCACATTTTTCGATTTGATATCTTTGGGATCGAGTTTCACATTCATCGACTGCAGCATGTTGGCGATGGTCTGCAGGGTGAATTTGGAAGTGGTGCCGTCTCCAGTCTTGTTGAGGCCGACGACCAGCCCGTATCCGATGAGCTGGTTGTCCCGAACGCCGATGACGTTGCAAATCTCTTTTATTTTCGCGGCATGGAGAAAAAGAGGCAAAAGTACGATCAGAAATGCTGCCCGTCTCAATGGAAACCTTTCGCTTCGAAATCTTTCAAAAAGCGAAAGCAAATGGCGTTCCAGAGTTACGCCGCGGTGTAGTAACTCAGTGCGCTTTTGCCGAATTTTTTGAATTTCACCCGTTTGAAGGGCCCTATCGTGTCGGGAAACTCGGCTTTTGTCATGTGTTCCACGATGATCATGCAAATAACCGCCGGATCGATACGGGCGATCGTCGCGAGCACGTTGTCGTAGATCTCTTCGTACCCTTCGCGTATGGAGAATGGCGGGTCGATGTAGAGATAGGCTTTCTCGCCCCTCTCCTTCAGCTTTTCCAGAATCCGGGGCAGTTCTTCAAAAGCGTCTCCCAACAGAAGCTCGCATCGCTTGGGATCGAGCGATCCGCAATTGTTCCGAAGCGTTCTGTAGGAGTCGCGGTCCCGCTCGATGAACCACGCCCGCTTCGCTCCCCTGCTGATCGCTTCAAGGCCAACTGAACCGCTTCCGCCGAACATTTCGATGAAATTTCTGTCGATCAGGTCGAACTGCAGCGTGTTGAAAAGAGACTCGCGAAGTCTCGCTTTTGAGCTGCGTGTGACACTCTTGTCGGGCAGAACTATCTTCTTGCCCCGGTATTTCCCACCAATGATTTTGGTCGTCATCGGGCTACTTTTTGGTTTCATAGTGCTCTTTTATGATGGCAACAAGATCGTCGACAAACAGACGTGTTACCCTTTCGATCTTCTCTTCGAGCGTCTCGTCCTCCTCTTCGAGGGAAAAGGAGTGAACCCTCTGCCGGTTCGTACTGCTTTTAAGCTTCTCTTCGAGTTTGATCATGAGCTGCGAACGTGAAAAGGGTTTTTTGAGGTCGGCTTCCGGATCGCTGCCGATACGAAGCAGCGGTTTTTCCGTCACCGTATCGTGATCGGACACCACAATATCCGCCTCCTGCTCGGGTACGAGCCTGTTCTTCAAAAACCGGTGCAGACTCTTTTCTATTAATATGGAATGGCATTTGAGTGCGATTTTCATGAAAGCCCTGTTTTTACCGGCGTCACCCGGTACGGTGGAGTCACGCCGTTATTATATCATTCCCAAGATGGGTTTTTGAAACCGACCTAAACTATTTCGCAAACCATCCGATACTTCTTCAAAGCACAAATCGGAGGTGAAGGACGCATGGAAATATTCAACGCAATGCGCACTCAGCAGCCCCCATCGTCACAGGGTGTTGGGCACGCACATCAATCTGTACAGCAAACCCATAAAAACTCTTTGCAGATGCGCAAGGAAGAGGCGCAAAAAACGGAAGAGAGAGCCGATGCCGAAAAGCTGAAAAAGCAGCTGCAGGAGATTACCGACAAACTCAACAAAGAGATGAACCCGCTCAAAACGAGCATCCGCTTCGGTTTTGACGATTCCATCGAGGAGCTCTACATATCGGTCATCGATTCGAGCAACAATCAGGAGATTCGCAAGATTCCTTCGGAAGAGGCGATGCGCCTGGCCGCCAAAATGCGTGAGATTGTCGGAATGATTTTCGACAAAAAAGGGTGAAAGCCCGATTTTTGCATGGATGCATAATTTAAGTAAAAAAGGATTTTTTAATGACCGCAGCAGCCGCATACAGTACCTATACCCAGAACAACCTTCAGATCGAATCCCCGGAAAAACTGATCGAGATGCTGTACGAAGGGATCATCCGCTTCGCATCGCTGGCGAAAAAGTCGATCGAGAACAAAGAGATCGAAAAGCGGGCCTACTGGACCAACCGGACCATTGCGATTTTTGTGGAACTGATCAATTCCCTTGATCCCGAAAAAGGCGGCGATGTCGCCTACTATCTCGAAGGACTCTACAACCAGCAGATCAAATTCATGACAGAAAGCAATATCGAAAACTGCCCGGAGAAGATCGACATCGTGCTCAAAGTGACCCGGACACTCCTGGAAGCCTGGAGAGAAGTGACGGCAGATGGCATGGCTTGACGATTTCAAAATCGCCCTAATCGAAGAGGACGAAGAACGCCTCTCATCTCTGATCGACCGGATGCCGGCATTCGACACGACCGATGAAATAAAACGCGCGATGCATCTGATCGATCAGGCCCGCGGTCTCATCATCGGTAAAAAAAGAGAGCTCGCCGAAGAGATGAAAAGAGTCGAAACATCCAAAAAATTCCTCACCTCCTCCGGCGGGTCCGTTTCTTCCACCCGCCTCGACATTACATCATAATCCTTTCAACTCTTTTTGGATAAAATCACTCCAAATTTTCCAAGGGGTACAGCTTCATGAAAAAAAATGTCAAAAAAGTCGTTCTCGCCTATTCCGGCGGCCTCGACACCAGTATCATCCTGAAATGGCTGCAGGATGAGTACAACTGCGAAGTGGTCACGTTTACCGCGGACATAGGTCAGGGAGAAGAGGTCGAACCCGCCAGGGAGAAGGCACTGAAACTGGGCATCAAACCGGAAAACATCTTCATCGAGGATCTTCGGGAGGAGTTCGTGCAAGATTACGTCTTTCCGATGTTCCGGGCCAACGCCATCTACGAAGGGGAGTACCTGCTCGGCACGTCCATCGCCCGTCCCCTCATCGCCAAGCGCCAGATCGAGATCGCGAAGCTCACGGGCGCCGACGCCGTCAGCCACGGTGCGACCGGAAAAGGAAACGACCAGGTCCGTTTCGAACTGGGCTACCTGGCGCTCAATCCCGACATAACGATCATCGCGCCATGGAGAGAGTGGGATCTCAACAGCCGGGAGAAACTGCTCAAGTTTGCGGAAGACCACGGCATACCGATCGAAAAACACGGCAAAAAGTCCCCCTACTCCATGGATGCCAACCTCCTGCACATCTCTTACGAAGGCGGCCGGCTGGAAGATCCGATGAACGAACCCGAAGAGGAGATGTGGCGCTGGACCGTCAGCCCCGAAAACGCCCCGGATGCCCCCGAATACATCACCATCACCTACAAGAGTGGCGATCCCGTCGCCATCAACGGCGAAGAGATGACGCCGGCCCAGATTCTAATGGAGCTCAACCGTCTTGGAAGCAAACACGGCATCGGACGACTCGACCTGGTCGAAAACCGCTTTGTCGGCATGAAGAGCCGCGGATGTTACGAGACGCCGGGCGGCACCATTATGCTCAAAGCGCACCGGGCCATCGAATCGATCACACTCGACCGCGAAGAGGCGCACCTGAAAGACGAGCTGATGCCCCGCTATGCGAAGCTCATCTACAACGGTTTCTGGTTCGCACCCGAGCGTGAAATGCTCCAGGCGGCAATCGACAAAACCCAGGAAAACGTCAACGGCGATGTCCGCCTTAAACTCTACAAAGGAAGCGTCATGGTGGTCGGACGACGCTCTCCCAACACCCTTTTCCATCCGGAATTCAGCACGTTCGAAGAGGATACGGTCTACAACCAGAAAGACGCGGAAGGATTCATCCGCCTCAACGCCCTGCGGTTTATCATCGAGGGCCACGCGCGAAAAAAATGAGGGCACCCGCCTCTTTTCATGGTTGCCGGCGGAGGGACTCTTTGCGAAGATGCGGAAGAACCTATTTTCATACTAAAGAATATCAATGACGGTCGATGAATTGCTGTGGGAGATACTCTCCATACTCTTCGTCACCGCCGTTGTCGTTGTCTTCACGGTTTACTACCAAAAAAAATTCCACGACAAGTAGATCACCGCTTTCGGGCATCGTACTGATGGTATAATTTTCCAAAAACGGACGCGATGCCATGCTCAAAGACAACCTGCTCGCTTTCTTCAAGAAAGACTCCTCAACGGGAATACTGCTTTTTCTGATGACCCTTGCGGCGATGCTCATCGCCAACTCGCCCCTGAAGGGATACTACGACGCCTTTACCGAAATTCCCGTGACGATACGCATCGGCACGCTGATTATCGACAAACCCCTGCTCCTTTGGATCAACGACGGCCTGATGGCCGTGTTCTTTTTCATGGTCGGCCTGGAGATCAAAAGGGAAGTGGTTGAAGGGGAGCTGAAAGATCCCGGAAAAATCACTGTGCCCGCCTTCGCGGCATTCGGCGGCATGGCCATTCCAGCGATAATCTACGCCTTTTTCAACAGCGAAAACCCCGCTGCGATGCAGGGGTGGGCCATACCCACGGCCACCGATATCGCCTTCGCCCTGGGCATCCTTTCTCTGCTGGGCAAAAGGGTTCCGCCGGTGCTTAAACTCTTTCTTTTAACATTGGCCATCATCGACGACCTCGGGGCGATCATCATCATCGCACTTTTTTATACCTCCGGCCTCTCCTACCTCTCACTGGGCATCGTCGCAGCCACGATATTCACTCTTTTCATGATGAACAGAGGGGGAGTCGTGAACAATACCGCCTATGTTCTCATCGGCATCGTCATGTGGGTCGCGATGCTCAAATCGGGGGTCCATGCCACGCTTGCCGGCGTCATACTGGGCCTCTTCATTCCGATACGAAACAACAAGGCGAGCTTTCATGCCCTGGAACACTCGCTACATGCGCCTGTCAACCATGTCATTCTTCCGCTGTTCGCCTTCGTCAATACAGGAATCAGCTTTTCCAACGTCTCGGTAGGGGATTTCACAGACGCCGTGACGGTTGGAATCGCACTTGGGCTCTTTTTGGGCAAGCAGCTTGGCATCTTCCTCTTCAGCTCGCTGGCCATCTTCCTGCGTCTTGGCTCGCTCCCCGACGGGATAGGATGGAAACATCTTTACGGCCTCTCCGTTTTGGGGGGTGTCGGTTTTACGATGAGCCTTTTCATCGGATCGCTCGCCTTCGAATGCACCGGCGGTGCCTGCATCCCCCTCGTCGACGAGCGGCTGGGCATTCTTATCGGATCGTTTCTCTCCGGAATCGTGGGTTATCTCGTTCTGTTGTCAACGACGAAGAAAGCGAAAAGATAGAGGAAACCTCTACCCGTCTCTTTTTTGCAGATATAGTTTGAAGGGATTCTCCAATCAACGGCCCAGTGCGTCTTCGGCACGCTCGATCAGGTCCCCCACGCTGAATTTTATGACGGCATCGTCGATCCCTATCAGGCGCGGGAGCACTTCCAGCAGAAAATGGAAAATATAGAGCATAGGCATGAAAACGTAGAGTTCGCGCATAAAACTTTTGATCGTGTAGCGCTTTTTCAGCCAGGCCACCGCCTCGGGCCGACCGTGCAGCAGCAGAAGGCCCTGAATCGCGAAAACGAATCCCCAGCAGATGTAGGTCAGTATCGACCCGATGACAAGAACGTACCCCCAGAATTCAAAACTGCTCATCGACTTGCCAGATCGTAGAGTTTCACAAGCGCATTCGGATCGGGGTCGCGTCCCAGCCATTCGCGATAGAGGCTGTCCATTGGCGCGCTGGCGCCTTTTTCCAATATGGTCTGTTTGTAACCGTCTGTCATCTCCCTTTTTATGCGCCCTTTTTCGTAACAGGCGAAAAAGGCGTCGGCACTAAGCACTTCTGCCCATTTGTAACTGTAGTAGCCTGCCGCGTATCCCCCCGCGAAAATATGCGCGAAACCCCACTGAAAACGGTTGTAGGCCGGCGGTTTGATCAGCGCCAGCCGTTCCCGCAATCCATCGAGAAGCCGCTGGACCTCCTCTCCCTGATAGAGTCTTTGATGAAGCATAAAGTCAAAAAGGGCGAACTCTATCTGCCTCAACATTCCCATGGCCGCGAGAAAATTCCTGCTTCGTTTGATCTTTTCCGCCAGTTCGCGCGGAAGGGACTCCCCGGTTTCGTAATGTCTCGCGAAGCGGTCGAGCACCTCTTTTTCGTAGGCAAAATTTTCAAGAAACTGGGACGGAAACTCGACCACATCCCACGCGACCCCATGAATACCGCTGACGAACCGTTCCCTGACCCTGCTGAAAAGGTGATGGATGGCGTGCCCCATCTCGTGAAAGAGTGTCACAACATCATCGTGACGCAAAAGAGACGGTACATCGCCACTCGATGGCGGGAAATTGCACACGACAAAAGCGGAGGCGGGATGTACCCTTCCATTTTCGTCCTCATGATGGGTCTGCCAGTCGTTCATCCATGCACCGCCGCGCTTGTTTTTTCGGGCCTCGAGATCGAAATAGATCCTGGCGAAGCTTTCGCCGTTTTCTACGAGATCATAGACTTTTACCTTCTCGTTCCAAACCGGCACATCGACTTCGACGAAGTCGATTCCGAAAAGCTCGCTGACAAAGTCGAGCAGTCCCTTCACTACCCTGCCCTGCTCGAAAAACGGACGTGTCATCTCGTCGTCGAAATCGAGTTCTCTCTTTTTGAGTTTTTCACTGTAGTAGGCGACGTCGAAGCTCTCGATGGTATCGAGCCCCTCCTCACGTGCCAGTTGTTCGAGTTTGTGGACCTCTTTTTCAGCGTGGGGGAGTGACGCGTCGGCCAGTTCATTCAGAAAACGGACGACGGCATCGTCGTTCGGCGCCATTTTGGTGGCCAGCGAAAGCTCGCTGTAATGGTCGAATCCGAGTATTTTGGCCTTCTCGTCCCGAAGCCGCAGTATCTCGTCGATGACGTCCCCGTTTTCGGGAGCCCGGGTCACGTAGGCCCGGTAGAGCTCCTCGCGCAGCGCTCTGTTGGGCCCATAGCTCATGTAGGCCATGTAGCTTGGCAGCTGAAGAGTGAATTTCCAGACTCGTTTTCCCTCCTTTTCCGTTTCTGCGAGTTTCAGATCGTTTTGCGGAATTCCCTCCACGTCTTTCGGATCTTCGACGATCAGTTCGTAGGCGTTCGTCGCATCAAGAAGGTTCTGGGAGAAACGGTTGTTGAGCTCGCTGAGTTTCAGGTCGATCTCTTCGAGCCTCTTTTTCTTCTCTTCGGGAAGATCGACGCCGGAGAGTCTGAAGTCCCGGATTTCAAGCCGCAGCATCTCCTTTTGCGCCGCATCCTCGCCCCGTATCGACGCAAAGGCCTCATAGAGTTTTTTGTTCTGCATGAGTTTCGTATGGTAGTGCGAAAGCAGCGGCAGCGACGCTTCGTAGGTTTTCTGCGTCTTTTCGGAGTTCTCCACGCTGTTGAGATGGGAGAGCGGGGTAAAGAAGAGATCGAGCTTTTCGAATGTCTCCATATAGGGCCTGGCGAAAGTGATGTACTCCTTCTCGCTTTGGGCCAACAGCGCTTCGATCTTTTTTTCGTTCTCTTTCAAGAGATTCTGCAACGCATCGACGAACGTGTCGAAATCGGGTACGCGAAACGGTATGAACATGATCGACCTTCCCCCTCGATTTTTTCGGAATTATAACCGAATTACGCTATTTTCGATATAATCACCCAAATTATACGTAGGAGTTCAGTTTATGAAAGTACTGTTGATAAAAGATGTGAAAAGTTTGGGCAAAGCCGGAGAGATCAAAGAGGTGAAAGACGGCTACGGGAAAAACTTCCTCGTCGCCAAGGGATTCGCCAAAGTGGCGACTCCGGAAGTGGTCGCCGAGTGGCAGGCGCAGCAGCAGCGCAAAGCAGCGGAAGAAGCGGCGGAGATCGCGCGTCTTGAAGAGATGAAAAAGAGACTCGAAAGTGTCCATCCGGTGATCAAAAAGAAGCTTGGGGCCAACGGATCGCTCTTTGGAGCCATCACGAACCATGATCTGGCCGACGCCCTGGCAGAGATCGGGCTGGAAGTGGACAAAAAGCACATCCACCTCGACCATGCGATCAAGGCAACGGGCGAATACGAAGCCGATATCAAACTGGGACACGGCATCCATGCCTCTCTCAAATTCGAAGTGGCCGGAGAGTAGAGGAGATGTTTGAAGCGACGACGATACTGGCCTACAGAGCAGACGATTATGCCGTCATCGGCGGAGACGGACAGGTGACCTTCGGCAACGCCGTCCTCAAAGGAAACGCCACGAAGATCCGCACACTCCACAACGGCGAGGTGCTCGCAGGCTTTGCGGGAAGCACCGCCGACGCTTTCAACCTTTTCGACATGTTCGAGGGGTTTTTGCAGAGCAGAAAGGGGGATCTGCTCAAAGCGGTGATCGACTTTTCCAAGGCGTGGCGCAAAGACAAAGTATTGAGGCGCCTCGAGGCGATGATGATCGTTCTGAACAATGAGCACATCTTCATTCTGAGCGGAAACGGCGATGTCGTGGAACCAGAAGATGGCAAGATCGCCGCCATCGGAAGCGGCGGCAATTTCGCGATCTCCGCCGCCAGGGCACTGGCGAAACATGCCGACATGGATCCCAAGGCGCTGGTCGAGGAGAGCCTCCACATCGCCGCCGACCTGTGCATCTACACCAACCACAATATCAAAACACTGGAATTGAGAAAATGAGCAACCAAAACGCCAATACCATGACACCCAAAGAGATCGTCGCCTATCTTGACAACTATGTCATCGGTCAGGAGAGGGCGAAAAAGACGATCGCCGTGGCCCTTCGCAACCGATTCAGACGCATGCAGCTGCCCAAAGAGATTCAGGATGAGATCATGCCCAAAAATATCCTGATGATCGGTTCGACCGGCGTAGGAAAAACGGAAATCGCACGGCGGCTTGCGAAGATGATGGGGTTTCCTTTCGTCAAGGTCGAAGCCAGCAAATACACCGAGGTCGGCTTTGTGGGACGGGATGTCGAATCGATGATACGCGATCTCGTCGCCACTTCGATCAATCTCGTCACCCAGGAGCAAAAGGAACTCAAAGCGGGGGAAATCGACCGGAATGTCGAAAAAATGATCATCGAAAAACTCCTGCCGCCGCTGCCGAAAAACGCCCCGCAGAGCAAACAGCAGGAGTACCAAAGCAGTTTCGAACGGATGCGGGAGAAGCTCAGAAAAGGGGAGCTGGACAAACTGAAGATCGAAGTGGAAATGCCGGCTCCGAAGATCGAAATGGCAGACAGCAACATGCCGCCGGAGATGAGCAAGGTGCAGGAATCCCTGGCCCGGGTCTTCGGTTCGTTCGGCAGGGAGAACAAAAAAGAGGTGACAGTCAAAGAAGCCCGAAAGATTCTGAGGCAGAGTGCCAGCGAAAGGATTCTCGACGAAGAGCAGATCAAACAGGAAGCACTGCGTCGGGCGCAGCAGGGCGGCATCATTTTTCTCGACGAAATCGACAAAATCGCCGTGTCCAGCCAGAACAGCGGAAGGCAGGATCCAAGCAAAGAGGGAGTCCAGCGCGACCTTCTTCCGATCGTCGAGGGGAGTACGGTCAACACCAAATACGGCCCCATCGATACCGATCACATCCTGTTCATCGCCGCGGGCGCATTCCATGTCAGCAAACCGAGCGATCTCATTCCCGAACTGCAGGGCCGTTTTCCCCTGCGTGTCGAGCTCGACAGCCTGACGGAAGAGGCACTGTACGAAATTCTGACCAAACCGAAAAACTCACTGATCAAACAGTATCAGGCACTGCTGAGTGTCGAGGGCATGGAACTCGTTTTCGAAGAGGATGCCCTCAGGTCGATCGCGCACCTCAGTTACCAGGCCAACGAGCGCACGGAGGACATCGGTGCGCGGCGTCTGCATACCGTCATCGAAAAGGTCCTGGAAGAGATCAGTTTCGAAGCGGACCGGTACAGGGGTAAAACTTTCACGATAACTGCCGATTATGTCCATGGTAAGCTCGATTCCATCGTCGAGGATGAAGATATTGCGCGCTACATCCTCTGACTGTCCGACGAAAGCGGGATTCGTTGCCGTCGTAGGGCGCCCGAACGCCGGCAAAAGCACGCTACTCAACTGGCTCGTCGGCGAGAAACTGGCGATGGTGAGCAAAAAGGCACAGGCTACCAGAAAGCGCATGAACATTATCGTGATGCACGGCAATGTTCAGATCATCTTTGTCGATACGCCGGGAATCCATGAAAAAGAGCGTCTTTTGAACCAGTTCATGCTCTCTGAGGCGATCAAGGCGATCGGCGACTGTGATCTTGTTCTTTTTCTTGCACCGGCAAAAGACAGGCTGGACCATTACGAGAAATTTCTGGAACTCAACACGAAAGGACGCCCCCATATCGTCGTCCTGACGAAAATCGACGAAGTGAGCAACCAAAAACTGCTCGAAAAGATCTCGGAGTATCAAAAGTTTCAGGAGAGATTTCTGGCACTCATTCCCGTCTCGGTCACCAAAGATATCGGGAAAAAAGAGCTGCTGGATGAAATCGGGAAACATCTGCCCTGCTCTCCCTGGCTCTACGATCCGGAACTCATGACGACGACCAACATCCGGGACATCTACAAAGAGATGATCCGGGAGTCGATTTTCGACAACCTGAGTGACGAAATTCCCTATGAAACGGATGTGATTATCGAGAAGATCGACGAGAAACCGCATCTTGATCGTGTGCAGGCTACGATCATCGCCGAAAAGAAGAGTCAGAAACTCATACTTGTCGGACGCGGGGGATCGACGATCAAACGCATCGGAAGAGATGCGCGCATCAAAATGGAGAAATTCGCGGGGAAAAAGATCTTTCTCGAACTTTTCGTATCGGTCAAAAGCGGATGGTCCAAAAACAAGAAATCGCTTTCTGAGATTGGCTACAGTTTCCAGTAGCATCAGGCATAAAAGAGCGTTGCTTTATCCGTGGCTTGGTGATGAGAATCAACCGAATCGTCAAAACTTGAATTCATATTTAAGTTTTGCTGGGTTAGAATAGATCCCAAGTTATATAACGTATTGACTTAAAAAGAGGCAGTAAATGTTCAAAAGATCGCAAACCATGGTAGATCAGGTCAACCCGAACCTTCAGAAAATCGTCTCGATCAATGCATACAAAAAAGAATATTACCAGTTCCAGAACAATGCATTGCAAAAAATCGAAAAACTGACATACGACAAAAAGAATTTCGTCGTATCCACCCTCGACGCGAAAGATTTCATCTCCTCTCTCATAGAGATCAGTGTCAACATCCCGCCGGAGGATTTGCAGGATGCCATCGAACTGAAAGCGTATGACGACCTCGGTCTCGACCAGGCCGTCGAGTATGTCATCCGCTTTGTCGAGGCACCCGAAAGAAAAACCGACAAACTCCGCTATTTCCACGTTTTCGTAGCGGAACCGGAAGTGCTGCACGAAACGTTCGATCCGATAAGGGAACAGGTCAAGTATATCGACTACATCTATCCCAAACCCTACCTGATTCAAAATATCTACGAAAAAGAGATTCTCGACGCATTCGGCGTCCACGGTTTTCTCTATTTTCAGAAAGAGGATGCTTTCCTGGCGCTCTTCAAGGATGGCGAATATCTCTACTCCAAATCGCTGAAATACTCTTTTGAAAACATTTACGAGCGTTTCTGCGAATTGTATGGCGAAAGGGTCGATGAGGAAGCGTTCTACGACATGCTGCAAAACGAAGGGCTGAAGACATCGAATTTCGATTACCAAGACCAGCTGATGAAGCTCTTCAGCGAAATCTTTCTCTATGTCAACGACATCCTCATCTACGCCAAGAGAGCCTTCGACATCGAAAAGATCGACATGTTCTACGCCGGATCCGAAAGCGGTCCGATCCTGGGGCTCAACGAATATGCCCATACCTATCTTGGTATCGAATCGAACGATTTCGATTTCGATTACGAAATGGAAAAGGGCGAGTGGTACATCGACCAGTTCCACTATCTCAGTATTCTCGAAGCGATCAAAGACATCGAAGGCGAAGAGAGTCCAAACTTCACCCTCTTTTTCAGGCCTCCCCCGTTCGTTGCAAGACGAAGCGGCCAGTTTATCATCACAACCATGGCGACAGTGGTACTGGCGCTTTCGCTTCCGGTCTACAACTACACCTTTGACACCTACACGAAAATCGTCAACGAAAAGCTGACGAAGGAAGAGAAAAAACTCAACGAACTGGTCACTTCCATCAAAAGGGAGATCAGTTCGCTGCAGACGAAAAAGAAAGATGTCCTCGGGAAAATCAAGGCCGAGCAGGATCTTTTCGAAACCAAAAAGAAAATTCTTTCCGCTATTTACGACAAAAAAGTGAATTACCCGATGAAAGCGAAAACGATCGTCAATTTTGGAAACGACATGGGTAAATTCAATGTAAAAGTGACCAAAATCGTCGACGAAGACAACACTTTTACTCTCTCGCTCTACTCGACCAGCGAAAAGAGGATCACTCAATTCATCAAATATTTGACCGATAAATATGAAAGGAAGATCCATACAGATATCGAAAAGATATACAAGGATGAGAAAACCGGTATCTATCAAGGCGATCTAAAGGTGACAGTATTATGAAAATCATAGAGGATTTACTGGAAAAACTGGACAGATATTTCGAGGAGAAGAAGGAGAGTGAATTCTACCTCATGGTCCTTGGAATCATGGCGGTTGTCGGTCTGATCTCCTACTCCTATCTGATTCCCATCACGGAAAAGCAGCTGAAAAAAGATCTGAAACAGCAAAAACGCCTGGAGAAAAAGATTCGCGAAGAGAAGTCCTATCTCGCTTCCGTGACTGTCAACAATGACCAGAGATACAAAATCAAGAAGCTTCAAAAAGAGATACAGACGCTCCAGGTCAAATTCAACGACCTCAAAGAGATCAACGAATATTCCGATTACCAGATCCAGACCCTTTCGGAACTTCTGTTCAACGAAAAGAACTGGGCGAAATTTCTGGATTCGATCGCACTCAAGGCGAAAAAGAACAATATCGATATTTTCCTGATCTCCAACAAATTCATCAACAACAAGGACAGTTTCGGACATGTTCTTGAAATCGGTGTCGAATGTGCGGGAAATTACAGGAACATGATCAATTTCCTGAACGAAATCGAAGAGAGTGAGCTGGTTGTCGATATTTACAACCTTGAGCTCGAAAGCGACAAGACTATCAACGCAAACTTTAAGGTATCAGTATGGGGAATCAACTATTGATTAAAAGTACGGCCGTTGCTCTTTTGACAGCGACAGTGCTCAATGCCGAAATCACGATCAATGATATCGACAAGCTCGTCAACGATATCAAAGAGGAACGGATCGGGCTTGAGAAAAAAGAGGTTGCCACGGCGAAAGATCCTTTCATCTATCCAGGTGGCCGATATATCATGTCCAAAAATGTAAAAAAGAGGAAAAAGCGGTACCATTTCAACCTGACGGCCATCATCAACGACCGGGTCAAAATCAACCGAAAATGGTATGGGCTCAATGCAAAAGTGAACGGATACAAAATATCGAAAATCGGGGAGGACAATGTCCTGCTTGTCCGTAACAACAAACAGGTGCGTGTCTTTTTGAAGCGTCCAAAAAGTAAAAAAATAAAACTTCTCGCGAAATAAGGATTGGGAATGAATTGCATAAAAACAATCAAGATGTCAATTTTGGCAGCGGTTATTACGGCATCGGTCGGGATGACCAGCAACCTGAAGGCCGGCTGCGAAGACAACCTGTTCAACATCAAGGCGAACAAGGGGACCAGGATTTCCGAATTGATTGATCAACTGGCGGAACAGTGCGATCTGACACTTATAATCAAAGACAAAGAGGCTGCAAAACGGCTGAAAATGCCGTTGAACCGATTCTCTCTCAAAGATGCAACGCTTCCGGAAGTCCTCAATGTCGCATTGAACGAACACAATCTGAACTACTCTCTTGACGGCAATATCCTGAAAATCTCCTATCTGCTGACGAAAACCTTCCATGTCGACTATATCAGCACCGACCGCAAAAGTCAGAGCAATACGAAGGTCATGCTCGCCAGCGGAGTGGCCAGCCAGCAGACGGTGGGAAGTACAGGGGGCATGGTTTCGACAAGCAACATGAGCACCGGGGAATCGGAAAGCGGCATCGACATCTCTTCAAACGACGAATTCATTTTCTGGGCAACGCTCTCCGATCAGATCGAAAACATCCTCAACCGCCCCGAAGACACCTATCAGGCCGGAGCTCCTGTCATCGACAAGGAGTCGGGTCTTGTCACGATCACCGGAACGAAAAAGCAGCTGGACCGTGTGGAAGAGTATCTCGACAATCTGATCAACCGTCTGCACAAGCAGGTACTGATCGATGTAAAAATGTACGCCGTCGTTTTGAAAAAAGGAAAAGAAACCGGTATCGACTGGCGTGAAATATACAAACTGCAAAACTTCAGTGTATCCGCCGAAAGACTCCGGACCAACAGCAACATCAATGAAGGAGGCATCACTCCGGGTGACGGACTTGGCGGGAAAATACCTTTCATCGCCGATCCTGTCATCGGCAAAGTGGCGACATTCACGGATATCGTCATGAACGCCCAGCTTGGGACGATCATCAAGTTTCTTGAATCACAGGGGGATGTCCACTCCGTTTCCAATCCGAAAGTCCTGACACTCAACAATCAGGCGGCAATGATTACGGTAGGAAAACAGTATTTCTACAAAATACAGAACAGCACCACTCTCAGCAACACAGGCGGAAGCACCGTGGCGCAAAATGAAATCATCGATTCGGTGTTTGCGGGGATTCTGCTTGATATCACCCCTGAAATTTCTGCAGACGGCACGATCACGTTGAAAATCAACCCTTCTGTCAGCGATACGATCAATCCCGTCACCAACGACAATGTCAACCGAACGATGCCGCCCGACCTCGAGCGCCGGCAGATGGCTTCCGTTGTCACGGTCAAAGACGGTGCCCATGTCATTCTGGGTGGACTCATCACCGACAAAGTTCAGAATGAGACCAACAAAGTTCCCTTGCTTGGCGACATTCCCCTGCTTGGCTACGCTTTCAAGTATGATGAGCAAACCAACGAAAAGATCGAACTGGTTATCATCGTCACGCCGCATCTGGTCAAAGCGAAGAATTCTATGACACTCAAAGATATCGGATACAACAGACTCTCCGATAGCAATTTGACCCATATGCAATGAGCAAATTCAAAGAGCTGCAGAAAATATTCATCGACAGGATCGAGATCAGCCAGTACATCGGCCTCGATACCTCGATCCTGTTTTACAACAAACTTCAGGAGAGTATCGCCAAACCTCTGAAAATGATACTGCTCTATGGAAAGCCGGGAACGGGCAAAAGCATACTCATCAACAAAATCTATCATGACCTCAAAGAGAAAGAGAATGTCTTTCTCATCTCAACCCCTATACAGAATCCCGACGAATTCATCAAAACGCTCTACTCTTTCCTAATCGAAGAGGACGAGGTGCCCGAACATCTTACATACAACCAGTTCATCGATATCTGCAATACGCTCAAAGATGAAAAACATATCACCGTTTTGTTGGACGAGGCGCAGCTCTATCCTTCCGGAATGATGGAGCAGATACGGCTCATTTCCGATACACGCGTTATCAAATTCGTCGTCTCTTTGCACAAGACGGAAAAAGAGGACCTTATAGCCAAAGAGCATTTCCAGTCGAGAATTTGGGAGACGATCGAACTGAAAAACGGAACGGTCCACGATACGCAGATGTATATTCAGAAAAAACTGATACAGCAGAACTATTTCGAGATCGCCAGCATGTTCGACAAAACCAATATCAAACATATCCATAAATTCACAAAAGGAAACTACAGGGAAATCAACAAACTGATGTACACACTTTTTGAAATCTACGACTATTACGAAAACAACAAACCGTCCAAAATCGCCCACCGTACGATCAAAAACAAATTTATCGAAATGTCCGCTTTGAAACTGGGATATATCCATGCTTGAAATCGAACAGTTGGAAAAAGAGTGGCGACGCTACAAACTCAAGCAGTTCCGCCCGCTCGTCGTCACTCTGCTGCTTCTTGGCGGAGGCGCGGCAGCCACACTCTTGTGGCCGGAAATCCGCACGCTTTTTCCCTCTTTGGAGCAGTCTGAAAGAGTCGTCGGGAAAAAACCGACAGCGGCTCCCGTTGCAAAAAAGCATGAAAAAGCGCAGGAGCGGACGAGATCACCGGAACCGGTATCGGCATCGACACAGCTTCCCGAAAAACCGGCTCTGGCCGCTGTAAAGCCCGCAACCGTCCAACCTACCGAAAAAAGAGAAAAAGCCCCGACTCCGAAAACCGGGGAAGCATCGGTCGTCCTCAATCCCGATACGGCATTTCTCAGCGAGTTCAAAGCATCGCTGAAAGAAGAGAAGCCCGTTTCGAACACGCCTGTCAAGCAGGAAGTGATTCCGGTTGCAAACGAAACATCCAGAGCGGAAAAAAAGACGAAAAAACCGAGACTGGAAGAGATCGAACCGGTCCCGGCGAAACAGACAAACGCCGTGTCCGTTCAGGTCGAACCCAAAAGAAAATCCTCTCTGCTCATCCAGACGAAACGGACCAACAACACTCTCGAATATCTGATCGAACGTTTCAATCAGAAAAGAGATCCGAAGCTTGCCACCTATATTGCACAGAGCTTCTACAAAAAAGGCAACTACAACGAAACCGTCCGGTGGAGCATCGTGGCAAATTCTCTCGATCCTTCCAGTGAAGAGAGCTGGTTGCTTTTCGCCCAGGCGAAAGTTAAACTTGGACAGAAAGAGGATGCGATCAATGCATTGCGTATCTATCTCAACCAGTACTCATCCAAAAAAGTCAAATCCTATCTTCAAACCCTGGAGAGTGGCCTGTGAAAAAAATTTCGCTTCTTCTGTTGCCTCTTTATGTCACAACATCGCTTTACGCATCGGAACTGGAAACACTCTATTCTCTCTATACGCAAAAACAGTATGCCAAGGCGTGCCATCTCGGCCTGAAAATTTTCAACCGGTACAAGAAAAACTCCAAGTTTCTGATGCTGTACGGTTTTTCCTGCCTCAGATCAGACTACATCGACCGCCTGGCTGTGCCCATGACCGGTCTGAGGCATACGAAAACGGAGCGTGCGAACGCCAGCTATTTCGCTACGATCATTCTTCAAAAAAAGCTCCTTTACCATGCACTCTTGGACAATGTGGACATCACCCACCTGAGACTTCCCAAAACCGACTACATCCTCTCGGAAGTATTTGACATGTACACGCGAAAAGAGTATAAAAAGGTGGATGACAAATACTATTTCAATTCCAAAAAGAGACCACAGATGCTTTACGTACTCTATTGCGAATACGGAAAAGGCGCTCCCAAAATGGTGATAGAGGAGCGACTCGACAATCATCTTTTGAAAAAACACAGGTATTGGTAAAGTATGGGTAAAATAGTAGAACTGCTTATTGCACATGGACTGGTAACCAAAGAGCAGATAGCCGAACTCATCAAAAGCAAAAAAACGAAAAAGATCACGCTCCGGTCTCTTATCGACCACAACATCGTCAATGCGGAGCAGGCTTACAAACTCATCGCCGACGAGGTACGCAAAGGCAATCTCTCCCTGGAAATGCTCGAAAAAGAGGGCGGAGCGATCAATATAGATACGATTTTGAAGCATCTCTCCGAACTGATGAAAATGGAGTATATCAATCTCGACGAGATCGATATCGACCTGCGCCTCATCTCGAGACTTCCTATGCAGAAACTGGAAAAAATCGGCGCGTTGCCGGTCAAAGAGAGTGATCTCAATGTCACTGTCGTATTCAAAGACCCTTTCGATTTCAGCGCACAGGAGACGATCCAGCGGGCATTCCCCAAAAAACCCGTCATCGTCGCACTCTCCAGACCCAGCCAGATCGCCTATCATCTCAACCGTCTCGAGATGTCCGAAAGCATCAAAGGTCTGGTCAACGAAATACGCGAAGAGATCTCAGAAAGCGCCTCCGCCACGGAAGCGAGCGAATCTTCGGCCATCTTGAAGCTGATCGAAGTGATTCTCAAATCCGCCATCATCGGCCGTGCCAGCGACATCCACATCGAACCGACAGAGAACAGCTGTATCGTCCGAAGCCGTATCGACGGGATGCTGACAGAGAGTTTCCGGTTTGACAAAGACATCTACCCTCCCCTCTCCTCACGCTTGAAACTTCTGTCCAATCTCGATATCGCCGAAAGACGCAAACCCCAGGACGGCCGCTTTTCGGCCACGATCATGAACCGTGAATTCGATTTCCGTGTCTCTACGCTCCCCATCATGAACGGCGAATCGATCGTCATGCGAATTCTCGACAAATCGAAAGTGATGATACGCCTCGAAGATGCCGGCATGAGCCCGCACAACTTCAAAATTTTCAACGACGCCCTGAAAATTCCCTACGGAATCGTCCTGGTCACGGGACCGACAGGAAGCGGTAAAACCACGACACTCTACGGGGCTCTCAACAACCTCAAAAGCGTGGACAAAAAACTGATCACCGTCGAAGATCCCGTCGAATACCAGATGAATCTCGTACAGCAGGTTCAGGTCAATACGAAAGTGGGACTCACCTTCGCCAGTGCGCTTCGTTCGATTTTGAGGCAGGACCCCGATATCATCATGATCGGTGAGATTCGCGACCAGGAGACTCTGCGTATCGCTGTGCAGGCGGCACTCACCGGACACCTCGTGCTTTCCACGCTTCACACCAACGACGCGATCAGTGCCATCACCCGTATGGCCGACATGGGAATCGAACCCTATCTCATCAGCGGTTCACTGATTGCCATCGAGGCGCAGCGCCTGGTTCGCAAAATATGTCCCTACTGTAAAAAAGCTGTCGAAATTCCCGATCATATCATTGAAGAACTCCAGGAATACATTCCGGAAAACTATCAGTTCTACAAAGGAACAGGCTGCAAAGAGTGCCAGGGAACGGGATACAGCGGACGGGAAATGATCAGCGAGGTTCTGCGCGTCAATGAAACACTCACAAGCATGATCGCACGGGAAGCCTCAAAAGCGGAACTGACAGAAGAGGCTTTGAGGCAGGGATTCGTCTCCATGATCGAGGATGGAGTCAAAAAGGCCCTGGAAGGGCATACGACCATCGAAGAAGTATTACGAGTTGCGAGGTTATCATGAAATATTATCAAGTTACACTTTTGGTCCGGGGCACGAGACGCAACATCATTCTCAAGGCTCTCAACAGGGCCGATGCCATCAAAAAGACGAAAAAGGATTATCAGGGCACCCTGGTTCGGGTCAGAGAGATCTCCGCTCCCATTGACGCCACGATCAAGGAGTTCATCTCCCAGTTCAGATCCACCGTGGCCAACAAAAAGGTCCAACCCAGAAATCTCATCGCAGCCATTCGCCAGCTGGCAGTCATGACCAATGCCGGCATCTCCATCCATGACGCACTCAACGAAATCGCCAACGCCACCAACGATGCCAAACTCAAAGAGATCCTGCAGCAGGCTTCGGAAAACATCAACGCGGGTCTGAGCCTTTCTGAAACGTTCAGGCGATACCGATACGATGTGGGAGGCATCACATTGGCGATGATCGAACTGGGAGAACAGACGGGTAATATGGCCGATGCCCTCTCGAGCCTGGCGGACATTCTCGAAGAGATTCAAGAAAACGTCGCGAAATTCAAAAAGGCGATGCGCTACCCGATGATCACGTTGGGCGCCATGGCGATCGCCTTTACCATTCTGATCATGGTCGTCGTGCCCAAATTCAAATCGATCTTCGAAAAATTCCATGCGGAACTGCCGCTTCCGACCAAAATTCTTCTGGGCATCGAATATGTCATGAGCAATTACGGACTGCTCGTGCTTGCCGGCCTTGTCACTTTCATCGTGATCATTCTCTACCTGTACAGGAACAACGACAACTTCAAGTACAAAGCCGACAAACTGATGCTTAAAACCTATCTGATCAAAGATATCATCTTCTTTGCGACTCTCAACCGCTTCTCCATCGTCTTCACCGAACTGGTCCATGCCGGTATTCCCATTGCCGACGCGCTCGATACGGCCACGGGTATGATCGACAATGCGGTCATGCGTGAAAAGCTCGAAGCGGTCAAGGTCTCGGTCTCCCGGGGTATCAGCCTCACCGAGGCCTTCAAGGACACCGGTGTCTTCGAAAACATGATCATCCAGATGATTTCGGCCGGTGAAAGCAGCGGCCAGCTCGACAATATGATGCGCAAAGTCACCGACTACTACCGTATGCGTTTCAACCACATTCTCGACAACATGTCATCCTACATCGAACCGATCATGCTGGCTATCATCGCCGCGCTCGTTCTTCTGCTCGCTCTGGGTATCTTCCTGCCGATGTGGGATATGGCTCGCGCCGTCAAAGGCCACTGAGCCCTTTGAGCCTCTCGTAGGTCCGGTCTTTTTTCAAAAGACCGGCTTCGTAGAGAAACTGGGAAGGGAAAAAATCGGTATCTTTGAAACTGTCGTGTTTTGCGTAAGAGAGGTAAAGCATGTCTCTAGCCCGTGTGACGGCTACGTAGAAGAGTCGCCTCTCCTCTTCGATCTCCCCGGCACCGCTTGCGAGTTTTCTGTTGGGAAACCGGCCGTCCATCAGGTCGATCACATATACCTCGTCGAATTCAAGCCCTTTGCTCGCATGGACTGTCAGGAGATTGACACCCTCCCCTTCACTCAGCTCCCTGCCTCCGAGCACCATGGCATTGATGAACTTTTCGAGGGTATTGTAGGCTGAAGCCAGCTGGATTAGCAGCACCCCTTTGCGTCGGATTCTCTCCATCGACTCCTCTTTTTTCGCCGGATCGATCTCCCCGTTTTTGAGCGTAGCACGCCGGGAGGCCAACTGGTCTGCGACAAAAGCGTAAAGAGGCGAGGAGAGAATGGCACGCACGATCGACTGGGGCTGCTTTTTGGCCCGAAGCGATCCCATCAGTCTGAAAAAATCGTCAATGAACCGGACGCCGTCGCTGTTGAGTGCCGGATGTTTGAGAATCGGATGGGCCAGAAAATTTTCATCGAGCCCCATATGCGCGAAGCGAGAGACCGAGCCGATCTGTGTGGGATGGTCGAAAAGCCCCAGCTGGTAGTTTGTCGCCCGCGCTTTGAAAGGGTTGGTCATCGCTTTGGGACGGAACATCCCCTCGAACATATTCCCATCCCCCAGAGCCACGAGCCCTTCGAAAAGCTCCCTGGAGGTGGCGCTGCCGATTCCCCTGGCATAATCGAATATGTGAATAAAAGCCATCAAATCTTTCGGATTCGCCACCAGTGTCGCCAGATCGAGCGCGGCTTTCACCTCTTTCGCATCGAAAAAACTCCGTCCTCCTTTGCGGCGGCACGAGATGTTCTGTTCCCTGAGCATCGCTTCGATCCCGTCGGCGGAAGCATTGTTTCGGAAAATGACGGCAATCTCGTGATGGGGCGTCGTGCTTCGACGAATGAGCTGCGCGATCGATTCGTACTGCTGCATCAGATTGTCGAAAATAAGAAGCTTCGGCATCTGCGCACTCCCTTCCCTGACCACTTCGAGCTGTTTGGGGTAGATCCTCTCGTTGTGCTCGATCACCGTATTGGCCAAAGAGAGAATGGGAGCCGTGGAGCGGTAGTTTTTCGAAAGAGTGAAAACCCTGGCGTCGGGAAACTTTTTCGTGAACGAGCCGATGATGTGGATATTCGCGCCGTTGAAGGCATAGATACTCTGATCGTAGTCGCCGACACAGAAGAGCGACGGGGGACGCATCGCATCGATCAGCGAGCCTTGCAGTTCGTTGGTGTCCTGATACTCGTCGATGAGCACCTCTTTGTAGGGGAGCTTTCTCTCGCCGAGCGCTTCGCGCATCAGAATGAGCAGGTCGTTGAAATTGACGAAACCGAACTCCTTTTTCGTCTCCTCGAACTCCCGGATAATATCGAGATAGATATCCACATAGGGTTCCTGCCCCTCGTGCCGTTTCGGGAACCACTCCTCGAAAGGCTCCATCGTCGCATTCTGAAAGAGGGAGTAGAGATCGTAGAGATAGTTGGCCGAAAAAGGCTGCGCTTCGGCTCCCACATGGTGAAACTGGCGTTTTTCGTAGATGCTTCGAAAGAGTGTCTTGAGCTCCGAAGGCTGCTTGAGTATGATGGGGCGCTCCATCCTCTTCAGCCACCGGTAGCTCACGGCATGGAAAGTGCCGGCTTCGATCTTTCCGGCTGTCTCACGTGAAAAATAGCCCGCCACACGCTCGATCATCTCCGCCGCCGCCTTGTTGGTGAATGTCAGCAGAAGAATCTCTTCCGGCGCCACCCCTTCGGAGAGCAAAAAGCCGATACGCCCGACGATCGTGGATGTTTTCCCGGTGCCGGCGGAGGCGATGATGAGGTTGTGGCCAAAGGGCGCTCTGGCCGCCTCCAGCTGTTCGGGATTCAGACGCGACAGGGGCATGGGTCGAACATTTCCTTTGTCATGGTTTCGCTGCGGTTCTTTTTCATTCTTGCATCCTTTAACCGGAATGTTACCCGCAATTGGATATAATCGCGTTTAATTTTTTACATTTGAGGGCATTGAATGAGCGAGAAAAAAGGGTACGATCCCCACGAAATCGAAGAGCAATTTTACAACATCTGGGAAAGCGGCGGCTGTTTCGAAATCGACGGCAACCGGGCGATTCAAAAACCCGGCCGCAATTTTTGCATCATGATGCCGCCTCCGAACGTCACGGGAAGTCTTCATATCGGGCATGCACTCACTTTCACGCTGCAGGATATCATCGTACGCTACAAGCGCATGGACGGTTACAGAACCCTCTGGCAGCCGGGGACGGACCATGCGGGCATCGCGACACAGAATGTCGTTGAAAAGCAGCTGCTGGCCGAAGGAAAAACCAAAGAGGACCTGGGGCGCGAAGCGTTTCTTCAGCGGGTCTGGGAGTGGAAAGAGCACAGCGGCGGCATGATCGTCCACCAGATGCGCAAGCTCGGCGTCTCACCCGCCTGGAGCCGTGAACGCTTCACGATGGACGAAGGGCTCAAAAACGCCGTGCGAAAAGCTTTCGTGCAGCTTTACGAAGAGGGGCTCATCGTCCGGGGAAACTACATGGTCAACTGGTGTACCCACGACGGTGCTTTGAGCGACATCGAAGTCGAGTATGAGGAACACGACGGAAAACTCTATCACATCCGCTATCCGCTGGCGGATGAAGAGGGCTTCGTCGTCGTCGCAACGACCCGGCCCGAAACCTATTTCGGCGATACCGCCGTCATGGTCCATCCCGACGATGAGCGCTACAAGCATCTGATCGGCAAAAAGGTGCGGCTGCCGCTGATCGGCCGTGAAATTCCGATCATCGCCGACGAACATGTCGATATGGAGTTCGGAACGGGCGTGGTCAAAGTCACCCCCGCCCACGACCCCAACGACTACGAAGTCGGAAAACGCCACAACCTCGATTTTATCACGGTGTTCGATGAAAAAGGGATTCTCAACAAATTCGCCGGCGAGTTCGAAGGTCACGAAAGGCTCGACGCGAGAGAGAAAATCGTCAAGCGCCTCTATGAGGAGGGATACATCGAAAAAACAGAGGAGCATCGCCATCAGGTGGGCCACTGCTACCGCTGCCACAACGTTGTCGAACCCTATATCTCCAAACAGTGGTTCGTCAAAAAGGAGATAGCGACCAGAGCCATCGAAAAAGTCAATGCCGGTGAGGCGAAATTTTTCCCGCCCCACTGGATCAACAGTTACAACGCATGGATGAGCGACCTCAGAGACTGGTGCATCAGCCGCCAGCTCTGGTGGGGACACCGCATTCCGGTCTTCTACTGCAACGACTGCGGCCATGAATGGGCGGACGAGAACGAACACCCCGAAAAATGTCCCGAATGCGGCAGCACCCGCATGACGCAGGACCCCGACGTTCTGGACACCTGGTTCAGTTCGGCTCTCTGGCCTTTTTCGACACTGGGTTGGGGCAACGGCGAGGCCCTCAAAGGTGTCAAATGGAACGAGGGAGACATCGAAAACTTCTATCCCAACGACCTTCTGATCACTGGTTTCGACATCCTCTTTTTCTGGGTTGCGAGAATGATCATGATGGGAGAGCATTTCATGAAAGAGCTCCCTTTCAAAGATATCTATCTCCATGCCCTCGTACGGGACGAGCATGGCAACAAAATGTCCAAATCCCGCGGCAACGTCATCGATCCCCTCGATACGATCGAGCAGTACAGCGCCGACGCGCTTCGCTTCACTCTCGCCGTCCTGGCCGTACAGGGCCGGGACATCCGGCTAAGCAGCGAGAAGCTGGACCAGAGTAGGAATTTCACCAACAAGCTCTACAATGCCGCGAAATACCTGCAGATGAATGTGCCCCGCTTCGAAAACCTCGAAGAGATCGAAGTCAAAACGCCGCTGGGCCGCTATATTCTTTCCCGGTTCTCGCTCGCTGTCGAAGAGACAAGGGGCTTCATCGACCAGTACCGTTTCAACGACGCCGCCACGACCCTTTACCGTTTCCTCTGGGGAGAGTTCTGCGACTGGGGCATCGAGCTGAGCAAGGCGAGCAAAGAGAGTGTCGCGGAGCTGGGGGCCATCTTCAAAGAGGCGATGAAGCTGCTGCACCCCTTCATGCCTTTCATCACCGAATACCTCTGGCACAGGCTCTCGGAAACGACCGTCCAAAAAGAGGGCTCCATCATGGTGATGCCCTACCCCGAGAATCTGCCGCGGGACGAATCGATCGAACGGGAATTTTCCCTTATCATCGAGGCGATCGTAGCCATACGCCGGGCGAAAGCGACAGTGGATATGCCGGGCAAAAAGATCGAAATCGCCTATGTCAAGCCGGACGCGGCGATGGACGGAAAACTCGCCGCCCCTTTTATCCGGCTCCTTGCCAAAACGGAAAACGTGACGTTTGTGGACGAAAAGGTTGAAAATGCCATTACCGACGTCAGCGACCACATGGAGGTCTATCTGCCCCTGACGGATATCGATCTGCAACCCATACTGGAGCGTCTTGAAAAACAGCAGAGCAAACTGACCAAAGAGGTCGTCAAACTCTCGGGCATGCTCAAAAACGAAAAATTCGTCGCCAACGCTCCCGCCCACGTGGTCGAAGAGAACCGAAAGGCCCTCGAGGACGCGAAGAAGAAACTGGAGAAAATCGAAGCGGAACTGTTACAGCTCACACAGATCTGAAATGTCGCGGTAGAAGAAAGAGGCGCTTCCACGGCGCCTTCTATCACGTAAAAACCATGGGAGCGCTCCAAAGTGACGGCTCACGATTGAAAATCATCCGCTTTTGCCATCTCTTCTGCATGCACCCTGTCCACCAGATCGAGAGCGTCGATCGTGTTGAGGATGATCTGTTTCTTGCTCGTCAAAGGTTTCATGGCCAGGTTTTTCGTCTTTTTGTCGGTTCTTGGATTCGAGACAATCTTCATCACCTCGTTTTCAAGTTCTTTGATGTACTCGTTCAGACACGCTTTGATATCCACTACTGTTTCTCCTCGTCCCTCAATGTTTCACGCATTTTCATCCATCTCCTTTTCAAATCTTTGCCGTCACCGTATCGCAGGAAGTGCCAGTAGCGGCGGTGGGGACCCCGTATGCGCCTGCTGTGGCGTATCGGACACCAGAACTGCTCGGTTTTCGAAGCGATCTCCCGGACATAGGCGATCAGCCCGTTGAAGTAGGCGCAATAGACGCAGTTGAGTTTCTGAAGGGCGTTGAGATAGCTCAGACGGTGTCTGTCGAAAACGATGTAGTCGCCTCTTGCGACCTTCGGAATGCCGTAGAGGGGGAAACAGGTCGCCTGGTAGACCGTAACGGAGGCATCCATGACGAGTGCCGGCACGATCATGGCGTAGATTATGGGGGCCGAAAGCGCATATTTAGGATTCCCCCGGCGAATATAGGTCCAAAGAGGGATATATTCTTCCGCAAAATCGCATGTGATCGTTTTCGTCTCCCCGGCCAGCTCCCGGTAGAGTTCACTCTCCGCCGCTTCGATTCGTCCGATCAATTCCTCAATCTTTTTATAATCCATTCTTTAGCCTCTTATTGAGTCTTAAAATGATACAATAAAAAAAGATAAAGAGGAGGTTGTGTTTTGGCCAAAAAGAATGAAACGATGGAAGAGTTGAAAGAATTCGAAGACGTGGAAGTATGCGGCAACAGCGACCCGCTGCCGGTTCTTTTGAAAAAGAAAAAGGCGATAAGGAAGTATCTCGAGGCCGAGGAACTCAAACCCTACCAGGCAGAACTCATCAAACTTCAGAAACATCTGGAAATCAATAAGCTGAAAATGATCATTCTCTTTGAAGGACGGGACGCCGCGGGCAAGGGAGGAACGATTCGCCGTGTCACCCGCTACATGAACGAAAAACATTACCGTGTCGTCGCTTTGGGCAAACCGACCGAAGAGCAGAGGACACAGTGGTATTTCCAGCGCTACGTGGAGCAGTTTCCCCGGGGCGGCGAAATCGTGCTTTTCGACCGCAGCTGGTACAACCGCGCAATGGTGGAACCGGTATTCGGTTTCTGCACACCCGAGGAATACCGGACATTCATCGAAGACACCCCAAGCTTCGAAAAGGGACTGGTCCGCAACGGCATCATACTCATCAAACTCTATTTCAGTGTGACGAAAGAGGAACAGCGCCGCCGTTTCGAACGTCGCAAGACCGACCCTCTGCGCCAATGGAAACTGAGCGAAGTCGACCTGCAGGCACAGGAGCGGTGGGACGACTTCACCAACATGAAGTATGAGATGCTCAAACACACCCACACCACCATCGCCCCCTGGACCATCATCCGCTCCGACAACAAGCATCTCGCCCGCCTCAATGTCATGCGGGTCATCCTCAATTCCATCCATTACGAGGGACGCGACGAAATGCTCGACTACGTTCCCGACAGCAACATCGTCGTATCCGGTGCCAGGGAGATCGAACTGATGGAGGCGCAGCGGCTGCGAAGCGGCAAATTCATCGGATAGTAAAAAATTGAAAACCGCAAGTTAAAAGGGAGAGAAAAGGTCGCTCTGTTGCTTTTTTATTACAATCGACAGCTGAGGTTGCACAGCATCCACATGCCAACACAAATGGAGAACCGATGACCTTTTACAATCTTCTCAATCACGATATAAAAGTCGACAAAAAGAGCTTTCTTGACGCCGTCAATGCGCAAAAGCCGATCGCCATCACCCTGGGCGGCGACATCCTCGACGCATCGGGTGATCTACCCTCTCAGCCCTACATTTTCGTCGGCACGCCCAAATCCCTGGTGGGCACGGCCGTTTCCAGGCCGACTCCACTGGCCAAAATACTCACAGACAACTACGAAGTGAAAGACGAGGGGGATAAAATCGCCATCTACGCAGGACGCGCCTGGCAGGAGCTTCTGGCAGCCAACGAGCCTTTCGCCCTCTATCAGGACACCACGGCTGACGGCATCACCGAATTTTTGGACAAAGAGCTCGACGATCTGATCTGGTACAGTTGCGAATTCGGCATCAATGCGCGGGAAGTGGCGGAATTTCTGGAGAAAGAGGTGGAGGGAGCCGTCGTTTGCATCGAAAACGAACGGCCCTACAGCTTCAACGGCTGTGCCTATGTCGACGATATCGAAACGGCCAGACAACGGGCGTTCGATTTCATCAAAAAAAGCCTCCAGGAGAGAGTCGAAAAGGGGGAAATCGATCTTGCTACCCTGGAAGATGCGGAAGAGGAAGCGCTAAAGTTTTTTGAGCTCCTGTGAAGTCAAATGAGGGATTGTTTTCAATTTTCCCAGTTTTTTTGACTCTCTTCCACTCTCTGGTTCACTATTCTGTTATCGATACCGGCAGAATATTTATAAACCAGAGAACCGCCGTGATTGCCCTGATAAAGTGTGGCGATGATTGTAAGGATGATAAGCAGAAGTGAAATCTTCTCAAGCATCACGAGATCTTTGTTGGTCGCCAGCCATTTCAAAAATGTTGTCAATGCAAGAAAGCCTACCACTATGAAACCGAACGTTTTATGGCTATTAAGAACAGCGACTCCCTTCTCGAGAATATCGTGATCGGCCAGAATCTTTTCCGCATCGAGGAAACCTCCATACAGGGCAAACAGCGATATAAGCAGCGAAAGCGCCAGGATTCTTGTCGCGGCTTTCGAATAGGTTTTGTCCAGGGTCGCCAAATATGTCACTTGGGAAAAAAATGCCGCCAGTGGCAATGCAATGACAAAATGGACAAATGGGGGATGCAGTACGTTCATGAGCCTATCCTTTTATGGTGATTCAACCATTGTAATATTAATCAAATGAATAATTGATTAAACGGGATACCGAATCGGATTCCCCAAAGGAGCAAGCGGCGCATCCACTATCTTTTGATCTGTCGCCCCCCTCGGAAGCACTCCTGGCAGATACCGAAGCGGAAATGGGGCGGCAGGGGTTTGCCGCACCGTTTGCATGCCCTTGCGAAAACTCCCTTGCGCAGTGAACGCTCGATGAACCGGTTGAGTATTTCACGGGCCTGCAGTGCGTTCTGTGTATCGACGAAGGCATCGGGAAAGCGGTAGGAGAGCCAGAGGTAGAGGGATATCTCTTTTACCCTCTCCTCCGCTTCAAAAAGCATATCCGACGTCTGGGCGATGCCGGGAAGATCTTCGGGAACAGCGAAGGGGATCGGCTCTTTCCTCTCCAAAGCGATCAGATAGCGGTGGAAGACGCTCTCAAGATAGGGCGACCCAAGGCTCAGTGGCGCGCAGGCGAGATGATATTTGGACTTCAGATCGAGGTGGTAGAGATCGACCATCTTGGCGATTTCGAGCATGTTTTCGATGTTGGCGGCGACAAACGGGCCGTCGAACCGCATATGCTTGACGAAAAACCCGAGTATTTCGGAGAGACTTTCGGTCTCGATGATTTTGGCGATCAGCTCGATATGCTCGAAATTGGCCATGACACGATAGGGTCCTCGTATCGGCGGAGCCGGTTCGTCGATCAGCTCCGTAACGGTCTGGAGCACCGGCGCCGTCAAGGCACCCACATACCCCTCTTCGTGCAGACCGTACCGCCCTGCCCGCCCCGCGATCTGACGGATTTCCGAAGGGGTCAGAAGCCGCCGGCTCTGCCCGTCGAATTTGGAATCCCTGGCAAAGAGGATCGTCTTGATCGGCAGGTTGAGCCCCATGGCGATGGCGTCGGTGGCCACGAGAATCTGCGACTCTCCTTCCCTGAAACGCCTCGCCTCTTCCCTGCGCACCTCCGGACTGAGGTTCCCGTAGACCACGGAGACGTCGTACCGGCCGCTGAGCTGCTCTTTGAACGCCAGAACGTCCCGGCGCGAAAAGGCGACGATGGCGGTGGAGGGCTCAAGCTTTTTGAGCGATGCGGGATGATGATGGAGAATCAGCGGCGCCTTGCGCTCGAAACGGACCACTTCCAGATCCTCCTCCAGCCACGACGCCAGCTCCTTCACTGCCTCGAGGGCGTCTTCGCTTCCCGTCATGATAACGGTGTGGGCGGGAATACCGATGATGGCGTTGGCCCAGGCCCACCCGCGATCGGGATCGTCGATCATCTGAACCTCGTCGATGACACAGACATCCACTTCGATCTGGTAATTGGCCATTTCGATCGTCGAGCTGATATGGGCCGCCTCTTCGTCGATCAGCTGTTCTTCCCCGGTGACGAGTGAGGCCGGTATGCCCGATTTGAGCAGCGTCTCGTACCCTTCCAGCGCCAGCAGACGAAGCGGTGCCAGGTAGTAGCCGGTATCCGCTTTCTTGAGACGCTCCATCGCCGCATAGGTTTTGCCGCTGTTGGTCGGACCGACATGGAAAATCAGTCGGCGATCCATCTCTCTTGCCAAGGGAAAGAGGTTCTTGAAATCCCGTATGGTGCGCGCCAGCAGTTCTTCCCGCTGTTTTTTGAGTTTCAGCCCCTCGATCTGGCGGGCGAAATGGCGGTTGATCGTCTTGAGGGTCTTGTAGGGTATCTCCAGAATCTCCTTGCGGGCGATCGCGTCGATGATCGCATGGGCGATGATCGTCTCTATCTCCTCTTCGTGCAGATCCAGCCCCTCGGCCTCGTGAAGCAGTGCACTCTTCAGTGCCGCCAGTTCCGCATCGAACTGTGCCTCCACTTCGACCCGCCTGAGCTCGAAATCTTCGTCGATCTGCAAAGGAGCGTTGTCCCAGATGCTCTGATACAGCCAGCGCTTCTGAACTTCCAGAACAAGTTTGTAGCGGACTCTCCACTCCTCTTTTCCGAAAAGAGTTTTCTCCATATCCCTGAAGAGGCGTATCGACTCGGCGAGCATTTCCGCTTCGGAAATTTCGAACTGTTCGAAAAGGATTCGGCGCAAAAAGGGTTCCGGTACCGGAACGAAAAGAAAGTCGCACTCTTCCGGTATCCGTTTGATGGTCTGCAGCACCTCCTCTTGGCTCAGATAGCGGTTGGGGCCGGATGCCTTCTGCAAAAAAAGGTCGATCTCCCTCCTCTTTTTTTCGATCGCCTTCTCTTTGCACTGTTTCAGACGCTCCTTCAGCGCCGCTTCATCCAGATGCGCAATCTCTTCATCCTCGAAAGGCATACACGTAAGCTGAACGATTTTGTGGAAATCCTCCTCGAATATCCTGAAACGGAAGGAGTGAAAGAAGAGAAAGCGCCCGGCTTCGTCAAAAGAGCCGTCGAACGCCTCCTCCAGGCGGGACCGTTTTTTGGCGTTACGGAGTTTCAGCAGTGCTTTGGCGATCCTTTTGGGGGTGATCTTTTTCAGGCGGACCTCTTCGAACTGCTCTTTGAGCGCCACCTCTTCTGCGGGCGTGTGTTCGATCTGTGCGAGAATCTCGTCGATCTTCTCCATCCGGGCTTCGTTGCTCGTGACGCTCTTGTCTGACTTGAAGGTGGTATCCAAAGATTTGAGGTATTCGGTAATCAGCGCTCTGTCGGCGACATCACCGCTCGACCACAGGCGCCGGAATGCCCGGACCAGGTCCGCTTTTGTCAGATGCTGCTCTTTGAGCGAAAGTATCATCGCCATTTCGATGAGATTGTCGAGGGGTACCCGCGTGATGCCCTCGTCGAATCCTTCCCCACCGAAAATTTTCCGGATGGTCTGATTGTATTTGATGAATTTTTTTTTCTTTTTTGCCATTTTAAATCGTACGGTACCGAATCAAAGTCCCGACACCTGCGCTCCCACTCCTTTTGCTTCGCCGGCAAGGCCGGGTTCTAAACGAAAGCAAACAGGCCTTTTACGGCCGATAGCGCCGTCATCCTTTCTCTTTTTCTTTTCGACCTTCTTGACCGCATTCGGTGCAATCTCGATGCTCCTGCCGGCTACGATCCTTTCGGCCTGAAAGCTTTGATCACATTCTCATCCGTCACCATATACCGGCCGCCGATCAGATCGATGCAGTACGGAACCGCCGGAAAGACGGCATCCAGACACTCCCGGATCGATTTCGGTTTGCCGGGCAGATTGATGATGAGACTTTTGTGGCAGATACCGGCTGTCTGTCGACTCAGAATCGCCGTGGGCACGTACTGCAGGCTCACCTGCCGCATCAGCTCCCCGAAGCCTGGCATCATCTTCTCGCAAACCGCCTCCGTCGCTTCCGGCGTCACGTCTCTTGGAGCGGGACCTGTGCCGCCTGTCGTAACGATCAGATCGCACTCCTTTTCACGGGCCAGCTCCCTGAGTGCCGCTTCGATCGCTTTCTGCTCGTCGGGGATGCAGCGGTAGAGAAACTCGATATCGTTTTGCAGATACTCCCTGAGCGTATCCATGATGGCCACGCCCGAGACATCCTCGTAAATCCCTGCACTTGCCCTGTCGCTCGCCGTGACGACACCGACCCTGATTTTATCCATTTCAAACATCCTGTTTTTGGTTCTATTTTACCAAAATTAGCGCGAATCTTTCACAAAATCCTCCTTCCTTCTCTTCCGTTGATACGGGTATAAGTGAACCACTGGTAAAATTGATGAAAAACGGAGCTATCCATGCAACAGAGTATCGACAAAGAGGCTATCAAGCGACAGTTTCTTCCCAGGGCGGTCCTGCTGGCCCAGACCGACCAGGCGGCTGCGGCGATTCCGATCAAAAACCAGTTTGACGACATGATTCCCATATGGAAATTTCCCTACCGGATAGGACGCGAATCGCGTGTCGAAGTCGACGATCACGGTCACATCATCGTCAAGGAGCGCTTCAAACACGGCATGAAAAGCGTTCCTACCAACGATATCTACCTGATCGATTTTGGTGAGAGACTGCAGATTTCAAGAGACCATCTGCAGATCGTGGAAGAGGATGGAAAATATTATGTCATCGACGACGGAAGCAAGTGCGGCACAGGGGTCAACGAAAAACGCATCGGCGGCGATTCTGATACGGAGCGGACGGAAATCGAAGACGGTGACACCATCGTTTTGGGAACCTCCGGCTCACCCTACAGGTACACATTTGTCCTTTTCAGCGAAGAAGGTGGCCAAAAGGTTTGAACAGATAGCTCGTCGTGTATCGTTTGAAGAAACGATGCGCCTTGTGGGCATCGACGATTCTGTCTTCTCCTCCCAGAAACGTTTCGATCTTCACGCCCCGGGCCAGCAGGGTCTTAAAATGCGCCGACGGCCATTCATACCCCAGAAGCTCCTCGAGCTCTTCGGGAGTGGAGTCCGACCGGAAGGGATCCAGATCGAAAGAGGCGGGAGAAGCGGCGTTTGCCAAAAATTTTTCGATATAGGCATCGGGATCTTTTCGGTAATGCACCATCTGGGTTTTGACGAAGGCTTTCGACACCTCTTTGAAATAGGCCGGAGAGAGCAGAATGAGCCTGTCGATTCTCTTCTGTGAGGCGACGGCGTACTCCAGCGCTCTGATCGCACCGTAGCTGAATCCCGCCACGACGTAGGGATTCTTCCCGTATCTTTCCAGATACTCCGAGAAAATCTTCTTTTCGCCTTTTAGAGAGAAACCGCTAAAAAAGATCATGCAGAATCTCTTTGACATCCTCTTTTGTGACGATTTCCCGTTTTAAAATCTCGTCCGCCAGTTTCAGAATTCCCGTCTCCATCCGGCCGATGAATCCCTCCACATCGAGCCGTGCATCTTCGAGTATCTTCTCGACATCGGCGATATCGACACCGAAATGCTCACCCATGCCGTAGTGTTCCACCATGTCCTGGGCAAGCAGACGCGCCTCTTTGAGGTCGTTGGCGGCGTTGGTGTAGTGTTCGTGGAAATGGTAGTGCATCATCATGTCTCCCGCCAGATGCACCTTGATTCGGTTGAGAATCTCAGACTTCGAGACAATCTCCTTTTCGGAGTGCTGAAAATGGTCGCTCAGAAGGCCGATTTTCGAAAAGCTGATATCATGCCAGTAGGCCATCACCGCTTTTGCCGCCTGATAGACCGCCTGGATACGCTTCTCTTCATCGGAGTAGGTCAGAATCTTCCTTTTTCCCAGTAGCACCTTGTCCTTGACGGCGAGAAAATCTTCGATTTCGATGATTTTTTTTCCGTTTTTCAGCGCGTGAATCGCCGCTTCGTTGACCAGGGAAGAGAGTGCGGCACCGCTGAAACCCACCGTCATCTCGGCGATCTCGTCCAGATCCACGTAATGGGGTTTGTTGGCCAAATAGATTTTCAGAATCGATTTGCGTTCCTCCTTGTTCGGAAGCGACACGAAGACTCTGCGGTCGAATCGTCCCGGCCTCAGCAGCGCATCGTCGAGCATTTCGATCTTGTTGGTGGCCGCGATAACGATGATGCCGCTGCTGTCTTCGAAGCCGTCCATCTCCGTAAGAAGCTGGTTGAGGGTCGCTTCGCGCTCGTCGTTGCGCATGCCGCCGCGCGCCTTGCCCACGGCATCGATCTCGTCGATGAAGACGATGGCGGGAGCCATCGCTTTGGCGCGTTTGAAGAGCTCACGCACTCGCTTGGCTCCCATGCCCACGTAAATCTGCACGAAAGAGGCGCCGCTCTGGTAGAAAAAGGGCACACCCGCTTCCCCGGCCACCGCCTTGGCGATAAGCGTCTTGCCAACGCCCGGAGGTCCGACCAGCAGGACGCCACGCGGCATACGGATACCGAAATTGAGATATTTTCTCGGATGTTTCAGAAAATCAATGATCTCTTCGAGCTCCTCTTTGACCTCGTCGATGCCCGCTACATCCTGAAACGTGATATTGGAGATGATGGGCTGGATATCTGCGGGCTTTTGCAGTTCGCTGGCGAACTGGATCTGCTCGCTCAGCTGCTGCTCCTTTATCTCGCGGTTCTTTCTCAACCAGCGCAGCAGGTAGGCGACCAGCAGCGCGAGAATGACGATTGTGATCACATCGGCCAGGTAGGGATTGGGTTCGACGATCGTCACGGCCGTTTTGCTGTAGACCTCTTTGAGGTCCACGGCGTCCTTGGGAACTTTGTATCGGACGCCGCCGCTTTTGAAATAGAGATAGGGCCCTTCGATGACGGCATCGCTCACGAGACTGTTGCTAATGAGATTCTCCGCCGTCTGGGCATCGATCGTCCTGGATCGGTCGCGCAGATAGGCGAAAGCGAAGATCGCCACGATCAGAACCGCCGAAACTGCCAGTATGATCCGGTTTTTTTTAGAAAGTTCCACGATTCATCTCCCCTACGGCTTCGAAACTCTCCAAAAAGAGCCATTCGCCTCGGATATCCCGCTCACAGCGAATGGCGATTTTGTTGAAATACTGATCAAGACCCACATATTCCCCCGCTTTTTCGCTCTCTACCAATATCTCCAGCGGTCCCTTCAGGGCGCGCCGAAACGCCAGATTTTTCTCCTTGACGAGTGTCGTCAGCTCCTTGTGCCGCGCTTTGGCGACGTTGCCGGGAACCTGCGGTTTCATGGTGCTGCTGGGTGTGCCGTCCCGCCTGGAGTAGGTGAAGGCATGCACATGGGTCAGCGGTAGCTTTTTAACTCTTTCGATCGCCTCCCGCCACACCATGTCGTCCTCTCCGGGATGGCCGACGATAAAATCGGTTCCCAGCGCGTACCCGTGGGATGCGATCTCTTCGAAAAGCTCCAGGTCGCCGGCGAAACTGTTGCGGCGGTTCATGATTTCAAGCATCCTGTCGGAAGTGTGCTGCAGCGCGATATGAAGGTGCTTCGCCATCCAAGGCTCATCCAGAAGCTCTTTGAACTCCTTCGTGATCTGAACGGGTTCCAGCGAACCGATACGCAGGCGCCGCACGCCGCGAATCCGGCTCATTTTTTTGAGCAGCCCCGCGATGGAAGTGCCCCTGTCGATGCCGTAACTGCCTACGTTGGTGCCGGTCAGTATGAACTCCCCGAACCCGTTGGCGGCGAGACGGCGTATCTGCTCGAGAATCTGCGCTTCGTCCAGGCTTCTGGCAGGCCCGCGCACAAAGGGGATGATGCAGTAGCTGCACCGAAAATCGCACCCCTCCTGTATCTTGATGAAAGCACGCGATCTGCCCACGAACTGCTCGACGACCGTGGTGTCGACATGTTCCAGATCGCCGATCTCGAAAAAGCGCTCTTCTTTGTCGAGAAACGACACGATCTTCTCTTTTTCACTGTGTCCGAAGACACCCGAGACTTTTTGCGCTTCGAAGAGTTCCTCTCCTTTGGTGAAGGCGCCACATCCCGTCAAAAGCAGCCGGGCACGGGGGTTGATGCGCGCGGCCTGGTTGATGTATCCTCTTACGCCGCTGTCGGCGCCGTTGGTGACGGTACAGGAGTTGACGACGATAACATCGGCTTCCGTCTCGTCCCGGGCGATTTCGTATCGGCCAAGCCTCGCCATCATCACCTGCGTATCGAACTGATTGGTACGGCAGCCGAACGTTTTGAAATAGACCTTTTTCATACAGTCTCACTCCCCTGCGAAAGATCGGGCAGCGTCGGTTTTTGCTTCGCCCGATCCAGATAGATATGCTGAGAAGGATAGGCGATGACGATATCCTCCTCCTCTTTGATCAAGTCGAGTATCTCGGCCGAAATGGTACTGCGAAGCGTGAGCGTCGCATAGGCGTTGGTCAGATACCAGACACTGATCCTTATACCATTTTCTTCGATAAAAGAGTAGACCCTCGGCTCGACATTCGTATTTTTGAGACTGTATTTCGACCGCAGCCTGTTGAGCTGCTTCCGCGTGATGTCGGTATACCCTTTTGCATACTTCTTGGCGGTCTCCTTGGCGATATGGACCGCCTTTTTGTGGTTGGAGTTGAAAGTGATCGTGAAGTCGATGCCGTCCCACACCGTTTTGAGCGTGGCGTGGGAGTAGTTGGCGATCATGTTCGTGAAGATGAAGTTGTTGGGAATGAAGATGACCCGCCCCGCCCTGCGGTTGTGCATATAGCTTGTTAGCGTGATGTCTTCGAGAATCGTGATCCTAAGGAGCGATATGTCGAGCACATCCCCCACATACCGCATGCCGTCCTTGTCGACGCGTATCCTGTCGCCCGCATGGATCGACCCGCCAAGAACGATGACGAGCCATCCCAGCATGCTCATGAACCAGTCTTTCATCGCGATGGCGATACCGGCGGAAGCGAAGCCGAGTACCGTGACGAGATAGGAGACGTTTTCGATATAGGCGAAAAGAAGAATCATCACGACGATGAAGACGAACGAGAAGTTGATGATCTTGTTCGCCATGTAGAATCGTTCATTGTCGGTGATGGTTCGTTTGATGAGCCATTTGACGAGTATCACAAGAATAAGCAGAATCAGAATCGAGACGCCGATGGTCCCCGCTTTTTTCGCCTGCTCCTTGATCTGGTCGGTCAGACGGAGTTTGATTTCATCCACCCTCTTCTTGTAGACGACAAGCGCTGTTTGATGGAGGCTGAGAGCCTCCTGCGCCTCTTCCAGTTCTTTGAGCGTCTGCGCCATCATCTTTTTGATCTTCGGGTCGTCGGGTTTCAACAACCGCAGCTCCCTGAGAATCGACTCTTTTTGTTCGAGCATCGCGATGAAGGATTCGAGATTCATTATCTCGTGCTCGAAACGGGAAAGCTGCTCGCCCAGCAGCTTGATATAGGAAAAGGCGTTGATGATCGCTACGGGATTCGTGACCGAAGGCACTTCGGCAATCTTCTTGGGACGGATGAGCGTCTTGAATGGATTGTGGGCATAATCGCTCAGCAGGCTGAGCCGCTCGGCCAGCCGCGTCCGCCGGTTTTCGAGCTCTTTGATTTTGGAACGGTATTTTCTCGCACCCGCCCTTTTGTACTCTTTTATTTTTTTGTCGATTTGTCGGATATCGGACTCGATCTGGACATAGGTGAGGTGGTTCGCATAGATCTTCTGCCAGACACTCTCTTCGTTGAGCCGACGGTCGGTCAGAGCGAGCGCTTCAAGAAGCTGTCGGATTTTCGCTTCCGTTTTTTTCGCTTCCTCTTCGGCTTTTTTCGACGCCACGATCTCTTTGGCCGCCTTCACGCGCTCTTTAATCGAAGCAGGCGATAGTTTCGTATGGTTCATCTCACCGTAGGAAAAGAGTGCGAGCAGTATTAAAAGAGTGAGTTTAACGCGCACCGTCGCGATCCTTTTCAAACTTTTTCAATACGCGCACCACCCGTTCTCTTTCGGGATCCACCAGCATTCTGTAACGCCCTACTTTTTCGGGAACGATGAAAGTGATCTTGTTGTCGTGGCTCTTTTTGTCGAGAAAGAACTGCTCGTAGAAGGTTTCGGCCGAATCGATCCCATACCGGGTGGGAAGACCGTATCTTTCGAGAAGTTTTCTGACCCGCTCGGCCTCCTCCTGGCTGAAAAGACCAAACTCCAGCGCCAGCTCGTTGGCCATGACCATCCCCAGAGCCACCGCCTCACCGTGGAGATAATGGCCGTATCCGCTGAAATTTTCGATCACATGGGCGAAGGTGTGGCCGTAGTTGAGAACGGCACGGACCCCCTTCTCTCTCTCGTCCTCGTTGACGATGCGGGCCTTGAGCTCCACACTGCGGCGAATCGCCTCTTTCAGGTTTTCCTCTTCATCAAGATCGTGGGTTTCGAGCCATCGGAAAAACTCCGCATCGAACATCACCGCCATCTTGATGATTTCCGCCACACCCGCGGCGAACTCCCTCTTCGGCAGTGTCGAAAGAAAAAAAGTATCGATATAGACGGCACGGGGCTGGTGGAAGGCGCCAACGAGATTTTTTCCGAAACGGTTGTTGATGCCGGTTTTTCCGCCCACGCTGGCATCGACCTGGGCAAGAAGCGTCGTCGGTATCTGGATGAAGTCGATGCCTCGCTGAAAGATACTGGCGGCAAAACCGGTCATGTCGCCGATAACCCCGCCGCCGAAAGCGACAAGTGTCGATTTTCTGTCGAGCCGGTGGTTGAAAAGCGACTCGAGGATCGATTCGATCGTCTCCATCGTCTTGTAGGATTCACCGTCGGGTATCGTGACGACATAGAGTTCGTCCGCTTTTATTCTCTCCATGACCCTGCGAAGATGAAGGCCGGCCACCTTCGGATTGGTGATGATGGCCGCCTTTCCCTCGATGGCGATTTCGGGAAGGGTGTCGATCGTGATATCGTAATCCCTGCTCTGGGGTGTCGGAAGCGTAATGGATACTTTCATGCAATAACCTGGATAATGTATTTTTTAAACGGAACCCGACTCAAGAATCCATGGTTGCAGAAACAATCTTCCAAGCCATAGGATGCAGAGCTCATGTCGCCCCGGCACTATTTTACAAAACAGATGCCGCTTTGGAAGAGACCCGGCGGGGCCGGCTGATGCTTTTCCCGCTCTTTGCCGCTTCTTTGGGCCTGTTTCGCCATGTCCTCGTCGAAGCGCCGCAATCGGAAAAAAAATCGTCTCCGGTACTATCCACATGGATTCTTGAGATGGTTTTTTTATTTTACTTAAATTTATATAAAAAAGTGCTTTGTACGCCGTAAATATCGGCTTTTGAAAAAAATTGTAAACGAATCGGTCGACGAAGATTCCGCCGCCAAGCGGCGTGCCGCACGATTTTGAACGGCCGGGTCATTCGAGATCGACAGGGACGAAAAGCTGGGGGTTGTAGGAGAGTTTGAAATAGAGTTTCTCCACATCCGTACTGAAATAGGAGAAGAAGCGGTTTTGAAGAATCTTCTCCGTAAAAGGAACGATCTGCAGAAACGACTCTTCGTGGGCGAGTTCCCGGATAGGGTTTCTGTTCTCCTGCCGAATCTGAAGCGTTTTGGAAAAGATGCTCGAGAGATTTTCGTAATGGTTGAGAATGAAACGTTTTTTCTCGAAATCGCTGTCGGGTTCGTAATCGAGCAGTTCGATATCAAGACCGAGCTGCGACGCCACGTCGAAGACGGTTGCCGAAATCACTTCCATGCTTTTGTCATCGGAAAGCACGAGGACCAGTTTTTTCAACTGCATCAGGGAGACGTTGCTAAACTGCAGCACCGGTTTTCGAAGCTTGTAGAAGATCTCTTTGAACCGTTTCTCCTCGAAGATATCCCGGCCGCACACGATCAGTCCGATATTGTAGTTCTCCACATCCTCGGCGATAATCTCTTCCGGTTTCCTGTTGCGGAAGTCGACGATGCACTCCACGTTTTCGGAATCCATCCCCTTGATGGTCTCCAGCAGTCCGATATCGGAGGGATGGGTGATCCTCACCACCAGTTTACGCCCCTTGATGCGTTTGTGCAGATATTTCACCTGCTCCAGACAGTTGAGAATGCAGGCGGGTCTTTCGACTCCCATGTCAAAATAGATGTAGAGATTCTCTCCGAAGGGTGCGGGGAACTGCCCCAGTTCCTGCTTGATCGCCTTGAAAACTGACTCCAGGACGGAGGGTTTGCCCACAAGCAGTAGTAGGTCGTTGGGTTTGATCATCAGGGACGGTTTCGAAAGGAGCAGCTGGTTTCCTCTGTAAAGCGCCACGATACGCCACTGGTTCTGGATGATCGTACCGATATGCCGATAGACGTAGGCGCTGCCGAAAGGCACCAGCACTTCCATAATCTCCCCCTGCCCAAGCCCGACATTTTGGGCGATGACCGGCACATTGGGAAGGAAATCGTAGAGCCGGTTGGCGAGCAGTTCGTTGGCGTTGACATTGATCAGGTTCTGATCGTTGAAGAGGTTCTCTTCGCTGAATTCGATATCCCATCGGTTGAAAAACGTAATCCGTATCACGGGATTGTCACGGCGGATGTTCTGATAGCTCCCCTCCGCGTCGGTACGGTTTTTCATGATGATGAAGACATCGTCGAAATCGCGCTTGAGTATTTTCGAGAGCTTGATGTAGCTGGTGGGATCGAACTGATAGCTGATAAAATTGGAAGGCTGTTTGTCTGGAAGTATCGACCTGTCCAGCGTAACGACGGTGTATTCGTTGGTGCTGATAAAGGTCTCGCTGATTCGCTGCAGAAAATGTTTTGCTACAATTCCATCAGCAATGATCAATATTTTTTTCATGACTTCCGCACCGCCTTCAGTGAATGCTGTTTTGTGACAGCTTCAAATAGGCAATTATAGCGAAACAGGACATTCATCATGAAATTCTCCATCGACGCCGTCGACGGCAGCGCACGGGCCTGTACGATCGAAACGGCCCACAGCACGATCAAAACACCGGTCTTCATGCCGGTCGGAACGGGCGCCGTCGTCAAGGCGCTCGATACCCGCGACATGCGCGAGATTCTCGACACGCAGATCATCCTGGCTAACACCTACCACCTCTGCCTCCGTCCCGGTGACGAAACGGTCGCCAAAATGGGAGGGCTCCACGGCTTCACCACCTACGACCGCAGTTTCCTGACCGACAGCGGCGGCTTCCAGGCCTTCAGTCTGAGCGACATCAGCAGACCCGATGACGAGGGCATCCTCTTCCGCAGCCACATCGACGGAAGCAAACACTACTTCACCCCCTCCAAAGTGCTCGATATCCAGTACAATCTCGGCAGCGACATCATGATGATTCTCGACGACCTTGTCGCCCTGCCCGCCACAAAAAAGAGAATCGCGGTTTCGATAGAGAGAACGACCCGATGGGCCAAGGAGTCGATCACCTACCACCGATTCAAACAGAGCCACGGCATCGGCCTGGACCAGAACATATTCGCCATCATCCAGGGCGGAACCGATCCGGAATTCAGACAAATCTCGGCCGAAGCCCTCTGCGCCATGGACTTCGACGGATTCGCCATCGGGGGACTGAGCGTCGGCGAAGCGAACCAGGCGATGTACGATACGGTCGAATTCACGACCCCGTTCATGCCCAAAAACAGGCCCCGCTACCTGATGGGCGTGGGCACCCCCGAAGATCTGGTGGAAAACATCGAACGCGGCGTCGACATGTTCGACTGTGTCATGCCCACCCGCAACGCGAGAAACGGAACGCTCTTCACCACTTTCGGAAAAATCAACATCAAGGCGGCCCGCTACAAAGCGGATACGGAACCGATCGACAGTGCATGCGGCTGTTACACGTGCCGCCGGTACAGCCGCGCCTATCTCAACCACCTCTATCGGGCAAAGGAGCTTACCTATTTCCGTCTCGCTTCGCTGCACAATCTCCACTTCTATCTGACACTCACAAAACGTGCCAGAGACGCCATTGAAAGAGGTCAATTCGCCGCATTTAAACGCGATTTCTACAATAAAAGGGCAAAATAGCCGATACTGTATCGTATAACTATGCAGATTGAACGGAAGGTAGAAAATGCATCTTAGCAAAATGGAGTGGATCGCTCTTGTCATCGTATTTGTCATCGGACTCCATTTCTACAACAAACACCAAATGGAGAACGATGCGTTCGAGGAAACCGTCAATGCCCCACTCTATACGAAAGATGACCATACACCCGTAATCGTGGCATTCGGAGACAGCCTGACAGCGGGAACGGGAATATCCGAAGAGGAGAGTTATCCGGCACAGCTTTCGAGACTGCTCGGTATCGAAGTCATCAACGCCGGGGTCTATGGTGAAACGACCGCCCGGGCTCTGGGACGCCTTCCCGCGATTTTGAAACGTTACAAACCCGATATCGTCCTGCTCGAAGAGGGCATGAACGACGTTCTGCACAAGCGGGAAAGAGAAACGATCAAAAAAAATCTGAAAAAGATGGTCGGTATCATCAAAAAAAGCGGTGCCAAAGCGGTTATTCTCGGTATTCCGGATATGGATTTGATAGAATTGATGATATCATCGGATATCGGATTGTACGAGGAAGTGGCCCGTGAAACAGGATCGCTCTATATCGCCAACGTCTTCGGCCCCGTATTGAGAAACGAAGAGCTTAAAAGCGACTACACGCACCCAAACGGCGCGGGATACCACATCGTCGCACAAAAAATCTATGAAGAGTTAGGAGATATGCTGCCATGATGAAACTGGGTGTCAACATCGACCACATCGCCGTATTGCGCGAAGCGAGAAAGATCAACGATCCGAGCCCCATCGACGCACTCGGAATCGTCGCGCGTGCCGGCGCCGACCAGATTACGATCCACCTCAGAGAAGACCGCCGCCATATCCATGACGAAGATGCGGAGCAGATCGTCCGACTCAGCCCGCTTCCGGTTAATCTCGAGTGCTCCATCGACGAGGAGATCATCGAAATCGTCTGCCGCCTGCGTCCCCACCGGGCGACACTCGTACCGGAACGGCGGGAAGAGGTGACCACGGAAGGCGGTCTTGATATTTTTAAATATGAGGACCGGACGATCGCGGCCATTGAAAAACTTCACGCCAATGAAATCGAAGTATCGCTCTTCATCGATCCCGACCTCGAAACGATCACACGGGCCGACGCTCTGGGAGCCGAATGGATCGAGCTCCATACCGGAAGCTACGCCAACATCCATGCCATGCTCCACTCCAATCTCCCCCGCACCCACCACTCTGTCAAAGCGCTGGAGCTTCCCCGACATACGCTTAAAACCAAACTCGAAGAGAGCCTCGAAACCATTCGAAGCGCCGCCGATCATGCCGCGACCCTTGGCCTCAGGGTGGCCGCCGGTCACGGACTCAACTACCGAAATGTCGCTGAAATCGTGAAAATAGATGCGATCGAAGAGCTCAATATCGGACAGAGCATCATCGCCCGAAGCGTCTTTACGGGTCTAAAAGAGGCGGTCGAAGAGATGGTGAATCTCCTGAAACGATGAGCCGCAGACCCAAAATCGCCGTCAGTATAGGGGACCTCAACGGCATTGGAATCGAAATCGCATTAAGAGCGCATGCCACAATCAAAGAGTGGTGCCATCCCGTCTACTTCGTCAGCTACGAAATGTGTCGCCGGGCTGCCGAGATTCTTCACCTCGACATACCGGAAGATTTCGACCACAGCGCACCCGATGCGGCGCCCTTCTCCATCCTTCCGGGCAGAACGGATGCGCATGCGGGGCGATACGGTTTTCTCTCTTTCAAAAAAGCGGTGGAAGCTGTAAGAAACCAGGAAGCCGATGCCGTCGTCACCCTTCCTGTGAACAAAGAGGCGTGGATGCTCGCCGGAATCGGCTACAAAGGGCACACGGACGCACTCCGCGACTTTTTCAAGCAGGATGCCATCATGATGCTCGGATGCGAAAAGATGTGGGTCGCCCTCTTCACCGCGCATATTGCCCTCAAAGAGGTGCCCCGGCATATAGAAAAAAAGAGACTGACACGTTTTTTGCTCGATTTTCAGAAAGAGACAGGCGCAGAGAAGATCGGTGTTCTGGGGCTCAATCCCCATGCCGGCGACCACGGTGTCCTGGGCGTCGAAGAAGAGACGATCGCGGCCGCCATCGCGGCCGCAAACGCCCGACTTTCGGGTGAGGGTTCCCGATGTTCGCCGTTTGAGGGGCCTCTCGTTCCCGACGTGGCTTTCACACCGAAGATGCGTGAAAATTTCCACTTTTACGTCGCCATGTACCACGATCAGGGGCTCGCGCCTCTCAAAGCGCTCTATTTCGACGAAAGCGTGAATGTCTCGCTCAATCTGCCGATTGTCCGGACATCCGTCGACCACGGCACCGCTTTCGACATCGCCTATCTCCCCGACCGCCCGCTCAATCTGAAAAGCTACTTCCAAGCCGTCAGAACAGCCGTGGCGATGTCACAGAAAAGAGATCAGCGCTCGTAGATCCCCATCAATCCCGCCCCGTCGAGAACATGGCCGTCCATCACCGAAAGCAACTGATGTTTCGTCATGCCGGCATCCATCTCGAGCGGCATATCCAGCGCGTAGAGTTTGAACATGTAGCGATGGGCGCCGTCGGGAGGACAGGGGCCGCCGTAACCGATGGTTTTGAAACTGTTGAGACCCTGACGTATCCCGTTTTCCAGATAGGGCTCTTTCGGAATCCCCTCCGGCAGTCCGGTCATGTCGGCGGGAATATTGTAGATGACCCAATGCACGAAAATACCCATCGGGGCATCGGGATCGTCCATAATGAGCGCCAGGCTCTCCGTCCCTTCCGGTATATCGCCAAAAAGCAGCGGAATCGAAACATCCGCCCCGTCACATGTATATTTCGGGGGAATCAAACCACCGTTTTCAAAAGCTGGACTCGTAAGTATCATCGTTCGCCTCCTTTTTCAGGCAACGGCGCTCCTGGCCGCAGGATTGGCGCGCAGCCTCTCCTCCGGAATCGGTTCGCCGGTTTTTTCGTCGATACCGTACTGACCCGTTTCGATCTTCCGCAGCGCGTCATTGACATCTTTGAGCTGCTGCACCAGAATCCGCAGTACCTCTTTGTCCCGATCGTTGTCGATCTTCAGCTCCGCCATATCTTCGATATCGTCGATCTCGTCTTCGGCGGAAATAACGGCCATCTCGTCGCTGATCGCCTCCATACTTTTCAAAATTCTCTCTTTCTCCTCCAAAAGCCGTTTTTTGTAATATTCCAGATCCATTTCGGCCATCTGACACCTCCTCTTTCTACGGTCTAGTCTCTGGATAAATTATACCACTTTCAGGGAGGTTCGAGTATCCTTCCCAATAAAACAATCTTTACGGAGCTGCGAATGTACCTTTTTACATCCGAATCGGTGTCGGCCGGACATCCCGACAAATGTGCCGACATCATCGCCGACACGATTGTCGACCGGCTCCTCGAACTCGATTCGAACGCCCGTGTCGCCACGGAAGTGTTCATCAGCGGCAAACATATCATCATCGGCGGCGAAGTGCGCACCTCTGCCGATATCGGCGAGGGCTTCTACCGTCTTTGTGCCATCGACGCCCTCTCTGCCATCGGCTACCCGGAAATCGGTTTCGACGAAAGCCAGACACTCTACCCCGATGCCACGGACATCCGGGTACTCGTTTCGCGGCAGTCGCCCGACATCAGCATCGGCGTCGACAAAAAAAGCGGAGAGATCGGCGCGGGTGACCAGGGGATGATGATCGGCTTCGCGACCGACGAAACCCCGACCTTCATGCCGGGCGCACTGGAATATGCCCGAAAACTGCGCGACGCGCTCTATGTCCACTCCCTCGAACATCCCGACCGTTTCGGTATCGATATCAAAACACAGGTGAGCCTCGATTACGGCACCAAGAGCAACTTCGACGCCAATTTGCCCCAAGCTATCCGAAAGATTGTCGCGGCCGTTCCCCATGCTGCACATGTGGATATCGAAGAAGCGCGCAGTGTTGTAAAAAGAGTCATCGTCGAAACACTCGGAAACGATCCGCTCTTCGACGAACGAGCGTGCGAATTTTTTATCAACGAAACGGGCCGCTATGTCACCCACAGCCCCCTGGCCGACAGCGGCATGACAGGCAGGAAAACCGTCGTCGATACCTACGGCGCCTACGCGCCCATCGGCGGCGGCGCCCAAAGCTCGAAAGACTACACCAAAGTCGACCGTTCGGGCCTCTACGCGGCCCGTTGGCTCGCCAAACATATCGTCGCGGCCAAACTGGCGAAAAAGGCGGTGGTGGAAATCGCCTACGTCATCGGCCGGGCCCAGCCCGTCAGTGTCACTGTCGACACGATGGGCACGGCGTTAAAACCCTTCAGGGACGAGGAGCTTTCGGTCAGAATCACCGAAAAATTTCCCCTCACACCCCGATGGATCACCGAAAAATTCGGCCTGGACAAACCGTCGCGATCCTCTTTTCTCTATGCCGACATCGCGGCCAGAGGCCAGGTAGGGTATGACGATTATCCGTGGGAACGCCTGGATGAGCTGGAGTGGTTTATGGGATAACATCGTTGGAGACAAAGAGCGTGTCAGCCTACGCCGACACCGATGCATCTTTTGCCAACGGTTGCAATGTCCAAAAAATTACGACAACCTGCTTAATCGACTCCGCGCTCGAAGCCCCGATTCATCCGCTTCGTCTTCCAACCCTTTTGGTCACGCATGCCGCTTTACCTGTTGGCGCAACACGATCCGCCGATCGGGGTTTTCGGCATCGTAGGCCTCGACGATCACTTCGTCCCCCTCTTTCAGATAGTTTCGCTCACCAAAGGGCGCATAGGCGGTCGCGCCGATACTCACGAACAGATGATCGGGGTAGCCGCAGGCTTTAAAATGTTTGGAGATATCCTCCAGAGGGCCGGCGTCTTTTTGGTTGTTGATCTTCTCCACAAGCCAGCGGGTCAGTTTCCCGTGGAAGTAGCTGTACCCCGTCAACGGCGCGTCGACACCGTATTCGTGCTTCACCCCGTCGCGGATGAGAAAACTTCGCAGGCGGAAGCGGTCCATCACCCCGCCCTTCTCGAATCTGTCGATGTCGATCCAGATGTCGCCCTTCCCTTTGGAGTTTTCATGCCAGCTCTTCTTCTCGCTGATCTTCAAAGCGCCGTCTTTTCGGATGGTCGTGTCGTTGAAGACGGTGAACTTCAGCGCTTTGAGATCTTTGACGCGCTTTCGTTCGTCATATGCCACGGCGAACAGAATACCGATCTCGGGCTCCACCTGGGCATTGGCCTCCTCCCTGGGCAGAACCAGCGTATCTTTGCTGATGGGGTAGACTCCCAGAAAACCGTCGTTACCCGGCAGATAAAACGGGAAAATCCCCTTAGGAGCGTGGGCCTCGTCCACCTCCACATCCACAAAATCGCCCGCTTCACCCGCCTGCTCCAGATGGTGGGCGAAATTGCCGGCGACGCCCAGACAGATATAATTTCTCAACATCTACTTTCCTTTTAAATTTGATCAGTGCAATGCCGTGCCGCAGCCTGTGAGACGGCGGCCACTCCATCGTATCTCCACCCGGGTTTCGTAGGTTTCATCGGACATCGAATCGTGACAGGGGCCCGGACGCAAAATCACTTCCAGCGACGACCCTTTCGATACCGCGACATATCGGGTTTGGCGTTTATGGCGATCGACCTGCGGCTTGGCTTTGAAACGGCAGCGCTTTTTGTCGTAGCCGTAAAAAAAGTCGAGCCGGTCACCTCTTATCTCCAAAATCCACGGCGGCTCGTTGCCCACCGCCCTGAAGTCGACGCCATCGAGCTTCGCCTTTTCCCAGATGGCCCCGCGCCTGTCGTTTCGGCAGTTTCCGTGCAGACGGCCGTTCTCTTCCAGGACGGCTCTCTCGCCCTCGAAAATAAAAACCGTCGAACCGTCACGGTAAACCTTCTTCCCGCCCACTCTTGCATCGATAAACGGAAGCGCCACGCTTTTACGGGGCAAAAAAAGCCAGACCCTGCCGTTGTCGAAGCGTGCCGTGAAACGCAAACCATCACCGCATCGGTAGAGATAGGTGTTAGAAGCCGCCGAAAGAAGCAGAGGAAAAAGAAAAAGAGTCGAAAAACGTCGCAAAAGAGGCCTTTTTTCGCGGCTTCACGCCGTGAAGCCGCCATCATTATCAGTGCAGGAAGTGGCGCACGCCGGTGAAGTAGAGGGCGATGCCGTGTTCGTCGGCCGCCGCGATCACTTCGTCGTCGCGAATCGACCCGCCCGGTTCGATGATCGCCTTCACGCCCGCCGCGGCCGCCGCGTCGATGGAGTCGCGGAAGGGGAAAAAGGCTTCGCTGGCCATCGCCGCACCGGTAACGTCGAGTCCCATCTCTTCGGCCTTTTTGAGCGCACATCGCGCCGCGTCGACGCGGCTGGTCATCCCCATGCCCACGGCGACCATCGCGCTGTTTTTGACGTAGACGACACAGTTGGATTTGGTCAGGGCCGCCACTTTCCAGGCGATCTGCAGGTCCTTCTTCTCCTGTTCGGTCGCTTCGCGCGCACTCTTGCGCTCGGCATTGGCGACCTCTTCGTCCCTGACCTTGTCGGCATCCTGATAGACGAAACCGCCGGAGATATGCTTGAAGTCGTAGGCGTCGTCGCTCACCAGCAGCCGGTCGGCACCGAATTCGAAGAGTTTGATGCGCTTTTTGGAGGCGAACACCTCCTGCGCTTCGGGCGTGATGCGCCCGGCGATCACCACTTCGAGGAAGATTTCGTTCATCTTCTCGGCCAGCGCCTTGTCCACCACCCCGTTGACCGCCACGACACCGCCGAAAGCCGACACCGGGTCGCACTTGAGCGCTTCGGTGTAGGCGTCGACCAGGTCGTCGCGGATGGCGAAACCGCAGGGGTTGCCGTGCTTGACGATGCAGACGGCCTTTTCATCCCCGAACGCCGCGGCGATCTTCACCGCCCCGCTGATGTCGGTGAGGTTGTTGAAACTCGCTTCACCCTTGAGCGTCGTGAAGTTTTTCGTGTAGAAGTCGTCGAACTCGTAGAGGGCCCCTTTTTGGTGTGGGTTTTCGCCGTAGCGGGTATCGAACACTTTGCTTCCGACGATAAACTGCTTCGCCCCGAATCCCTCGTTGAAGCGTCGGTTCATGTAGTTGGCGATCATGCTGTCGTAGGCCGCCGTATGCTCGAAGGCTTTGATCATCAGGTTCCGGCGCATCTGCAGCGTATTGTCGCCGCTTTTTAGCGCTTCGAGTACCGACGTATAGTCGGCAGGGTCGGTGACAATGATGACACTGTCGAAATTCTTCGCCGCACTCCGCACCATCGCCGGCCCGCCGATGTCGATGTTTTCGATGATCTCCTCGAAATCGTCGGTCCGCTCGATCGTCGCTTTGAACGGATAAAGGTTCACGCATACCAGGTCGATCGCCTCCACACCCAACTCTTTGGCCTGCTCTATGTGGCTTTGCTTGTCACGCCGATGCAAAATACCACCGTGAATGTAGGGGTTCAGCGTCTTCACCCTACCCTCGAAACACTCCGGAAACTTCGTCACTTCGTCGATCTCGATGGCGTCGATGCCGTTTTCCTTGAGAATTTTGTAAGTACCGCCCGTCGAGACGATCTCCCAACCCATATCCGCCAATCCCCTGGCGAACTCCACCACACCCGTCTTGTCACTCACACTGATCAATGCTCGCATATTCACTGTCCTGTCGAAAGATTTCTGGAATTATAGCTCTTGGGTGGTTAGGGGGAGATTATGTTGAGACATTTAGTTTAACGATCAAAATCACTTGATCGTCTTGGCCGTTGTATCAAAACAGTTTATATAACAATAGAACATATCAAACTGTCAATAAGTATTTATTTTGCTTTTCAATATATTGAAATCTTTATCATTAAATTTATGTGTTATTGTTTCTAATATTTTTTTCTGTGTTTGTGGTGACCAATATATTTTTAATTTTTCTTTTGATCTTGTAATAGCTGTATAAAATATATTATGTGAAATTTGTTCTTCCACTTCATCTGTAATGACTATTTTTACAGAGTTATATTCTAATCCTTGAGATTTATGAATTGAAAGAGCATAAGCAATTTGAAAAGGAATAATATCATCTTTTAATTCACTGCTATCTTCATCTGCAGAAGCAAATTTATTAACATAAAATTTGATAATTGAACTATTTTCCTTCGGCTCAATTAGCTCCACATCTGTTCCAGCTACATCAAATTCAGTTAAAACATCCTCAATTTCTACTGTAAAAAAAATTTTTATTTTCTCGCCTGTTTCCTGATTGTATTCAAAACTAATATCCTTAATAATTCCTTTTAAATTATTATACAAAACACCACCAAAACTTCTTCTACCTATTTCATTAAACAAAATAGGATCACCAATTTTAAAGGCATATATGCCCCATTTCTCTTCAGGTTTTGGATTGCTTTGTTGTAGCAACATATTGATATTATTTATCCCATATAGACCATTATAGTTTAAACATAAAATAATTTCATCAGTATCACTACTTTCAAAAATTGTATTATCTAAACTTGTTGCAAAATTATTTCTACTGATTCTTTCTTCAATAGTATTTTCTAAATTTCTAACAGCATTCCAAAAATCTAACAACTCCGTATTTTTTGTTCTACGAGTCTCTTGAAGCTCAACTACCAAATGTGGAAAAAATTTATTTAATAAATAAAACCAATTTCCAAACCTAATAGAATCTATTTGATAAATATCTCCCACAAGTACTAATAATTTAAAATTGATTTTCTTTAAAATATTGAGCATATCAATATTACTAATTGTACTACACTCATCAATTATGAGAATATCTATAGTGAATTCTTCTTGACTATATTTTTTCACTGTTCCAAAAGTGGAATTTGAAACATTGCCTACTCTTCTTCTTAAATTATTAACAGCAGTATGAGTATTTGCTAAAAACAAAATGCTATAATCTTTTGTTCTATCTTTAAAAAAAAGTGTTATATATTCTATCAATTTTGTTTTGCCTGTTCCTGCCGATCCATAAACCAATGAAACTGTTGAATTTTCAAACATATCTATTAATGCCTCTTTTTTTATAGGATCATCAACAAAGCCTCCCTTTTCTTCTAACCAAGATTTAACTGCTTCCGAATATCCTTTTAATCCTTTTTTAGATAAATTATTTATCTTTTCTATTATTTCTATAACATTTTTTTCATAGCCGTGTAGATATATTTGCCTTCTATCTTCTTTTAATTCTGCATCAGGTTTATGTGCATGGTACAATTTAACATTATATTTTTTTATTAGTTCGTCAATATTCTTAAAAGTTTTTATATCTTTTTTGTTTGTATATAACATTCCTCTTATTTCTGAATTATTTCTAATTAACCTTGCGAGTAGTTCATCTTCTCTATTCTCAGAATCTATACATTTAAACAATTCAACAATTCTTGGAGTATGTTTAGGAGGAAAAAAACTATAAGGAATTTTATCAAAAGGAATTACACTATTTTTCAAATACAAATCTGATAATTTATTGTTAGGTTTGCTCCAAAATTGTTTTTTAATAATATTATTGTTCATTACATACAATAAATATCTTAATATATTAGAACCCGGAAGCTTAGGTAGTACAATTTCTCTATACTTATCCAACAAATCTCTTATATTTGATGTTTTTGCATTATTTGCTAAATCTATTTTAAATTGTATATATTTTTCTTCACTTAAATAAATAATATCTAATAAATTTAAATTATTATTTTTCATATACCGCATTAAGTTTTTATATTCATTATTTCTTGAGAAATTGTTGTATCTACCAAAGATTATTTGTGATAGATTTTTAAATTCACAAGGCCTAATAGATACTTCATAATCTGTTATAATTTTAATAGGGATTATTTTGTCATACAGCTCTATGGTATTTTCAACTATTGCAAATTTTAAAGCATAATTTGATATTAATTCTATATTTGTAAAAGCAATCATTCTATCAAATTTGCTTGTAAAATCATTTGCTATTCTAAAAGTTACTTCATAAAAAATCTTTTGATTAATAAAAAATGGTTTCACTCGATCAACATAATAAACATCACTATAATCCAAGGATTTTCTAAAAATAGTAGGTGTACTAATTACATTGGCTATTTTTTCATAGTATTCTTTTAAATCTTTATCTTCATTTATAAAATCTTCAATTATTTCCAATCCACTTAATAAGTCTAAATCAAATTCGTTTTTCATAAGTGTTTTAATCTTTAGTAGATATTCGTAATATTTAAATATCAACCTTGTTGCATTCTCGCCGACTTCTGTATAATGAGACATTGATTTTTGAAGTAATTGATGAAAATCTTTTAAAAATTTATATTTACCATTGGAAAAAACTTTACCTTTAACATTATTAAAAATATCATGACTATAATACTCTTCCCCTGATAATTTTACAACCACATTTTCTGTAAAATCTCTTAAACCTTTAAAAATATTGCTTGAGTAGAAATCAATATCATCTGGTTTAATTCTTTTTATATTATCACAAATATATTTATCGGAATTTTTTAATGATACATTTGTTTTTCTCACACTTTGTTCCTTTAAGAGCATAAGGATCAGTCGCCACCTTAAAACCTTCTAAAAATCTTGAAGAACCTTTACATTTTACAACGACTTTCCGACCATAAAGCAGTCTTCCTTAAATCAGGCTGCTTCACATCCTTGCCCAGATGCCCATTTATCAGTCTGTGTCTTGTATGTTTCATTATTTTTATAATGTGAATGGGCGATGATCAGCAACTTTCTCATCACAGCTACCTGAGCGGCAGTCGTATGTTTGCCGCATGATTTGAGACGATTATAAAATATTTTCATTCTATCGTTGTAACGAATAGCCACCATCGCACTCATAAATAAAGCACTGCGATATATTCTGCTTCCGGCTTTGGAAATTTTCGTTCGTCCACGCACCGATGTTCCAGAATTTTTTTCGATAGGGTCCAAGCCGGCCAAAGAGACGATTTGCGCCTGGTCGGTATCCTCATAGTGCATGAACAGGTGCAACAATGTAATGGCGGTCACATCACCGATACCGGGAATCGACTTGATGTTCTCGAATCCCTGGGAAGAAAGGGGTCAAGTGATAACAATAACTCCTTTTGCTCACTATCGTTCTTCTATCTTCTTATCGTATCTCTTTCCGATACGAGTATACCATTAAACTTTCTTAAATATACACGGTAATAAACAAACCATATTCTTCGCTGGGCAGTACGTTTCGATTCGTTACATAATTTCACAGTAACTGATAAGATCGGATTCATGAGTGTTTCGGGCTTTGTTATTATTATCGTCTGACCCCTAAACCCTGGTATACCGGATCTTCGAGAAGAGCTTTTATCGACTTATTGGTATTTCAGAGTTTTTCGCTGATTGTCTTGTAATATTGTTATCCTCATATCCCTCTTTTACCGGAACAAAATCGCAACATAACAAATATTGTACATCAAGCAACAATTGATTAACAAAGTGACGGTATAGTGATATGGTCTGATATTCAAGGATTACAATATGAAATGGTTGCTTGTTTTGTATATGCTCATACTTTCATTTGCCGGTTGCGGATCGGAAGGAAATAGCCATACACATGTAAATCCTGTAACGTACAGAGTCGCTTCTGCCGAGGAAGCTTCGGCTTTTCTCTCACGCGCTACATTCGGTGCGACAAGGGAAGAGATCGACGATCTTGTCTCCGGTGGAGATTACGAAGCGTGGCTGGAGGCTCAGTTTGCCAAAGCCCCCACTTACCACGTCGCCTGGGCGCATGCCCATGCCAAGGGGGTCGGCCGTGTGCCCGATCTCAGTCTCCACCGCGAAGACTGGAAAACCTACAGCGATGCACTGGGGGACCTGCAGCGGGATGCGTGGTGGGATATCGCCGTTTATGGAGAGGATCAGCTCCGCCAGCGGGTGGCCTTCGCACTCAGCGAGGTACTCGTCATCTCCCGCAACGGCCCTCTGCTGACCTATCCGGATGCGCGGATGTCCTACTACGATGTGCTGGTAAAGAATGCCTTCGGCAATTTCGAAACACTGCTTCGGGAGGTGACCTACCACCCGGCGATGGGCCGATATCTCAGCTATCTCGGCAACGCCAAAGCCGATCCTTCCGTGGGAAGCCACCCGGATGAGAACTACGCCAGAGAGGTGATGCAGCTTTTTACCATCGGGCTGTATGAACTCAATATGGATGGAACATACAAAACCATCGGAGGCAGACGGATCGCCACCTATACGCAGGACGATATCCGGGAGATGGCAAGAGTCTTCACCGGTCTCAGTGACGACAACGGACACTTCGAGACAGAGGCCTGTTTCGACAGTTACCATGCCCGGACCTCTCCGATGGCCGCATTCGAAACCTATCACGACACCGGTGAGAAGAGGATACTGCACGCCCGAAAGATCATTCCTGCAGGCGGAGATACCAAAACCGATATCAATACGGCCCTGCATCTGCTTTTCGAACATCCCAATACAGCCCCCTTCATCTCCCGGCAGCTTATCCAAAGGCTGGTCACCTCCAACCCTTCGCCGGCCTATGTCGAGCGGGTCGCCCGGGTGTTCGCCGACAACGGTCGCGGAGTCCGCGGGGATCTCAAAGCGGTGGTCAAAGCGATTCTGCTCGATGAAGAGGCACTGCACGGAAAAGAGAACGATCCCGAACACTTCGGGAAATTTAGAGAACCGATGCTCTACATCACCCACCTGTGGCGCGCCTTTCATGCCCAAAACGCTGAGAACAATCTCACCCAGGGAGATGACGTCCTCTATCGCTACAAATCGTTCAATTTCCACGGAACGGGGATGATGAAGCAGGAGGGGCCGCTGGAAGCCCTGACGGTCTTTAACTATTTCGCTCCCGATGACGCACCGGCAGCGCTCAAAAAACGCAATCTCGCCGCACCCGAGCTGGAACTGTACGGCAAACAGGGAATCGATGATGTGCTGATGGGGCTCATTACGAAAAACGGCTTTGTCTACCGGACCTTCCATATCACGGCAGCGCTTCAGTTCGAGCAAGAAAAAGAGCTGGTACACAGTAAAAAGCATGATGCTCTGCTCGACCGTCTCGATCTGATTTTGACCGGTGGAAATCTCAGCCAAAACACCCGCTCCGCCATCAAAAGATACATGCAGAACCATTCCGGTCTGAGCGATGAGAATCTGACACGCCTGACGATCGGGCTGGTGATGACATCCCCCGACTATGCGCTGCAGCGTTAAGGAGTAAAGATGGGAACCAATACCAAACGCAGAGACTTTCTCAAACAGGCACTTGCGACCTCGGCAGGCATCCCGGCACTGATGTCACTGCTGGGAGCATTCGAACGGCTCGAAGCGGCTGATGACGGCAGGGACTACAAAGCCATCGTCTGTGTGCTTCTTGAAGGGGGAGCGGATGTGTGCAACATGATAGCACCCCTGGATGAAAAATATGACGCCTACAAGGCTGTACGCAAAAACATTGCCCTGGCCAAAGAGTCTCTTCTGTCTCTCACCGGTGAATACGGCATGCGTGAGAACATGGGTGATATGCAGAAGCTCTTCCAAGACGGGAAACTCGCCGTCATCGCCAATGTCGGCACCCTTGTCGAGCCGGTCACCGCTCAAGAGGTCGAAGAGGGAAGCAAAGCGATTCCCTTTGAACTCTTCGCCCACAATACCCAGCGCAACCAATGGATGCTAGGAGACGCCACCGGCGGCAGTCGCAGCGGCTGGGCGGCACGGGCGGCGGATTGGCTCTACGATCCCGGTGATACGGCAGCGGCCTATGCCAATATCAATGCCGCCGATGTCAATACCCTGCTGCAAAACGGCGGCCGGCACGAGGCGGTGCAGTTTGCCGACGCGGAGATTCCGGGTGATACGATGCGCAGTTACGGTTTCGGGCCTGAATCGGGCGGAAGCGATCTGGGCAATGTCTATCAGGACATCTACGAATCCAAAATGGCTGCCCGCCATAAACTGATGAAAGTTTTCGCTTCCAGACGTGTGGTCGAGCTCAACCGTCCCGAGACGCTTAACGGACTTTTTGACGGAGTCAAAGAGCTGGAGTTCGATACCGGGGTCCATGAAGTGGGTAAGCCGCTGGGCAAACAGCTCGAGATCGCCGCCAAGATTCTCTCGGTGAAAGAGAACTTCCCCGGCACTCCGAAACGACAGATTTTCTTCGTCAATCATCACGGTTGGGACACCCACGACAGTGACAACGAACATCAGGCAGGCTACCTGAGCCAATCACTTGGTGAATTCCAGAATGCACTCGACGAGATGGGATTGTCCGAGCAGGTGACGACCTTTACCGTCTCCGACTTCGGCCGCTCTCTCAGTCCCAACGGTGCGGGAACCGACCACGGCTGGGGATCGCACGCTTTCGTGATGGGCGGTGCGGTCAAGGGTGGAGCGATCTACGGCACCATGCCGCGCATAGAGCCCGACTCACCCGATGCCTGGCACGACCGTCTGGTGCCGACCATCGCCATGGAGAGTTATCTCGCCACCCTGGCGGCATGGATGGGGGTATCGGAGAGTGATCTCGATGCGATCTTCCCCAATCTCGGGAGCTTCCATCAGCGCAATCTCGGATTTTTCTCGTAAAACCTCGCAACCGCGGGACCGTATAGAAGAGGGCTTCTCCTCCGGGGTCAGGCCCTAGGGGTCAGGTGGCAACAATATTATCATGAATTTTTAAAAGCATAACATAGAAATCACCTGCCTTTTGGAGCGCGGTGGAAAAAGGTCAGGTGCATTGTTTTGTTATCTGGGCTCTACATGTCTTTAAATTTATATTCTATAAACACTTTTCCATTTTTAGCATTAACTGGTTCATAGATAATTTTGGCACTGTCTGAATACCAATCACAATTCCAAATGAACGAAAAGTTATCTTTTAATTTATTTGTTTTGTATTCTTTATTATTCTGGATAAGAGAAATTTTTGATTCACCTTCAATTTGTCCTGAAATTTTTATTCTTATGCCGTAAATGTTACCCTTAGAGGACTTTTTATTAAGAATGACCGTTTCTTTAGTTTTGATATTTTTTATTTCTATATTTTGACCATAGGGTTTACCACATGCCGCCAGTAATAGCGGTAGAGCTATTATTAGTAAAAGTTTTTTTAATTTCTTCATTTTTTTCATTTATTTTTATCTATTACAAAAATCAGCGGCACGTTATCATCCGCTGAAGTGCTTGATTATAAATGATTTTATTTTCTTAAATTTTTAATTATCATTCCGGTTAAAGACCCCAAAAACGGAATAACGCTTAATATAGCATACATAATAATTTCAAAGGGTAAAAGATTGTGGGATTTAGGGTATATGATTACTTCATAAATTGTAAGAATAGGGAATAAACTCATTACCGCTATTCCCCAAATGAACCATATTTTTGGTTGTTTGTAGCCCAAAAAAATACCTACAAAAAACCATAATATTCCAGTCGTTGCATGACTATTTTCAATAACCCAATATAAAAAGGGATAATAATCCGGTTGTTGTTTCAGTTCACCTAAGAAATACGGTGGAATAATCGCACCAAGCAAACCAAAGATTCCAGCGATAACTATATATACTATTGTGCTTTGAATGTTTATTTTTTTATTTTCCATTTTTCATTATCTACTTATAACGTTTGAACTAAGCGGATTGTTAGATTTATTTTATTATCAACCTTTTTAAGTTTGTTCTTAATGGCTTATTCTTTTTATTATACCACTCACCGCTCACTGCTGGTTGTGATCACCTGACCTTCATTAAGCACTTTTCACATCAAGTGTTTGAAGTGCTTCAGCGGGAGGTAAGAAGGTAAGATCGCCGCTTCACGGCTGGCGAGAGGGTGAGAAGGTGAGATACTTTTTCATACCTCATGCCGATTTGCGAAGCGAATCTCCATGCCCAATACCCTTAGCGCAGGAGGCGCCCTCAATACAGAAACCCAAACAGCCACAACGGTATTCTGTTTTTGAATCCTATCTCGATATCATCCGCCGCTACAAAAGCGTTATGAACTTCTTTAATCTGTTCGAAGGATTTATTTCTGCCGCCGATCTCGAATGTGATGTTCTCATCAATGAGAAAATCGCCTCTGTCGAGATAATGGATGGAATGCCCATACGAAAGAGAGAAAGCAAAAAACGTCTCTCTGAGTGTGCCGATATCGCTCTGTTTGCACAGAGCATTGAAAAGATTCGGATGCGCCAGATAGAGCTTGTCCGGTTTTTGCATCGACTTGAACCGTTTCGCTTCGTGGGTGATATGCTTCAAAAGCTCGGCACGGTGCAGATAATCGATATATTTGTAGAGTGTCGCCTTGGAGACACCGACCCTTTTGGAGAGTTTTTCTATGGAGAGCTCCAGAGGCTTCGATACACAGATGGTCAGCAGGAGCTTTTTGAGCAGAGTGACTTTCTCGGCGGGGACTCCATACAGGAGTGCGATATCCGTATAGAGCGCCGTATTGATACTGTCGACCATTTTTTGGTAGTAGCTCTCGGGATCGTCGAAATAGTAGGGATAGGCCCCGTGATCGAGATAATCTCTGTAGAGCTTCAATATTTTCCGCTCACCAAGCTCTCTGTTGACAGCATCCGCGATCACGGTATGCTTTTGCAGAATCTTTTCAAGAGGATAGGCGTCGAAGCTCATCTTCAACGCCATCTCCATATACTCCCGCAGGGAGAGCGCCGGCAGATGAAACATCGCATAACGCCTGGCGAAGGATGCGTTGGTGATTTTCACGGCCGATGAACCGGAAAAGATCACTTTGATCTTTAGAAAATCATAAACGGCTTTCATCTCCCGCTCGAAATTCTTCGCCTCGTGTATCTCATCGATCAGGATACACTTTCCACCATGCTCATAAAAATACTCGACGAAAGCATAGAGCGACACCTCCGTAAAAAGCGGATGATCGCACGAGAGATAGAGCAATTCGTCGGGAGCATAATCGAGCGTCTGCGCCACCTGCAGCATCAGCGTCGTCTTCCCCACGCCGCGAGCGCCATAGATACCGACGATGCGGCTATCGCTCTCGAGTATGTTCCGATACAAAAATCGACGATACTCTGGAAGCTTCTGCTTCAACTTATGGTAGGAGACCTTTCGGAGGCTTTCAAATACTTCCATCTTCGATCCATTATAGTTTAATATATTGAACGATTATATATGTTTATCGTATAATAGTCAATACTATTCTATTTCTTTGAACGCAGAATACAGTTGCCGTCGCTAATTTGGCCCTATAAATAGAGAGGAAAGAGGGAGGTCCGGTGGTAGCGATATCCCACCGTATTTTTATTATATCCTTACCACCGCTCGGAACATATTAAAACCGTTGAGATTCCATGTCGCTTAGATATCCTGCTCGATAATTCTTTTAAATGTATTGGAATAGAGATCATCCAGCTGCCTCATAGGCATGTGAACATCGTTGATTTTCACGCTGTCCCCACCCACAGTACCGATAACCTGGCAGGCAAGCCCACGTGCTTCAGCCATTTTGGTGACCGCTTCGGCATGCTCGGGTGCGACTTCCAACAGGGCGCGGGAGAGGCTTTCGCTGAAGATGTTGACGTTTTCACCAAGGTCGGCTTCGACTTCAGCGCCCATGCCGCCGACAGCGGCCATCTTGGCGACGGCGATGGCGAGGCCTCCGACATTCAGGTCTTTGGCAGCTTTAAGGAGTCCCTCTTTGTTGGCCTCGATTATCAGGTCCCACAGCGCCAGCTCTTTGTCGTAGTCGATGGCGGGGAGTTTGCCGCCGACGGTTTTGAAGAGCTCTTTGAGGTAGAGACTTCCGCCGAACTCTTTACGGGTTTCGCCGAGGAGCAGGAGTCGGTTGCCCTCTTTCTGGAAGCAGGAGGGGAGCACTTTGTGCTGATCGTCATTGAGGCCGACCATGCCGATAGTGGGGGTGGGGAAGACGCTGACGCCGTTGGTTTCGTTGTACAAAGAGACGTTGCCGCCGGTGACGGGGGTGTTCAGTTTCGCGCACGCTTCCTTGATGCCTTCGCACCCCTGGGCGAACTGCCACATCACTTCGGGGTTTTCGGGGTTGCCGTAGTTGAGGCAGTCGGTGATGGCCAGAGGCTTGGCACCGGTCATGACCACGTTGCGGCCCGACTCCATCACCGCCGCCGCGGCGCCGCCTTTGGGGTCGATGTAGCAGTAGCGGGGGTTGCAGTCGCTGCTCATGGCGATGGCGCGGCCGTTCTCCTTGACGCGGATGACCGAGCCGTCCAGGTCGCCCCCTTTTTTGACAGTGTTGGTCTGCACCATCGAGTCGTACTGCTCGTAGACCCACGCTTTGTCCACCACTTCGATCGATTTGACGAGGGTTTCAAAAGCTTCCTGGTTGGAAGGCAGGTCGAAACGGTCGATGTCGATGTCGGCGATCTCGTCGAGATAGGCGGGGCGTTTGACGGGACGGTCGAGCACGGGCGCCTCTTCGCTCACCGGGTCGACCGGCACGTCGGCCACCTTTTCGCCGTGCCAGTAAAGCTCCATGCGGCCCGTGTCGGTCACTTCGCCGATGACGGCGCAGTCGAGGTCCCATTTGTTGAAAATTTCGATGATCTTATCTTCCGTTCCCTTGCGGGCGCAGATGAGCATCCGCTCCTGGGATTCGCTGAGCATCAGCTCGTAGGGGGTCATTCCTTCTTCGCGCATGGGGACTTTGTCCAGGTCCATCCGCATACCGCTGCCGCTTCGGCCCGCCATCTCGAAGGAGCTGGAGGTAAGGCCCGCCGCGCCCATGTCCTGGATGCCGACGACATAGTCGGTTTTGAAAAGCTCCAGGCACGCTTCGAGCAGCAGTTTTTCGGTGAAGGGGTCGCCCACCTGGACGGTGGGGCGCAGACTTTTGGACTCTTCGGTGAAGCTGTCCGAGCTCATCACCGCCCCGCCCAGGCCGTCGCGGCCCGTTTTGGAGCCGACATAGATAACCGGGTTGCCGATACCTTCGGCTTTGCCGTAGAAGATTTCGTCCGCTTTGGCGATGCCCAGCGTAAAGGCGTTAACCAGGATGTTGCCGTTGTAACTGTCGTCGAAGAAGGTTTCACCGCCGACGGTGGGAACCCCCATGCAGTTGCCGTAACCGCCGATGCCCGCCACGACGCCCCGCACCAGGTGGCGCTGGTAGGCCGCCGATGCGTCGTCGCCACGGACACGCCCGAAACGCAGGGCGTTCAGGTTGGCCACGGGACGCGCCCCCATCGTGAAGACGTCGCGCAAAATCCCGCCGACACCCGTCGCCGCCCCCTGGTAGGGTTCGATGAAACTCGGGTGGTTGTGGCTCTCCATTTTGAAGACAGCCGCGTACCCGTCGCCGATATCGATGACACCCGCGTTCTCGCCCGGCCCCTGGATGACCCACGGCGCTTCGGTGGGAAAACCCCGCAGATACTTCTTGCTCGATTTGTAGCTGCAGTGTTCGCTCCACATGGCACTGAAGATGCCGATTTCCACGATGTTGGGAAGCCGTCCGAGGATTTTCTTGATATGGTCGTAATCCTCCTGGGAGAGTTTGTGCGCCTTCAATATTTCGGCAATATCCTGTTGCATTCGGGTACCCTTGCAGTAAAATGTAATTGTTGGGATTATAGTCAAAGAGTGCTTGAAAAAGCGTTAAATCCACTCTCTCTGACATAAGTCTTCTCCAAACTCCAGACCATCGTCTTCGCAGCCAGATGCTTCCTGGGCGTGGAAAAGCACTTCGAAACTCTCTCAGGTGTTTGGACACCCAGGCGGGCGGCAACCACCCATTTTAATTACAACATGGTCATTGCCGACCGCTACATTACAATATCGTCATCGCTCAGCCCGAGAGCATACGGTGCGGCCATAGGGACGTCTGCGCATGCAACCGTTGTGCCTGCGCAACCGCATCCATATGGTTTCACAAATGAACGTTGAAAAAAGGCTCGATTTTTGGTCGATAAAAAGATTGCCGGTGGAATATTCCAAAAAGCTTGCTATTGTCGGAACATTCCGCTATACTGCTTTTCAAGAAAGATGATTTCGATTCTCGTCTTTGTGTGTGACCGTTCTACCTTCGATCTTTCGATATAGAATTTCTACCCCGCAAAACAGCTTCAATCCTTTCGAATTTTTCAAGAAAAGGATATCTCATGGCAGATATTATCAACGGAACCGTCAAATGGTTCAATACCGAAAAAGGCTACGGCTTTATCCAACCCGAAGATGGCGGCAAAGATGTCTTCGTTCATTTCCGTCAAGTCAATCATACAGGTTTCGGCCGTGTCGAACTTAACGAAGGTCAGAAAGTCACTTTCTCTATCGGACAGGGAGAAAAAGGCCCTCAGGCAGAAAACGTTACTCCGCTGTAATCTTCCGGAGGCGGTATTCGCGCCTCCTCCTCTTTTTACCCCATTTCCTGTTTCGCATCGGATTTTATGACGCTTCCCGTATGATCGGCGATGGCGTAGGTACAGTTTCGCAGTTTTGCACCGTGAAGGGCCTCTTCCACAGCACTCAACATCGTATTGAGATAGATATGTTTGCCGTGCATTGTCACACCGCCGAAACGTATTTTGTAGGGAATTTCTATATTGTGGTCTACACATGAAGATGTATTGACGCACTGTTGAATCTGCACAATGACATTGGGAAGATCGTCTTCCGCACAGTCGTTGAGCAGAATGAAAAAGCCCGATCCTCCGAATCGTCCGATAATGTCACTTTCACGTATGCACGCTTTGATCGTGTTGTAGAGGTGTTGCAGCACCGCATTTCCCACGGCGTAGCTGCGTCGAACATTGATCTTTTCAAGCTCCACGATATCGACCAGCAGCATGCTGATGGGCCACTTCTTCCGTCGCGCCAGCTTGACCTGGATGTTTCCCATTTTGACGAAAAAGGCGTAGTTGTAGGCGCCGGTCACTTCATCGAGACTTCGGCACTCTTTGAGCTGATATGCGACTTTTTGATTCTCTGTCTGGAGCTTTTTGATTTTTTTGTATTGATAATAAAGCAGAGCGAGGAGCCCGGCGACAAGCGTGCCGAAAATGGCATATTGGGCAAGGATCAAACGACATCACCTCCAATCGTTTTGACTTTTTTAACTCATATTACACATTATACTCGAAGGCAACTGAGAAACTGTTACATATCTTTATTGATCAGTATATCAAGGTCGAAAAGCTTCTGATCCCACTTGGCATACGGAATCAGCGAATCTTCCGATTCATCGATGACATGGTTCACGATGGTCGGTTCCTTGGCGGCCTTGCCGTCGATCAGACATCTTTTAATCGTCAAAAAGAAGGATTCGTTGAGGGGGTAGAGGAGTTCCAAATCTTTTTTTCCTTTGAAAACGGCCAAAACTTTCATTGTTCTGCCGTCTTGAAGCACTCCCTCGTAGACGACCATTTTTCTGTTTTCCGCAACGCTTTCAAGATGCTTCATGCCAAAAACGGCCCGTACCATGGCCGAGACAGCTTTTCCGAAAGTGTAGTTTTCCGGCATCGAAACCTTCTCATCCACGACCCTGTATCCGTTGGGGAATGTCGCAACGGTTCTCTCTACCAAGAGCGCATCGGCCTGGAAATTTTCGGATTCGATTTTCTCCATGGGCAGATGCAGACGGCATTCGCCGTTTTGCAGCAGCATGCCTCTTTGTGTAAAAGAGATGGCTGCGGGAGTCTTCAGGCTCAGGCGCCACAGCACGATGACGGCGATGGCGACGATGGCCAGAATAATCCATCTACTCAACGGTGACACTCTTTGCAAGGTTTCGGGGCATGTCCACATCGTTGCCCATGCGGATGGCTATTTCCATCGCCAACAGCTGTTCGACGACCATCATTTCGAAAAATTCGAGCATCGGATGTTTGTGGGGATGGGTCAGAATAAAATCGTCCGCCAGGTCGAACATCTCCGGAGAGATGGACAGAATCGTCGAATCGCGTGCGCTAAGCTCTTCGACGTTGCTCTTGGTTTTGTCGTAGAGCATCGTTTTGGGCATCAGGGCGATCGTAAAGAGTTCCGCGTCGGCCAGGGCGATGGGTCCGTGCTTCATCTCTCCCGCCGGATACCCTTCGGCATGCAGGTAGCTGATCTCCTTGAGTTTCAGCGCCCCTTCAAGCGCCAGTGGGTAGAAGATGTCCCGGCCGATGAAAAAGAAGCCATGGCCGTGCAGGTAGCGTTTGGAGAGACGTTTGCATTTTTCGTGCACTTCCAGAGATTTTTTAAGATCTTTCGGCACATAGCTCATGTAGAGCAGTTCGTTTCGGATCGCATCGTCGCTCATGGTTCCCCGTTTCTTGGCGAAAAAGAGTGTCAGCATCCAGAGCACCATCACCTGGGTGGCGAAAGCCTTGGTACTCGCGACCCCTTTTTCGATACCAGCGCGGGTCAGAATCGTCGCGTCGGCGAGACGAACGATGGATGAGTTGTCGACATTGCAGATGGCAAGCGTCTTGAGCCCCGCCTCTTTGGCCATTTTGAGCGCTTCGAGGGTATCGGCCGTCTCCCCGCTCTGACTGATGACGATAAAAAGCGTATCCTCCGTCAGCAGCGGATCTTTGTAGCGGAATTCGCTGGCGATCTCCACGTTGACAGGCATTTTCGCCTGGCGTTCGAAAAGGTAGCTGGATGTCAGCGCGGCGTGGTAACTGGTTCCGCAGGCGCAGATTTTAATCCGCGAGATGCCTTCGAGAAACGCATCGTCCAGCTCTTCGAAGACAATATCGTCATCCAGCACCCGGCCGATCATCGCATCGCTCACCACCTGGTACTGCTCGTAGATCTCCTTCTCCATGAAGAAGCGGTAGCCCCCTTTCTGGGCCGTCATCTTGTCGCCGGCGAGGGGAACGAACTGAAGCGGTTCGGGTTCGACATGGATCTTCCCGGACGTTGCATAGCCGATCGTGCCGTCTTCCATGTAGGCCACCTCTTCGGCCTCTCCGATCAGCGGCGCGTCGGAAGAGGCGAAAAAGACCTCTCCGTGGGCGTTTTTCCCGATGATCATCGGCGATCCATTCCTGGCGAAAAAGATCGTATCGGGCGCCTTCTGCGACACCAGCAGCACGGCGTAAGCCCCGTCGAGCCGGTCGATCGTGGCTTTGAAAGCCTCGAAAAGATCGTCGTGGCGTTTTGCCTCATGTTCGAAAAGGTGGACGATCACTTCGGTGTCGGTCTGACTCAGGAAATGGACTCCTTCATTTTCGAGCATCTCCTTGATTTCCCGATAGTTTTCGATAATTCCGTTGTGGACGACGTAGCTGTACTCGCCCATGTGGGGGTGGGCATTGAGTTCGGTCGGTTTGCCATGGGTCGCCCACCGGGTATGGCCTATGCCGACCCCCTGCCCTTTTGTCTGAAAATTTTTCGTCTTTTCGTCAAGATTGGTCAGTTTGCCGACAGCCTTGAAGGACTGGATGCTGCCCTGCTGCATGACAGCGATGCCGGCAGAATCGTACCCCCGGTACTCCAGTTCACGAAGACCATCGATAAGCTGGCTTTTGATCTCTCTTTTTCCTAAATATCCAACAATTCCACACATAAAAAATCTTTCCTTTTTAAAATGTTTCAAAAATTTGGACTAACGTAAATATCGACATTTGTCGATCGATTTTTAGCGCATTGGAGGCTGTAAGGATCTATTTTCCCAGACAGAATTCCCCGAACATTTTATCCATAATATCGTTAAAATCCACTGGTTTGGAGATAGAGCTGATTGCTGTGATCGCTTCGTTCAGATGATAGGTGAAAAGCTCGAGTTCTCCCTCGACAAGCGGCTCTTTGGCTTCGGAAATCGCCTTCTTCGCCCTCTTGACCGCCTTGATCTGCCGCGACGAAATCAGCAGCACTTCGTCGCCCTGCGCCATCTGCGTGAGCCGCTTTTCAAGCGCTTCGATGATCTCTTCGCCCTTCGTCTCCCGTCCCAGGCGAAGCGGATGGAAGGTTTCGAGCTTTTCTGTCCGCAGTTTTTTGGGCAGATCGATTTTGTTGAGTACGACGATGATCTCTCTGCTTTCGCTGTACCGCCGGATCAGAGAGAGTATCTGCTCATCCTCGTCGTCCCAGGGACGGCTCATGTCGAACATCGCGATGACGATATCGCTCTGCTCGATAGCGGCGACTGAGCGTTCGATGCCGATCTTCTCGATCGTGTCTGTCGATTCGCGAATACCAGCCGTATCGACGATGCGCACCAGATGGGTTCCGATACGAAGCTCTTCCTCGATCGTGTCCCGCGTCGTCCCGGCAATCTCGCTGACGATGGCCCGCTCGTAATTGAGCATCGCATTGAGCAGCGAACTTTTCCCCACATTGGGTTTGCCGATAATGGCCACCCTGAAACCTTCTATCAACCCGCGCCTTCTCTCGCTCGATGCGACGATGGTCGCGATCTGCTTTTCGATCGTCTCGAGCTGGTGCAACATGCTGTCTACCATATCGACGGGAAGATCCTCTTCGGCATAATCGATCGTCACCTCGGCGTAGGCGACAGCGCGCAGGAGCCTGTCGCGTATCTCTTCGACAAAACGCTTGAGCTCCCCTTTCATCTGTCGGGCCAGAATTTTCGCCGCATCCTCGCTTCGGGCTTCGATCAGTTTCGCGATCGCTTCCGCTTCCGTCAGGTCAATGCGTCCACCGATGAAAGCGCGCCGGGTGAACTCTCCGGGCTCGGCGAGTCTCGCCCCGTGGGCGATCACGCTCCGCAGAATCTCCTCGGCGACGACCGAGCCGCCGTGGCACTGAAACTCCACCACATCTTCTGTCGTGAAGCTGTGGGGCGCCTTGAACCAGATGACGATCGCCTCGTCGATCAGTTCGTCATTTTGGTTGTAGAGGTTGCACAGGTGGGCGTGGCGGGGAATGAATGTCTCTTTTTTCGTAAGCTTACGGGCAATCCGCAGAGCCTCTTCTCCGCTGAGACGAACGATAGCGACCGACCCCACCCCGCTGGCGGTGGCGACGGCGGCTATGGTGTCGCTCATTTTCTCTCCATGAACTCGTTAATGATGATATATCGGCCGCCTTCGCGGTTGGTACGTACTGCCACATACTTGTCGGGGAAGCGGTCTCTGAGACGTTTGAGGGCGATCTGTACGAGAATACCGTCGAGCACTTTGGTCTGGCCGCGCCCCTCGTTTTCGACGCGCTCGATAATCGGTTGCAGATAGTTCTCGATCATCATCTCCTGATTCTGGAGAAATTCGGCGATTTCCAGCCGTACCTTGAAGCCGTATTTACTGTGGATCCAGTTGTACAGCAGGTGGGCGAGCGCCTTGTAGCGATACCCCTCCTTTCCGATCAGCAGGGCGGCATCGTTGCCTTTGAAAGCGATCAGAACCGTCTCATCGTCGTAGGGTGAGACCCGGATCGTCTCGATGTCGAAGCATGCGTGAGAAAAGAGTGCATTGATCTCGTTTTCGATCTCGGCCGCGACTGTCGCGATGTCGGGAGTTTCCGTGTAGAAATTTCCGAAAATGGCGTCATTGCTCTTCTTTATGAAATCGCGGTTTTCGAGCTTCTTTTCTTCCGTGACCTGCGGAGTCTCTGTTTTGAACTCTTCAACAGGCTCCTTGGAGACTTCGGCGTGCTCAGCGGGACTCTCGTTGTCTTCTGCTGCATGAACGTTTTCGTTCTCCCTCTTTTTTCTCTTTTCTTCAACCGGTTCGGCCCCTTTCGATGGCATCTTCTCTTTCCTGGGTTTGGCCGAACCCTTTTTTCTGTTGACGGCGTTTGCCACGATGATGGCCGGTTTTCGTCCGAAGCCCAGAAATCCCCTCGAAGGATTCTGGACGACCTGAATATCCAGCTCGGTAACGGAGCAGGAGAACTCCTTGGCAGCCGCAGCGTATGCCTCTTCCAGGGTCGATGCTTCGAAACGTTTCATCACTCCGCCTTTGGATGTTTCTCAAGCATGCGGTTGATCATCAATTGCTGAGCCACCGAGAAAATATTGTTGGTCAGCCAGTAGAGGACCAGACCGGCCGGGAATGTGACGAAGAAGAAGGTAAAGACAACCGGCAGCCATTTGAAGATCTTCTCCTGCATCGGATCGGTGAAATTGCTCGGTGTGACACGCTGATGGAGCCACATCGACGCTCCCATCAGAACCGGTAGAACATAGTAGGGGTCCATGACCGAAAGGTCCTGGATCCACAGAATCCACGGCGCGCCTTTGAGCTCGATGGCGTTGAGCAGGACGCGGTAGATCGCGAAGAAGACAGGAATCTGCAGAATCATCGGAAGACATCCGCCCAGCGGGTTGGCTTTGTGTTTTTTGTAAAGCTCCATCATGTGGGCATTCATCTTCTGCGGGTCACCCTTGTATTTCGCCTGGATCTCCTTGATTTTCGGCTGCAACTGTTTGAGCCGATGCATCGAAACCATGCCTTTGTAGGTCAGCGGATAAAGAATAATGCGGATCAAAAGTGTCAGAAGAACAATAGTCCATCCCCAGTTCGGAATGAAGCTGTGCAGCCACATCAACACCTTGAACATCGGGGTGGCGATGAATGTGAACCAGCCGAACTCGATGATTTTCGTCAGCTCCGGATGGATGGCGTGGAGAATCTTGTACTCTTTTGGTCCAATATACCCATGCAGTGTCGCAGAATCGCCCTCTTCCTTGATGAAAAGAACGGGATTTTCTTCCGCATCTTTGTTGACGACCACGTTCAGACCATTTTCGAAATCATAGAAGGATGTTGCGTAATAACGATCGAACGCGACGGCGATACGCGCTTTTCGGAAAGCCTCCGTCCCTTTTGCGTCCCCATCCTTGATGAATGTCAACGTTCCGTCGGACTCCTCGACCATGGCGCCATGGACCGTATAATTGTCGATGCGCAGATCGGGGCGGACACCGGGTGAAATGAAGTAGGAGACGGGACGGCTGAGCTTGACGTCGATATCGTAGTGGTGATCGGGAAAGATCGTGATTGTCTTCTTAACGATGAATCCGTCAAGATTCTGCGTGAACGTGATCGTTTCAGGCTTTTCTCCGCTGACATCCAGTTTCGGGGCAGAAACGGTATAGGGCGTTTTGAAAGCGAGCGCGTTGAGCGCCGGGTCGCTGAAACGAATCTCCAAAGGCTTTGGAATTTTGGGCGAGTTGAAGAGTTTGAGTTCTTCTCCCTCTTCGGTTCTGTACTGGATATCTTTCAGATAGACCTGTGAAATCCGCCCGAGCGCATCGAATTCGATGGTCGCGTTGGAAGTCTCGACCGTTGCGATGACACGGCCAAGAGCGCTGCCGGCCGGCGCTTCCTGAGCAGCCGCCTTCGGCTTCTCTTCCGCCGGTGCCGCACTTTTTGCAGCAGGCGCTGCCTGAGTCCCCCGGCTTTCCCCCGCCTGGGCACTTTGTACCGTTCTGTTTCGCTCTGCCAGATGCGCCGGTTTGGGCATGAAAAAGTAGTCATAGCCGATGAAAACGAGCAGGGAAAGCACGGTCGCTATAACGACACGTGTCTGGGTATTCATATTTTCTAACACGATGGGCCTTTCGAAAAAGTATTTTTTATAACTCTGCATCCATTCCGTTCAGGTACGTACCAGAATTTGATTTCGGGCAGCGGACCTTGCAGACGAGTCGGTGAAAAATGTTTACAGGAGATTTTCGGATAATCGATGCCACCGTCAAAAAACTGGTTGCATCGAAGAATCCTGAGGGTGGAAGAAAAAAGTGCTTTCAAAATGTTCGGATTGGTTTCGATCTGCCATTTGGCATATTCGGAACAGGTCGGGTAATATCGGCAGCTTCCAAACCCAAGAAGTGTCAGGTACTTCTGGTAGAACTTCAAAGATCCCGATAGTGCCTCTCTGATCATCTCATAGCCTCATTGCCCGATTTCCAATCGTTTGATGGCCCGCCTGAAAGCTTTTTCAAGTTCACTGAAAGGGGTATCGAGTACCGGAGGTTTGGCCACCATCACATACTCGCCGTTTTTCAGAAGCGGTGCCATTTTCAAAAAGAGAGCCCGAAGCCTCCGTTTGGCCCGGGCTCTTTTGACAGCATTGCCGATTTTCTTGCTTGCGACAAAGCCAACCCTGCATCCCTTCGCATTCGGCACCGCAAAAAGGACAAACGCCCTGTCATGCCAGCGTTTGTCGGTTTTGTAGACCCTGTTGAAGTCGGCGGAACGCTTGAGGGATTCGAAGTGGATTAAACCGCCAATCGCTTACGACCTTTGGCACGGCGTGCGTTGATGATTTTGCGGCCGTTCTTCGTTTTCATGCGTGCACGGAAACCGTGTGTTCTTTTGCGCGGGGTGTTATGCGGTTGATAGGTTCGTTTCATCTATCTGTCCTTCTATAAAATTTAGCCCGTAATTTTAATTAAACTTCGCTTAATAGGAGATTAGAATGATGAAGTCGATCATCCTTCAACGACAGAAGCCCTACCATTCGTAGACGAGGAACGTGACTCCCGCGATCATCAGGGGAAAAGCGACGGTGGCCCCTGCATCGGCCCACTCGGCATCGCCGTCCGTTGCCGCATCGTACGCCTCTTTTCCCGCCGCCGCCACGAAGACCGGCAGCAGACAGGTTTTGTAGTTGAGCCACTCCGTATCGGTCGCGCTGCCGATGCCGACGCAGGCGCCATAGATAAGCGTGCCGGCCACGGCGTGCTTGGTCTTGTCCGAATCCATCCCGTAGGCACTTGAAAGCAGCCATCCCCACAATAACAATAGATTTGCGATTTTTATTCCCGGCTTCACGTTTTCATCCCCTGTTTGCGCCAGATTTTCCATGAATGAAAATGGTAGCATCAAAGAGCTGAAAATTTCCGTTTACGCCGGTTTCGTTTTTTCAGACCGGCATCTGCGAATTTGTTATCATTATAAGTAAGGAAAAAGAAGTTCCATCCGCGGCATTCGCATACCCGGGTGCCGAAAAGGAGAGCGGGGATGAAAAAAAAGGAACTCATCATCGGCCTGATCGTGCTGGCCGTGGCTTTGCTGATCTACTGGTACACGGGCAAGGACACGGAAAAGGAGAAAAACAGAGCGGTCGTGGTGGTGTACGTTTCCGAAGACAGGGTCTTTTCAGAACCCATACTCAAGGCGTTCGAAAAAGAGACAGGCATCGAAGTCAAAGCGCTTTATGATACCGAGGAAGCCAAAAGCACGGGCGTCATGAACCGGCTGATCGCCGAAAAGTCCAATCCCAGGGCGGATGTCTACTGGGCCAACGAACCGATCCGCGCGGAAGTTCTCAAGCAAAAGGGGATATCGGCCCCCTATATTTCGCCCAACGCCGAAGGGATACCCTCTGTTTTCAAAGATTCCGAAGGGTACTGGACCGGATTTTCGGCCAGGGCGCGCGTGCTCATCGTTCACAACAGTGTCAAAAAAAAGCCAGAGAGTATCGAAGCCTATACCCAAAGCCGATGGAAAGGAAGGAGTGTCATCGCCAATCCTCTCTTTGGAACCACGACGGCCCATATCGCCGCGCTCTTCGTCTACTGGGGCGAAGACAGGGCCGATGCCTTTATGCGCGGCATGAAACACAACGACGTGACAGTGACGACGAGCAATGGCGAAAGCGCCGATTTTGTCGCGGAGGGACGCTATGCCTTCGCCCTCGTCGACAGTGACGACGCCGTCAACCGTATTCGCCAGGGCAAGCCCGTGACGATGGTCTATCCAGATCAGAAGCCGAAACAGCCGGGATGTTTCATCGTGCCCAACGCCGCCGTTCTCATCAAAAACGCCCCCCATCCGAAAGAGGCGAAACGGCTTATCGACTACCTGCTCTCAAAAGAGACCGAACGGCGGCTCGCTTTCGCCGATTGTGCCCAGATTCCCCTCCATCCCGGGGTGAGCGTGCCCAGGGAACTCAGGCCAATCGACGCCATTCGGATCATGGAGGTCGATTACGGAAAGGTCGCAAAAAAGCTGATGGAACTTCAACCCTACCTGAAACGCTGGACCACGGAGTAGCATGCCGTTTTTTCTGGGTCTTGTGGGCGCCATACTTCTGCTGGCAGGAATTCTTCCGGTCGCACTCATGCTCTATCAAACCTTTACGACCGGAAGCACCGCCTCACCCCTGATGGCGATTCTCTTCTCGTCCCAAGCTCTCGCACAGATGCACAACAGTCTCACCCTCGCTTTTCTCGTGACGGCATCGACGATGTCTGTGGGCGTGCCACTGGGGCTGGTGCTTGGCAAAACCGATCTTCCGATGCGCCATTTTTTCACTTTTCTGTTTCTCGTCCCCCTGCTGATGCCTCCCTATATTCTCGCTGTGGCGTGGGACGCTCTTTTTACCTATCTGCACCTTCCTTCCTCGTGGCTCTTCGGTCTTACCGGTACCGCCTTCGTTCTTTTTTGCGTCTATCTTTCCCTTCCGGTGCTGCTGACCGCACTCTATCTGCGCACCATCCATCCCCACCTGGAAGAGGCGGGGCGGCTCGCCGCTGGCTGGCCCGCCGTTTTGCGCTACATCACTCTTCCTTCCATACGCCACGGACTTCTTTTGGCCGCTCTGCTCGTCTTTCTTCTTACACTCGGAGAATTCAGTGTGCCGATGTATTTTCGCTACGATGTCTACGCCGTGGAGAGTTTCACCCGTTTCGCCGCCTTCTACGATATCTCAAGCGCCACGGCTGCGGGGCTTTCCCTGGTCATTTTCGCACTGCTGCTGATTCTGCTGGAAAACCGCTACCTTCGGGAACGGACGGCGGCCCCTTCCTATATCGCCGCGGAAGAGGAGTTTCTTCGCATTGCCCTGGGCCCAAAAGCGAAAATAATCATCTCCGCCATTCTTGTTCTCTTTGTTTCGGTATTTCTCTTCCTTCCTTTTTTCGCCCTGATACACCAAGGCGGCGGCACCGGACCGCTCGCTTTGGCGCTGACACAAAGCGATGATGCGCTGCTGCGCAGTCTGCTCTACGCTTTTGGCGGAGCCTTCGTTCTCACTTTCGTCGGCTTCTTTACGGGATATTTCTCCCTCAAAAGCCCATACCGCCCTGTCCGAATGCTCGATCCGGCCACACTTTTTCTGTTTGCGCTGCCAGGAACGGTGGTCGGCATCGCGCTGGTTGTTTTCTGGAACCGTCCCATCACCGGCATCGTCTACACCACGCCCCTTATTTTGCTTCTTGGCTATCTCGCGAAATATACCGCCTTGACCAGCCGTATCTGCATGGCGAAAATTTCGATGATTCCCCCCTCGATGGAGGAGGCGGCACAGATGGCGGGCGCGGGATGGTTCCAGCGGATACTCCATGTGGTTTCGCCGCTGGCAGCCGACGGAATCGCCGGTGCGTGGATCGTCGCCTATCTCTTCATCTTTCGCGACACCGCCATGACGATGATCCTCTATCCTCCGGGGAAAGAGACCCTTCCCGTGCGTATCTTTACACTGATGGCCAACGGCAGACCTGATACCATCGCAACCCTTTCCCTTCTGATGGCCGCCGCCATCGTGCTGCCGGCAGCCGCCACATGGGGGTGGTTTTTTGTGCGAAAGGGTATCCGATGAGCATGATACAGCTCAAAAATGTCACCTTCCGCTATCGCGGCAGGAGACTCTTCGAAGATTTTTCCCTGGATGTGAGGGAGCGCCAAAGACTTGTGATTCTTGGACCATCCGGCTCCGGCAAAACGACGCTTCTGCGTCTTATAGCCGGTTTCTGCGCCCCTGAAAAGGGTGCGATCCTGCTGAAGGGACGGCCCGTTGCCATCGACGGAAAGATTCTCGTACCGCCGGAAAAGCGCCACTTGGGTATGGTGTTTCAGGATCTTGCGCTCTGGCCCCACATGAGTGTGGAAGAGAATGTGGGTTTCGGCCTGAAAATACGGGGGGTTGAAAAAAAGGAGCGGAAAGAGCGGGTCGACGCGATGCTTCGGCGCGTGGGATTGGCCGGATACGGTCCCCAAAAGCCCTCCGAACTCTCCGGGGGCGAACAGCAGCGGGTCGCCCTCGCCAGGGCCTTGATCCTCGAACCCGAAATTCTGCTGATGGACGAGCCCCTCTCGAGCCTCGACACCGCCCTCTCCCACCGCCTCGCCCAAGAGATCGTGCAACTGCAGGAGAGACTCGGGTTCACACTCCTTTATGTCACCCATCAAGAAAAGGAGGCGAAGATCATTGCGACTGCCCGACTCTCATTCCGAACACATACTTCCAATAATTGAAAGTTTCATCCAAAGATCGCCTTACAGCCGAACTTACGTTCAGTTCGTCGAAAAGCTCTTCGTACATCTTCAACGTGTAGCGTCGGATCCGCCCGTCCTCTTCACCGACCGCAGCGAGTCCGTCGCTCATCTCCTCCTTCCAGTAGGAGGCGACCTCCTCTTCGTTTCGGGGGTCAATCAGAAGATAGCGTTTCAGCGCCGCTGTCGCGTCTTTTTTAATTTTCCGGGCCGTTTCGTTCAGGTCCGGCGTGCAGATTTCGTCGGGGGACTCCCCTTCCGCGCTGAACCCGAAAAAGAGCTCCTCAAGTTTCCGCATCGAATCGGCATCTTCGCAATAGGTCCGGACATCGGCAAGCGTCAGCGCCGCTACGGCGGGCATCCCTGCAAAGGGGGCGCTCTGCGCCTCCACACCTGTCAGACGCGTCTCTATCCACTGCCGGCTTCTGGCTTTGAATGCCGCACGAAACCGTCCGACCGCCTCTTTCTGCCGTTTCAGTTTCGCACGGAGCATTCTGTTTTTCCGCTTCAATTTTCTGTTCTGCGATTGGAGGCTCTCGTTGAGATACTGCAGCGTCTGCGTATCTTCCGAACGCTCCAAACTCTGCATCTTTATTTTATGGAGTCGGTGGTAGAGATAGCCGCTGAGTGCCGCCAGCAGTAGAATGACAATGACACACGCTGCCTTTTTCATTGGTCACCTTGAAACATTCCGATGTTGCCTCTTTGATCCTATTTTACATCAAAGAAAGTGAAATTTTGCCAGATCTTTCGATCCAGATACGCTCGGGCTTCGGATTTGGCTTTGTCGTAACATCTCGACCGGAAAAATCTCTGCTGGAGTCTATGAAGTTTCGCACAAGTGCCCAAAAAGAGAAAGAAGAAGCTTGGAGACCGGATTGGCCGGCCTCCGCGGAATTGGAAGATTACGGATTGATACGGGGAACGATCTGGCCGTTTTCCACGTCGAAGATGACAGTGTCGCCCTCTTTGACCCGATCCTCGAGAATCAGTTCGGCCAGCGTATCCTCGATCAGTTCATAAAGCGCCCTTTTGAGAGGTCGTGCACCGTAGACCGGATCGAAACCCGCCTCGGCGACTCGCTCTTTGGCCGCATCGGTGAGCGAAACTTTGATGTCGCGCTCGGTAAGTTTTTCCTGGATGCTCCTGAAGAGGATTTCCACGATCTTCGCAATCGCCGCTTTATCGAGCGGATTGAAGATGATGATGTCATCCAGACGGTTCAGGAATTCGGGCTTGAAGTACATCTTCAGCTCGTCCTTGACCGCTTTTTCCCTGTCTTCTGGATCTTTGAACTCCATGATCTTGTCGGACGCGATATTGGATGTCAGGATGATAATCGTGTTCCTGAAATCCACTGTTACGCCCTTGTTGTCCGTCAGGCGTCCGTCATCAAGCACCTGCAGCAGGATGTTGAAAACATCCGGATGGGCCTTTTCGATCTCGTCGAAGAGGATGACGCTGTAGGGTTTGCGCCGAACCGCTTCGGTGAGCTGTCCGCCCTCTTCGTAGCCCACATATCCCGGGGGCGCACCGACCAGACGGCTGACCGCGTGTTTTTCCATATATTCGCTCATATCGATACGGATGAGCGATTTTTCGGTGTCGAAGAGAAACTTCGCCAGCGTCTTGGCGGTCTGGGTCTTACCCACACCGGTGGGTCCCAGGAAGAGGAAGCTTCCGATGGGACGGTTCTGTTCGCTGAGTCCTGCCTTGTTGCGCTTGATGGCCCGTGCAACCGCCTTGATCGCCTGCTCCTGTCCGACCACGTCTTCGGCCAGAACCTGTTCTACGTGCAGAATCTTCTCTTTTTCGCTCTGAAGCATTTTGGTTACCGGAATCTGTGTCCATCGGCTGACGATCTTGGCGATCATCTCTTCGTCGACGGCATTCTTCAGAAGCGTACCCTCTTTCTGCATGCGTTCCCACTGCTCGTCGAGCTGTTTGAGCTGCTCTTCGAGTTGAGGAATCTTTCCGTACTCGATCTCGGCGGCTTTGTTGTAGTCGCCTTCCCGTTTGGCCGCTTCCGCCTCGGTGCGCAGCCTGTCGATCTCCACTTTGATCTGTGCGATATCGTTGAAGACCTTCTTTTCGGTCTCAAACTGCGCTTCAAGTTTGCGTTTCTTCTCTTCAAGATCGGCCAGTTCCTTCTCGATTTCGGCAAGACGGGCTTCATTCTTTTTCGACTCTTCCATTGTCAGAGCCTCTTTTTCGACCTGCAGCTGACCGATTTCACGCTTCACTCGTGCAAGCTCGCTCGGCTCGCTCTCGATCTGCATCTTCAGTTCCGCCGCCGCTTCGTCGATCAGGTCGATCGCCTTGTCGGGCAGGTAGCGGTCGGTGATGTAGCGGGCCGAGAGTTTGGCCGCCGCCACCAACGCGCTGTCAAGAATCGTGACGTTGTGGAACGCCTCGAGCCGCTCCCGCAGTCCGCGCAGAATCTGAAGCGCCTGGTTGATCGTCGGTTCGTTGACGTACACCGGCTGGAAGCGGCGCTGGAGCGCCGCATCTTTTTCGAAGTACTTGCGGTACTCCTTGAGCGTCGTGGCACCGATGGTGTGCAGCTCGCCGCGGGCGAGCGCGGGCTTGAGCATGTTGGCCGCATCCATGCTTCCCTCGGACGCACCCGCACCGACGATGGTGTGAATCTCGTCGATAAAGAGAATGACATCCCCGCTGTTCTTGACCTCTTCGATGACCGCTTTGAGCCGGTCTTCGAACTCACCGCGGTATTTGGCACCGGCGATCAGCGCACTCATATCGAGCGCGATGACCCGCTTGTTCTGCAGGCTCAGCGGCACCTCTTTGTTGACGATGCGCTGCGCAAGCCCTTCGACGATGGCCGTCTTACCGACACCGGGCTCACCCAGCAAAATCGGGTTGTTCTTGGTTTTTCGGATCAGAATCTGCATGACCCGCTCGATCTCTTCATCCCGGCCGATGACCGGGTCGAGTTCGCCATCGATCGCCTTCTTGTTCAGGTCAATGCCGTACTTCTCCAGCGCTTCGAGTGTCTCGTCGGCGGTCTGGCTCTCGATCTTCTTACCGCCGCGAATCGCCTCGAAAGTCTTTTTGAGCTCCATCATGTCGAGATACTTGCCCAGCACCTCTTTGATCTGCGGATGGTCAAGGTTGGCGAGCATCCAGGTATCGACCGCAAGAAACTGGTCGCCCTGCTTGGCCATCAACCCTTCCGCTTTCTGCAGCGACTCCTGCAGGGCCCGGGAAATCTTTATACTCTCTTTGGTCACACTGGAGACTTTGGGCAGCCTGTCGGCAACGCTCTTGGCTTCCAGTTCGATAGGCGCCTTGTCGACGTTCATACGGTTGAGTGCCTGGTTCAGGACACTGCCGCTGTTGGTCAAGAGCGCCCATACCAGATGGACCGGCTCCACCTCGGGATTCTTGTTGTGAAGGGCTAGGCTCACACCCGATTCGATGGTTTCGGTCATCTGGTGAGTCAGTTTTTCAAAAATGCTCATTGGCAACTCCTTTTTTTCTCTGTCGCAGAGAGGCTTCTTTTGCGGATATATTAGCGCATCCCTGTAAACTTTACTGCAACTTAAGTCGCACAGAAACTCTCTGATGTTCGATGGAATATGCCGTATTATAACTACTTTAGTCTTATTGTGTCAAGTTTTTTGATCTTGAATCATTGAATGTTTCTAAACTTCCCGCTATCATGAACATTTTGGGGGCGAAAATTTTATTTATCAACATTTCAGAGACAAACCAATATAATATCAACCACAAATTTTATCGTTAGCAATGGATCATACAAAATGAAGAAAAAAAGAGGTTTTATCGCTGCCGGCTTTCTCTCAACCGCCGCAGCACTGACACTTGTCACATCCCCCGCTCTCTTTGCGAAAGGCAAAGAGAAAAAAGAGGTTTCGAAACTCGAAGCCCTGACGAAATTCACCCAGGTCATCGGAACGGTCGAAAAGTACTACGTGGATGACCTGACGATCAACGATATCATCAACAAAGCGATCAAAGGGCTCATGGCCAATCTCGATGCCCACTCCTCCTTCCTCGACGAAAAGAGTTTCAAAGAGATGAAAATCCAGACCAGCGGCGAGTTCGGCGGGCTGGGTGTGACCGTCGGCATGCGCGACGGTGCGCTGACGGTCATTGCGCCTCTTGAAGGCACGCCGGCCTATCGGGCGGGCCTCAAAGCGGGAGACATCATTCTCAAAATCAATGACAAATCGACCCTGAACATGACGCTCGACGAAGCGGTCTCTTTGATGCGTGGCAAACCGAAAACGAAAATCGTCCTCACCATCGTCCGCAAAAACGAACCCAAGCCAATCGTCGTCACGATTATCCGCGACATCATCAAAATCCAGTCGGTTTATACCAAAAAAATCGGCAACGACATTCTCTATGTGCGGGTCGTCTCCTTCGACAAAAAAGTGGTCAACGATGTCAAAAAAGCGCTGGTCGAAAACCCGAGCGCCAAAGGGCTCATCATTGACCTGCGCAACAATCCGGGAGGACTTCTGGACCAGGCGGTCGGCATGGTCGATCTTTTTGTCGACAAGGGCGTCATCGTTTCCCAAAAAGGACGCGTCAAAGACGAAAACGAAGTCTTCAAAGCGACGGCGAAAGGAACCTACAAAAAGATTCCGATCGTCGTACTCGTCAATGGCGGCAGCGCGAGTGCGAGCGAAATCGTCAGCGGTTCCCTGCAGGACCACCACCGTGCCGTCCTCGTAGGCGAGAAGACATTCGGAAAAGGAAGCGTACAGATCATCCTGCCCATCAACAAGACCGAGGCGCTGCGCCTGACGATCGCAAGGTACTATCTTCCCAGCGGACGGACCATACAGGCGGTTGGCGTCACGCCGGACATTGTCGTGCCTTTCGGGAAAGTGACGGTGGAAGAAGACCACTTCTCAATCAAGGAATCCGAGCTCAAAAAACATCTCAAAAGCGAACTCGAAAAGATCGACGGCAACGGCAAAGAGAAGAAAGCTTCCGAAAAAAAGGCGCTCAAAAAAGAGAAAATCATCACGAAAGAGGATCTCTACAACGACAACCAGCTCAAAGAGGGTGTTGATATCCTGCGCGCTCTGATCATCACACAGGAGAGGAAATGACAAAGAAAGAGCTGCTCTACGAGGGCAAGGCCAAACATCTTTTTACGACAGAGGATCCGAACCTCCTGATCGCCGAATTCAAAGATGACCTGACCGCTTTCAATGGAGAAAAGTACGGCCTGGAGGCTGGGAAAGGGGCACTGAACAACAAAATCAGTACCGAGCTTTTCAAACTCCTTGAAAATGCCGGCATCCCGACCCATTACGTCGATACCCCCGACGACAACCACATGCTCGTCAAAAAAGTGGACATCATCCTGATCGAGGTGGTGGTACGCAACATCGCCACCGGCAGTCTCACCAAACGGCTCGGCATTCCCGACGGCACACAGCTTCCTTTCTCCCTGGTGGAGTTCTACTACAAATGCGACGAACTGGGTGATCCGCTCATCAACGACGAGCACTGCATCATCCTCGACCTGGTCAGGAACGAAGGGGACCTGGAGGAGCTCAAACGGCTGGGGCGCGAAATCAATACGATCCTCAAAGCCTTTTTCGCGAAAAAGGGTCTCAATCTGGTCGATTTCAAAGTCGAGTTCGGATACGACAGCGAGGGGAAAATACTTCTTGCTGACGAGATCAGCCCCGACAGCTGCCGGTTCTGGGATATGGAATCAGGTGAGAAGCTCGACAAAGACAGGTTCCGCCAAGGGCTGGGCGGCCTGAAGGTCGCCTACGAAGAAGTACTGAAACGTATTCTTTCACGGTGAAAAGCGAAATACGAAGAGTGAAACGCTGCGGAAAACGGCTTCGTTCATCTCTGTCGCCAAACGGCAAGGAGGGTGAGCGCTCACCCTCGGGTGTCCACCATCCGCTCGTCACCATTCACCAATAAAAGGATTTACATGAAAGCCATCGTCAACGTCTATCTCAAAGAAGGTGTTCTCGACCCGCAGGGCAAAGCGGTCCACCACGCTCTCGGTTCGCTGGGATTTGGCAACGTCTCCGATGTCCGTGTAGGCAAACAGATCGTTCTCGACCTTGAGGCCGACTCGATGCACGACGCCCAGAAAGAGGTGGAGAAGATGTGCGAAACGCTGCTGGCCAATACCGTCATCGAAGATTACAGCATCGAGATTGTGCAATGAACGTCACGGTTCTGCAGTTCCCCGGCACCAACTGCGAGTACGACACCCGTTACGCATTCGAGCGTCTGGACCAGGAGGTGAAGATCGTTTGGCACGAAGAGGATGTGATTCCCGCCAACACCGATCTCGTCGTCGTTCCCGGCGGATTCAGCTATGGCGATTATCTGCGAAGCGGCGCCATCGCACGATTCAGTCCCGTTATGAAAGCTGTGAAAGCCTATGCCGACAACGGTGGATATGTGCTTGGCATCTGCAACGGGTTCCAGATACTTCTTGAAAGCCATCTGCTGCCCGGCGCGATGAAACGCAACGAAAATCTTCACTTCGTCTCGAAACATCAGTATCTCAAAATTGAAAACAGTGACAATCGCTTCCTCAGACACTGCCGCGAGGGCGAAACACTCAATATCCCCATCGCTCACGCCGAAGGCAACTACTACATCGACGAAGAACGCCTCAAAAGACTCTATGACAACGGACAGGTACTGCTTACGTACTGTGATGAAAACGGCAACCCCGACAATCCGAACGGCTCGATCGACAATATCGCCGGCATCTGCAACGAAACGAAAAATGTTTTTGGCCTGATGCCCCATCCAGAAAGGGCCATGGAGCCTATTCTCGGATCCGCCGACGGTGTCAGAATGCTGGAAGGGTTTATCCTTTAAGTGATGTTTCGGATTCTTCTCCTTCTTGTGGTGGGATGGCTACAGCTTTTCGCTTTCACCACCATCGACGAGGAACCGTCTGTTTTCGACGAACCCCCTGCCCTCGAAACACCCGCCGTCGTGCCGGAAAAGAGCCTGGGCGGCGACGAAGAGAGCATCGAAGAGCAGACGGAACGGATGATCTATCTTACGATCGAAGAGGTACCGAAGAAAATCTACGTGGGACAGATTTTTCCCGTCACCATCAAGATCACCTCTCTTGACAAATACCGTCCATATATCGTCGAGCTCAAAGGGGGGAAAAATGTCTCCGTCGTCAGAAAGCACGACGATATCCCCGCCCGGGCCATCAACCATCTCACCTACTTCTTCAAAGCGACCGGGCCGACGATTCAGCTGCCCGCCTTCATTGTAAGATACGCAGACGGAAACCGCGAATACCGTACGGAGAGCATCACACTGACGGCCGTCAGGCTCAATCCGCCCAGAGAGTTCAGCGGCCTGCTCGCCAACCGGATGGAGCTGATCAATTACCAGGCTTCCTCCTACGATGAAAACAGCAACATTCTCGCATTGCAGCTTCTCATAGAATACGGCAACTACGACGATTTCAGGCTGCCCGACAGCATGATGCAGGGAATCGACTCCTACGAGGGCGATCTGAACGCCACGACGCTTCTTTACTACGGAGTCTATCCCCTCGGTGTCGAACAGGTCGTTTTCAGCTATTTCAATCTGAAAAAGAATCGATACGAGAAATTTCATGTGCCCATTATCGTCAAGCGCAGCAGTGTCAGCACCCAGACCAACCTCGACCCGCAGGCCAGTGAATTCACCAAGTTCAAAATCGCCGCGACAGTCGTTTTGATACTGATATGGCTCATACTCTGGCTTCGACACAGGGGATGGGGCTACCCGATCCTCATAGTACTCGCTTCCGCCTACCTGCTGACCTATCTGATACCTCTTAAAAATGTCTGCATCAAAGCGGAATCGACCGTCTATCTCCTGCCGACCGAAAAGAGCACACCTTTCATGAGGCTCTATGAAAAGACGACGGCCAAAGAGATGAACCGAAATGCCAGCTACACGAAAATACAGTTGCCAAACAACCGCATAGGATGGGTGAAAAATGAAGATCTTTGCTCGAATTAGATTCTACTACTCCGCTCTTGTCATTTCTGTCGTCGTATCGATCATGATCCTCCTGCTCGGACTTTTTCCCGAGAGAAAAGGTTCCATCCTGCACTTCTGGAACAAAGTGATGCTCTTTTTACTGGGGGCGGGAGTCGAAGTCGCAGGCCGGCCGGACGAGAAGGCGCAGCTTTATCTGATCAACCACCAGGGCATCGTCGACATCATCACCCTTGAAGCGCTTCTGGACAAAAACCTCCGATGGGTCGCGAAAAAGGAGCTTTTCGAAGTTCCCTGGTTCGGCAAACTGCTCAGCGGCGCGGAAATGATCGGCATCGACAGGGAAGATCGCCGGGGACTCATCAAGCTGATGAAGGATGTCAAGGAGTCACTGGAGGTGATGCACCGACCCGTCGCCATCTTTCCGGAGGGGACCCGCTCGAAAGACCAGAAGCTTCTTCCATTCAAGGAGGGGGCAAAATTCATCGCGGAAAAATTCGGACTGCGCGTCCAGCCCGTGGTGATTCTGGGAAGCAAGAGTGTCGTCAACGAGCATGAAAAAACGTCCACAGGAGGTGATCTGAAAGTGATATTCCTCCCCTCCATCGATGTCGCCAACGCTCCCAAGGACTGGTACGAAAGGCTTCACAGGCAGATGCAGGAGACCATCGAAAGCGAATACGAAGCCCACGCCATCAGCCGCTGATACGATTAGACCAGATCCTCAAATGTGCAAAGTACGCTGCCCCGCTCAAGCATCGCATCGACGGCCCGGGCAGAATCGCCCGGCTTGACATCCACGCCCCTGAGGGCATCTTCAAGAAGCACCGTGCGAAAACCGAGATTTTCCGCCCCCAGCACCGTGTGTTTGACGCAGTAGTCGGTCGCCACTCCGCAGACGAACACCCGCTTGACACCCCTCTCACGAAGCAGCGATTCAAGAATCGTCCCCTGAAAACCCGAATAGGCATCGAAATCTTCCGAAACCCCCTTGGAGACGATGAAACGGTTGTCCGAAGGAATGGCAAGCCCTTTCGCAAAGGCCGCCCCTTCCGTATGCTGCCGACAATGCTTTGGCCATACACCGCCGTTGGAGGAAAACGAGATGTGATTGTCGGGATGCCAGTCCCTTGTAAGGTAGACAGGATTGCCCGTCTGCGCAAATCGCTCCACATATTTGTTGACAACGGGAACGATGGTATCCGCTCCCGGCACGGGCAGCGCCCCGCCGGGCATGAAATCCTTTTGCATGTCCACGACGATCAGAGCATCCGTTTCGGTGATTCTGATCCGCATGTTTTCTCCTTTTTCGTGATGGTTCATCCCGATATTGTACAATATATGAAAAACTATGGAACTTGGCATGAAATTTGGATTCGTCGACGAAAAAAACATGAGTCTATTGACCGATCTGTACGAGTTGACGATGGCGCAGGCCTACTTCGACCATCGGATGAACGGCAGGGCCGTTTTCGATTTTTTTGCGCGGCACACAAAGAAACGATCCTACCTGGTAAGTGCCGGCCTTGAACAGCTTCTGTACTATCTCGAATCGCTGCGTTTTGAACCGGAAGAGATCGACTTTCTGCGACAAACGGGCAGATTCAGCAGCGACTTTCTGGACTACCTCACCACCTTCCGTTTCACCGGCGACGTCTACGCCGTCGAAGAAGGGGAGATTCTCTTTGAAAACGAACCTTTCGTTCGCGTCGAAGCACCTCTGATCGAAGCGCAGATTATCGAAACTTTTCTGATCAACACGATGCAGATCTCCATTCTCGTGGCCACGAAGGCTTTGCGATGCCACAGTGTGGCCAAAGGGACCGGACTGGTCGATTTCGGCCTCAGACGTGCCCATGGCACCGATGCCGGAATGAAAGCGGCCCGAAGCGCGTATATCGGCGGATTCATCGGAACCTCGAATGTCCTGGCGGGTAAAGAGTTCGGCCTGCCGATTTTCGGGACGATGGCACACTCCTTCATTCTCGCCCACGACACAGAGGAGAGCGCGTTCGAACACTTCGCCCGAAGTTACCCCGACAACACCATTCTGCTGGTCGATACGTTCGACACGATCGAGGGGGTAAGAGATGCCGTCAAGACCGTCCGGAAACTGGGAATGAAAACGTTCAAAGGCGTGAGACTCGACAGCGGAGATATTCTGACACTCTCGAAAGCGGCCCGAAAAATCCTGGACGATGCGGGATACAACGATGCGATGGTTTTGGTAAGCGGCGGCCTCAACGAATACAAGATCAAAGATCTTTTGGAGCGGGGCGCCCCGATCGACGCATGGGGTGTAGGCACGGAACTGGTCGTTTCTGCGGACAGCCCGTATCTTGACTGCGCCTACAAACTGGTCGAATATGAGGGCCGTCCGAAAATGAAATTCAGCCCGGGCAAACTTACGCTTCCGGCAAAAAAACAGATTTTCAGAGAGTATCGGGACGGAAAGATCCACAAAGACACGATCGCTCTTCATAACGAAGATATGCGGGGCACGCCCCTCCTGCGCCACTGCATGAGCGGCGGCAAAACGATCGTACCGATTCCCTCTCTTGAGGTCATACGCGACCAAACCCTGCGAAATTTCGAACAGCTTCCGGAAGAGCTCAAAGTGCTTGAATCCAAAGAACGGTTCAAGCCGGCGATCAGTGAAAAACTCTCCGCTCTGCTGGAAGCTATGGAAAAATCAACCCACTGATTTTTTCAACAGCGGATGCAGAGGCTTCGAGCCGCATAGATCGAGGATCCCTCCGGCTTCCAATGCGCTCTCTTCCGTCACTACCGTATCGACAAGCCGAAGCGGCGTCACGTCGAAATAGAGATTGATCGCATCGAAACAGACGTTTTTGCCTCCGATTTCATCGGAAGGTTTCGACGGTTCCGAAACGTATCTAACCTCTGCGGGCCAGAATTTTTCCGAGGTTGCGAGCGACACGAACGGCACCTGGCTCTCGCGGGCGGCAAGCGCGATCGGATAGGTTCCCATTTTGTGAACGAGGCCGAATCGGCCGACGCCATCCGCTCCGAGAAGTACGAGATCGATCCGCTGCATCATAAAACCCGCGGATGCGTCGATGGCCAGCGATGTCTCGATCCCCGCTTTGCACACTCTTTCGGCAAGCGCCACGCCTTCGTTTCCGGGCCGAGACTCCGTGCATACGACACGGAATCTCTCTCCCCGTCCGGCGGCCGCAAGCAATGTTTCACACACCAGCGAACTGTAGGAGTGGGTCAAAACGGTTCGGGCACCGGCGATCCTTTCGATGCCGGACTCCAAAACGGAGGCGGCGGCGCGATCCATCGATTCGGCAAAAGCGTCGCAATAGGCGATCACGGCATCCCTGCCGGCATCTTCGTCGAGCTGAAACAACAGCCCGTTGGCGACATTGAACAAAGATGCCATCATGGGCCGTGCGGCCGCGATCTGCAGCGCCGCTTTTCGCAACGTCTTCTCCTGCGATCCCGCCACCGCCGCTTCCCGAATCGCCGCAAGCGCTTTTTTTGTCAGAAAAGTAGCGCCGTGAACGGAATCGTTGCGAATCTCGGCGATATGCGCATCAATACGCTCGGCCATGGCTAAGCAGGCCTCTGCTTCTCTTTTCTTTCTTTCAGAATGCCTCTTAGACGTTTGATTTTCGTTTTGAGACGCTCCATCTCTTCGGCTACCATCGAAGCCTCAAAATCGTTGTCCGTCCATTCCATTTTCTCTTTTTCTTTCCTGTAGGCCCTTCTTAGAGCTTCGATACTCTTTTCCAACGCCTCGTCCGTCATCTTTTCCATAAGAGACCTCCTTGGAATTTTCCTGTTTGACGCTTTCGGGTCGCCATTTCATCTGCTGCCCGGCTCATTTTGGCAATGATGCGGCAGTTGCGATATTGTAACAAACGGGATGCAGAAAGGAGCAAGCCATGGGATGATGAATGGGATGGTCTGTTTACCGTGGGTTAGCGCTTTTGATTTTCCATAAGTAGACATACGGCCCCTTCTCGGAACTGAGCAGCGTCGTTTCATCCAGAAAGCGGATTTGATTGACGAGAGCCTTATGGCCGACAAGGCGGTCCGTCTCTTTGCCCGTTTCGATATCAAAAAGCTGCAGGATTTGATCGTCGCCTTTGAGATAGACACCTGTTTTCCCTTCCGGACTCACGCCTACGCAATAGACGGGAAAGTCGGTACGAATCACATAATTTCGCTTTTTCCCGAAGATACAGACCCGCCTGTCGTTTCCCCCCGTTACTATCACATCTTTGCCTGCAGCGACATGAAAGACATTGTCCAGATGTTTTGATGGAAGCTCACGCACCACTTTTCCCGTCTTCGCGCACACGACACGTACGGCGCCGCTCTCATCGGACGTTACGACAAAGCGCCGGTCCAGGCTCATCGCCATATCTCCGATCGCCGTATCGTTGAGCTGTCTGCGATACAGGGGCGCTCTCTCCTGCAGGGAATATCGGATCAATTCGGAACTGAACGTCCCCATTACGATGTGGCCGTCATCGGCGAAGTGTGCCTCCTTGAGCATCAATTTCTCTTTTGCATCCACAATCGGCTTGAGTCTCAGGTTTTCAAAGAGCCACACAGCCCGAAAGCCATCTTTCACGATACCTGTAACAAGAATGCGACGGTCCTGAACATCGACGCTCAAAATCCTCACAGGGACCCTCTCTCCCCATCCGTCTTCGGTTGGGTTCAAGACAATTTGATAAACCAGCGCCATCTTTTTCAAATCGAAAATATCGACGGTGCCTCTGTCGGTTGCGACAAAGAGTTTTCCGTCGGAAACAACAAAATCGTTGACATAGCCTCTGACCGAGAAAACTGCGGATGGAGTAATATCCTGCCCTATCAATGCATAGGCGAAAAGAAGAAAAAAGAGTAGCGACTTCATAAACTATTATACAAAAAAATTATGCAAGTTCGATGATGCGGTCACTGCACCATTTCGCCAGATCGCGGTCATGCGTAATCATCAGAATACCGACTCTCTCCAGTGTCTTCAAAAGAAGTTTCATCACATCAAGCTGAATCAGATTATCCAGAGCGGACGTCGGCTCGTCGGCAAGAAGCAGTTTGGGTTTCATCAAAAGCGAGCGTAGAATGGACGCACGCTGAAGCTGCCCGCCCGAAAGTTCATGGGGATACTTCCGAAGCAGGGCATAATCGAATCCTATCTGGCGGCACAGCGATTCGATGCCCTGCAGATCGGCGACATCCGCGATCTGGTTTTCGACGGTATAGGTGGGATGAAAAGAGCTGTAGGGGTCTTGAAAAACCTGGGAAAAAGGGGCTTTTTCGATCTTCCCTGTCATAGGTTTGAGATTGCCGGCGATCAGTTCGAACAACGTGCTCTTCCCGCTCCCGCTCGGGCCGAGAATCGTGACAATTTCCCCCACTTTCAGCGAAAGGGAGAAATTTTTATAGAGCAGTTTTTTTTTCGTATAACCGAAGGTGAGGTTGCGGATATCCAAAACGGTCTCGGCCATCTTTCAGCGAATCTGTCCCTCTCCGTAGATTTTGTACTTGTAAGTAGTCAGATCGTTGATGCCCATCGGCCCTCTCGCATGGAGTTTGTTGGTACTGATGCCAACCTCCGCGCCGAAACCGAAGGCGCCTCCGTCGGTAAAACGGGTCGACGCGTTGACGTAGACGCAGGCAGCGTCCACTTCGTTGAGAAATTTTTCGGCGGCCCGGTGATTGTTGGTCAGAATCGCTTCGGAGTGTCCCGAACCGTAGCGACGGATATGGGCGATCGCCTCGTCCACACCGTTGACCACTCGGATCGAAAGGGTGTTGGCCAGATACTCCGTATCGTAATCCTCTTCCGTCGCGGGAGCGACATCGATGACGGCACGTGTCGCATCGTCCCCGAGCAGCCGGGTCGATTCCGCATCGAACGCCTCTTTGAGCTCCGGAAGAATCTTCGGGGCGATGGCCGCATCGACGATCAGCGTCTCCATCGCATTGCAGACACCCGGACGCTGGCATTTGGCGTTGACCGCGATCTTCACCGCCTCCTTAAAATCGGCGTCGGCATGGATGTAGGTGTGACAGAGCCCTTTGTCATGCTTGACAACAGGCACCGTCGCATTTTCATTGACGAAACGGATCAACGCTTCACCCCCGCGCGGAATGATCAGATCGACGTACTTGTCCATTTTGATCAGTTTCGCCACACCTTCGCGGCTGGCATCGGGAAGCAGACTGATCAAGGAACGCGGAAGCCCCTCCTCTTCAAGGACATTCTGGATGATTTTCGCGATCGCCTCGTTGCTCCGCTGCGCCTCTTTTCCGCCTTTGAGGATCGCAACGTTGCCGCTTTTGAAACAGAGCGCCGCCGCATCGCTCGTGACATTGGGACGCGACTCGTAGATGATGCCGATGACACCGATGGGAATGCTGACCTTCTCAATTCGCAGACCGTTGTCGGTAACCCATCCGTCGAGTATCCGTCCCACCGGCTCTTTGAGAGATGCGATATCCCTGACCGCCTGCGCCATCTCGGCGATGCGCTTCTCGTTCAGGAAAAGACGGTCCATCAGGGCGGAGGAGAGGTTGTTCCGCCTCCCCTCCTCCATATCGTACCTGTTGTGTTCGATAATAAATACGTCGTTGGCTTCAAGGGCATCCGCAATCGAATGCAGGACACGGTTTTTCACCTCGCCACTCAGTGTAGCCAGCACCGACGCGGAGGTTTTGGCCTCTTTGAGATAGTTCTGCATATCAGTTCCTCCTGTGCGATAGTAGATCTTTCAGACTCTCTTTGACGCTCTTGCCGTGCAAAATTTCGTAGACTTCGTTGGCGATCGGCAGATAGATGTCGTTATTGATGGAAATTTTGTGAAGTGCATGGGCGGTACCGACGCCTTCCGCCACTTCGCCAAGCTCTTTTAGAATTTCATCAAGGCTCTTTTTCTGCGCCAGCCCCAGACCGACACGGAAATTTCGTGAAAGTCGGCTGTTGGCCGTCAAAAAGAGATCGCCCGCCCCGCTGAGGGAAAGGAAAGTCTCCTCTTTGGCACCGAAATAGGTCCCGAAGCGCGCCATCTCCACGAGCCCCCGGGAAACGAGAGCCGCCTTGGCATTTTCACCCAGCTGCAGACCTTCGCAGATTCCGGCCGCGATGGCGATGACGTTCTTGTAGGCTCCGCCCACTTCCGCACCGACGACATCGGTACTGGTATAGGTTTTTATGAAATCGGGAAAAAGTTCGCTCCACTCCTGGGCGATCATACGGTTGCGGCTGTTGACCACCAGTGCCGTGGGCAGAGATTGCATCACCTCTTTGGCAAAGGAGGGTCCCGTAAGGTAGCTGAGCTGGGCGGGCGAAAGATACTCCTCGAAAATCTCGTTCATGAACGCGCCGGTTTTCGCGTCGATTCCCTTCGATGCGATGAGCAGATGGTGGGAATCCCTGAATACACGGTGCTCTTCGAGCCACCCCCGTATCGCCTGGGCGGAAATGGCGATGACGACGAAATCCCGCGCCATCGCCATCTCGAGTGAAACAAAATTCGGAAGGTCGCGCGGCCTTCTGGATGTGATGACCACATCGCATTTCTGACTCAACGCATGGGCAAGCGCCTGTCCCCATTTTCCCGCTCCGACGACCGCTACTTTTTTCATCTCAACCTCTTTTCGATTCTGTTGAAGTCTGGCGGGATTCCGTCAGCTTTTTGTAAAACGCATCAAGCGCCGGGCTCTCGCCAAGCAGGACCAGGATATCTCCCGCATCGAACTTGTGATCGATACCGCGTGAGACGAAGATGAAATCGTCTCCCATCTCCTTGTCCGTAATTCCGACCAAAATCAGATCCATCGCCTTGAAATCGATGTCATGCACATATTTTCCTTCCAGGAAAGAGTTCGGCGGTATCTCGATCTCTTCGAGACTGATGCCGTTGTCGATGAAAATGATCTCATCGAGAACCCGCGTTACCGCTGGACGGGTAATGATGTCGACAATGCGGTTGGCGCTCGCTTCGTAGATGTCGATCACTTTGTCGGCCCCGATGAATTTGAGTTTTCTCGTATTCTCCGCCGAAGTAGAGATGGAGATGATCGTGGCGTTTTGCGTCATGCTTTTGAGTGAAAGCACCAGGAAGATGTTCATCGCCATTTCGTCCATCGCACAGAAGAGAATCTTCCCCTCCAGCCCCAGGTCCATAAGCTCCTGGTCATGCTTGAAGTCGACCGTGAAGGATTTGACGATGCCGTGGTCTTTGGCATCCTGCGTCAGTATGTCACTCTGCTCCACCACGGTAATTTTGGAGAAATAGGTCGAGAGCATCTCGTAGACTCGGTGACCCAGCTTCCCGTAGCCGAACAGCACGATTTCACGCTGATCTTTTTTTGTATCGAACACTCTCGAGCATCCTTTCCTTGAAATCGGCGATACTGACATTGTAGCCCATGACGACGAGAATGTCATGGGCGTGCAGCTGCGTCTCCTCCGGAGGGTTGAAGAGTACGTAGTGACTCATCTTTTCATCCGGTTTGAGAGGTTTGAGCACCGCCAAAAGCACCAGCCGTGAACCGGTAAAATCGAAATCCCCAACTTTTTTGCCGTCCAGGAAGGAACCGCGCTTCACCTCCACTTCGTCGATGCGTGCCGATTTCTTGCGGGTCAGTATCGCCTGCAGCGCGTCGAATGCGACCGGCTGGCCGATATAAACGGCCCCGAGGAGCCCGGCAATCTCTTCGGGCATGATCAGGTGATTCGCGCCGGCAAGTTTAAGTTTCGTGGCGACACTCTTCTCGCTGCAGCGCGCTATGATTTCCACACTCTTGCAAAGACTTCGTGCGTTGATCGTGATGAAAACGTTGATGATGTCATTATGCGTGACCGCGATGATCGACTTGACATTGTCGCACAGCTTCAGCTGCAGCAGCGTGGCGCTTTTGGTGGCATCCGCCTGCAGTACTCTGTGGCCGTCAAGTTCCGCCCTTTCGACCTTCTGGGGATCGTTTTCGATAACCAGAATCTTCTCGCCGCGGGCTTTGAGTTTCTGCGATACGATCTGGCCGATCTTTCCGTATCCGCATACCAGATTGAGATCTTTGACTTTCGCCACCTGGTTCAGAACCCGTGTCTGTTTGATTTCGGGCAGTTTCTCACCAAAGGCGGAAACGATGATCGATGTCAGGAAGGTGATAGCCCCAAGACCCGTGATAATGACCAGAATCGAAATGAAGCGCCCCTCGTGAGTTACAGGAGTGATGTCGCCGTAACCAACGGTCGTGACGGTGACGACGGCCCAGTAGATGGCGTCAAAAAGCGAATTGATATTGGGATTCTGCCCCGCCCCTTCGAAAACATAGATCATCATCGAAGCGATCAGCGTGAAAAATGCGAGCAGCAGAAAAAGGGCGTAGAGTTCAACCTTCTTGCTACGGAGAATGTCGAAAAACTGCAACAGACTCCTGGAGTAGCGAAGCATCTTGAAAGCACGGAAAAGTACGAAAACCCGCAAAACCCGGATTTCCCGGTAGCTGGGAAGAATCGCGACCAGGTCGATGATAGCGGGCAGGGAAGTGACAAATTCCCATTTCTGGGCGAAAATTTCGGAAAAGACCTTTTTCAAAGAAAAGGGCTTTTCGAAAAATTCCGCCTCTTCGTAGTGCGCGATGATGATTTTGTGCATATCCCCGTGTACCCAGAGGCGCAGTTCATATTCGATGATGAAAATGATAGTTACAATGTAATAATCGTACCACTCCAGCCAGTAGGCCACATGTTCGCGCACATCCACGACGAGGATGGTGACACTTGAGAGGATGATGAATACCATGAAAATGTCGAAATATTTTTTGTAGGGGTAATCGTCGTTGTTGAGAAGATTGTCAAAAAATCTCTTCACGCGCTTGTAGCGCGAAGAGCTCTCCAGCAGATAGGAGAAGGAGACGAGATATTTTACGAAGAGCTGTTTCAACGGTTCAAACGCTCTTTAAGCAGCTGGTTCACTTTGCCGGGATTGGCCGACCCTTTGGATGCTTTCATCACCTGCCCGACGAAGAAGCCGAAGAGCTTCTCCTTGCCCCCTTTGTACTCCTCCACCTTCTCGGCATTGGCGGCGAGCACATCGTCGATGAGCGCCAGGATGGCGTTGTCGTCGCTCACCTGTTTGAGGCCGAGTTTTTCGATTGCCTCATCCACATCTGCTCCTTCGTGTTCGAAAAGATAGTCGAGCACCTCTTTGCCTGCTTTGCCGCTGATGGTACCGTCGGCGATGCGTTTGACAATCGCCGCCAACTGTTTGGCCGTCACAGGTGAGGATTCGAGTGCCGCCACGCCCTTGAGCCTGCCCTGCAGTTCGATCGTCAGCCACTTCGCCGCCTCTTTCGGATCGGCGCCCTCCTCTACCATCGTTTCGAAATAGCGTGCCATTTCGACTTCCGAAGTTATGACCGCCGCATCGTATTCGCGAAGACCAAAATCCTTGACATATCTCGCCCGTTTTTCATCCGGCATTTCGGGAATCTGTTTCGCCTCTTCGATCATCTCTTCGTCAAGGATGACCGGCAGCAGATCCGGCTCGGGGAAATAGCGGTAATCGGCACTCTCCTCTTTCCCGCGCATCGAACGGGTCTCTCCCTTGTCCGGGTCGAAAAGGCGGGTCTCCTGCCACACCTCTTCGTCGTAGACACCGTCTTCCCACGCTTCGATCTGGCGTTCTACCTCGTAGCCAATGGCCTGGTGGATAAAACGGAAACTGTTCATGTTTTTGATTTCGACACGGGTGTAAAGCTTTTCGTCCCCTTTCGGACGGATCGAGACATTGACATCGCAGCGGAAGGAACCCTCCTGCATATTGGCGTCGCTGATGCCGAGATAGCGGACGATGGCATGAAGTTTTTTCAGATAGCGGACGGCTTCGTCGGCACTTCGCATGTCCGGCTCGCTGACGATCTCAAGAAGCGGCGTGCCGGCGCGGTTCAGATCGACAAGAGAGTGCCTGCCTTCATGGATGTTTTTGCCCGCATCCTCTTCGAGGTGGGCACGGGTGATGCCGATGCGTTTCTGGCTTCCGTCGTCAAAATCGATCATCAGATGGCCGTTCTCGACGATGGGTACCTCGAACTGGCTGATCTGATACCCTTTCGGCAGGTCGGGATAAAAATAGTTCTTGCGATTGAAAATCGACTTTCTGTGCACCGTCGCTTCGATGGCGTAGCCGAACATCATCGCCTTTTTGACGGCCTCTTTGTTCAGCACCGGCAAAGCCCCCGGCAGTCCAAGACACACTGGACAGGTGTGGATGTTCTGACGGTCGGCGAAACTGGTGGCACAGTTGCAGAATATTTTCGTTTTGGTATTGAGTTGGACATGTATTTCCAGTCCGATGACGACTTCAAAAGCGCTCATGATCTGTTTTTTTCCTTCATTCGACGAAATAGCGTATCGACGCAAACCCGTCGGCTCCGGCTCTTTCGACGGCCTTGACCTGTTCTATCGACACGATGCCGCCAAGGGCAAAGAGTTTGAGAGATATTTTATCTTTAATTTCTTTTAACTTCTCTAAACCCTTGGGCTCCCCTTTGCCGGGGGTCGCAAAAATCGGGCTGTAGGTTACGGCATCGGCTCCTTTCTTTTCACACAGGGTAATCTCTTCGGGGGTATGGGTACTGACAATGCACCACAGCCCCCTCTTTTTCACTTCCGTGACATCGTCGATACGGCCGGAAGGCAGATGCACACCATCAGCCTCCAGCCTCTCGGCCAGGGCGAAGTCGGTATGCAGCAGAAATTTCGTGCCGGGAAATTCCGGTTTCAGGGAAAGAAAGGCTTCGGCGAGGAGATGATAGTCATGGCACTCTTTGTCGCGGAGGCAGACCATGTGGGCACCGTGTTGTGCGAGCATTGTGCGTACCCTGCGACGCAGTTCTGCCGGGTCGGAAGTGTAGTACGCCGGATCAGTGATGGCGTAACGAAGAATCATCGCTCCGGTTCAAAGTGGCGCTGATCTGCTCCAGCAGGCGGGTCTGATGTTTCAGTTCCCGATACTTGTCAAACTGCAGTGCCGCCACTTCCAGAAGCACCACGCACAGAAGTCCGAACAGCGATCCGACGATGCCGGCCATGATGGCGATAAAAATACCGAAAGGAAGAAATGACCAGAAGAGAAAAAGGGCGCCCAGCAGAACAACCGCCCAGGCGGCGCCCAGGAGAAAACTGACGAGAGTTTCGGCGATTGTCCGTTTCAAACAGAATACCCGATCAGAGGGTTTCCTCTTCGAGCATGACTGCACCCGCCAGATAGACGTAGGTGAGGATCATGAAGATGAATGTCTGCAATATGGCTGAAAACGCCATGAGCATGAATCCTGGAATCGGCGCAATCCAGGGAACGAGCAGAAGGAGTACCATGACAAAAAGGTCGTCTCCCTTGATATTTCCGAAAAGTCGGAACGAGAGGGAAATGATGCGGGAAATATGAGAAACGATTTCGATCGGAAACATCAGAGGCGCAAGCCATTTCACAGGACCGGCGAAATGCGCGAAATAATGGACGAGTCCGTTTTTCCTGATGCCTTCGAAGTTGTAGTAGATGAATACGATGAGCGCCAGCGTCAAGGTCATGTTGATATTGCCCGACGGCGGTTCGAAACCGGGAATGATCTCCATAAGGTTGGAAAAGAAAACGATCAAACCTATCGTCGCAACGAGCGGCAGGTATTTACGTGCATTGCTCTCACCGATGACATCGCGACCCATCGCAACGATACCCTGCAGGTAGGCTTCCATCACGTTTTGCGTACCTGTCGGAACAAGCTTGAGCGATTTCGTCGCCATTTTTGCCACCAGCAGTACAAGAATGGCCGCCAAAATGAAGTGGGACGCGAACAGATAGGAGTGATTTTCGGAAATCACACCCAAAAAGGTGAAAATACGACCTTCCATTCATCTTCCTTTGTCATAGATTTGTGCGATTTTAGCATAACGTCCATTAATCAGGCTTTAATACAGGCCTTATAATTCCGCTTTTTCCTGCCCGATCCTGTAGAGGGCGAAATCGTATCTGACGGGATCTTCCGGGCAGAAGCGTTTCAGCGACCGGGTCAATTCGACGGCGGCCTTCCAGTCACAGCTTTTTCGCTTCAGCAGCCCAAGGCGCCGGCTCACGCGGAAGGTATGGGTGTCCAGAGGCATGATCAGGTCCGCCGTGTCGACTCCCCGCCATCGCCCCAGATCCAGTGCCTCCTTCCTCACCATCCATCGCAGAAACATCATCCACCGTTTATAGGCACTCCGCGGCCGCCCGTCGGCGGGAACGGTGCTTGTGAGAAAACGGTATCCCCGGCTGTTCCATCCGTTGAGTCGTCCGAAATACTCGATAAGTTCAAAAACGCCGTCGATAACGGCATGGTTCCGACGGTACCCTTCCATGAAAATCTCTTCCATCGCGCCGTGCCCCGCCCGCCGCAGGGTCAGAAAGATCTGTACGACATCTTCCGGCGACTGGAAACGGTAGCGGTGCTCAAGGCCCTTTCGTATTTCTCTTTCGTCGGCATCGAGCAGCGAAAAATCCAGGGAACGAAGAAATGTGACGATCCTTCCGGCATTGCCGTACCCAAAAAGCGCGCAGAGCAGGATCGCACGGTCGTCGTCGAGATCCCTGGCCACCATCAGCGGATCGGGGCGCTTGGAGGAAAGCTCCAGGGCACACTCGCGCCTGTGAACCTCCGCATCGAGCCGCTCACGCAAGTCTGTAAAATCGTTTGCGTTCACTCGATCCGCCTATCTTCATCTGTTTCCGGTATTTTGTCACCGTTCTTCGCACCATCTTGACACCGAATTTCTCTTCGATCAACTCAAGAAGCTTCTGGTCGCTCAGGGGTTTGTCTCTATCCTCTGAGGCAATCGTTTCGGCAATAAACCTCTTGATCGAGGCGTTGCTCACATCTTCGTCGAGTCCGGCAGTGAAAAACGCCTTCATCGGGAATATGCCGCGGTCGCACATCAGATATTTGTTGGCGATGGCACGGGATATGGTAGAGGGATTGTGGTCGAACTCTTCGGCGATATCCTTAAGTTTCATCGGACGGATGTCACCTCCCCGAAAAAAATCGTACTGGAATTCGACGATCATCAGCCCTATCTTGTAGAGTGTCGCCTTGCGCATCTGAAGCGCATCGAAAAGATCCCTCGCCTCTTTCATCTTTTTCCGGAGGAAACGGTGGTCGAGATCGCCGCCGTGGACCAGAATGTCCGGATAGAAGTCGTCATTGATTTTCACTTCGATGTTCTCGTCGTTTCGGACAATGATGAGATCGGGTATGGCCGGCGGCGAGGCCTCCATCGTTTCGATGGCCGGAGGATTTTTGAATCGGCGTATCACTCCGATCGCTTCCGAATAGAGCGGGTTCTCCTTGAACCGTGCGAGATTTTCGAAGTCTTCCAGCATTCGCGCCACCAGCGAATAGAGAGGCTCGGTCACTTCGCTCTGACGAAGCTGAAAAAGCATCGCTTCGGCAGTATCTCGCGCTCCGACACCCGAAGGTGAGAGGTAAGCAAATCGCTGCCGTATCTTTTCAACCTCTTGGGGCGAAACAGCCAGGCGGCGGGCTATCGATGCCACACTCCCTTCGAAATACCCCTCCGCGGAGATCTCTTCGATGATCGCAAAGGCGATCGCTTCACTCCGGGGCGTGGGAAAAAGCGGGGCGCCGATCTGTTCGTAGAGACGTTCGTAGAGGGATTTTTCGTGGATGGTCAGTGCTTCGATCGCCTCGGCACTGCCGGAACGCTCACGGCTGTGGAGTACATGTTTGCCGAATTTGGCCGAAAACTGCTCTTCGAAACCCGAGCGGACCTCCATGCAGGGGTTCTCCTCTTCGTAGGCCCTGAGCTGATCTTCCAGCTCTTCCAGGCCCGACTGGAGAATCGGCAGCCAGCTGCGCAAAGTGCTCGAAAGCTTCGTCTTTAAGCCGGCACTCTGTGTCTGGCGCAGTTTCATAGAGTGAAATGCTCTCCCAGATAGTGTTTGATGACTTCGGGATGGCTGGCGATCTCCTTTGCGCTTCCTTCCGCCATCAGTGTCCCTTCGTACATGACATAGGCCCTGTGGCAGATGCCGAGCGTCTCCCGGACGTTGTGGTCGGTAATGAGCACACCGATATCGAGCTCAAGCAGTTGACGGATCACATTCTGAATGTCGATGACGGCGATAGGATCGACACCGGCGAAAGGTTCGTCCAGAAGCAGGAATTTCGGCTTGTTAACAAGAGCCCGCGCGATCTCTGTCCGGCGTCTTTCACCGCCGCTGAGACGGATGCCCTTGCGGTTTCGTATCGGCTCGATGTTGAAAAGTTCCAACAGGCTTTCGATGCGTTTGGCGGCACTCTCCTTGTCGAGCTTCGCCGCTTCCGCTGCGATCAGCAGGTTCTCTTCCACCGTCAGTTCCTTGAAAATACTGGATTCCTGGGGAAGATAACCGATACCCCTCCGCGCCCTGGCATGCAACGGCTCTTTGGTCACATCGGCGTCGTCGATGAAGACCTTTCCTTCGCTGACGGGAATCAGTCCGCATATCATGTAAAACGTCGTCGTCTTTCCCGCCCCGTTGGGGCCCAGCAGCCCCACCACCTGCCCGGTCTGCAATTCGAGCGAGATTCCCCGGACGATCATCTGTTTTTTGATGGTTTTGACAAGATTTTCCGTTTTGAGTCTATGCATCGGCGCTTATCCTGTATCGGCGTCCGCTCTCCGTCGGTTCGATCTCTATGACGACCGTACTGAAACCGTGCGCTTTCAAATAGTTTTCCAGATTTTCGTCTCCCCACTCGATCAGGTGCCATCCCGGCTCTTCCAGACTCTCCAGAAGCCCCATGGCGAGAAATTTCTCGTTAGGGCACTGATAGAGGTCGTAGTGGAAAAGATCTTTTCCGTATATCTGCTGGATCGAAAAGGTCGGAGAGGTGACCGCCTCCCCGTACCCCCTTATTTTGGCAAGCGCCCTGACAAGCGTCGTCTTTCCAGCGGCGAGATCACCCCGCAAAAACACGATCGCATGCTCTGGAAGCCTCTTTGCGATCTTTCGGGCGACGCTGTCGATCTTCTCCAGCGGCGCTTCTATGACTTCCGCTTCTTTCATAAAGCGTTGGAGACCCGGATGATCTTCTCGAGCGCCTCGGCGGCCCTTCCTGAATCGATGGTTTCTCTGGCCAGAGCCAATCCTTCGCCGATATCGCGCGCTTTGCCGTCCACGACGAGCGCTCCTGCCGCGTTGATCAGCACGATATCCCGTTTGGGCCCCTGCAACTTGCCCGTGAGAATCTCCCGTGCTGTTCGCGCGTTCTCCTGCGCGTCTCCCCCCGCAACGGCTTCCAGCGGCGCATGGCCGATGCCGTACTCGACAGGATCGATGGTGCGCAGTTCCAGATGCCCCTGATCCAAAAATGCGGTATCCGTCGGCGCCCCGAGCGAAATTTCATCCAGACCGTCCCGACTGCTGACGACCATCGCCCGTTTCGAGCCGAGCCTCTTGAGCGCTTTGGCGATTTTGGGTACGAAAGCGGGGTCGAAAACACCGATGAACTGCTTTTGCACACCGGCCGGATTGCTGAGAGGTCCCAATATGTTGAAAATGGTTCGGTGAGAGATCGATTTGCGAATCGGCATGACGAACTTCATCGCCGGATGGTGATAGATGGCGAAGATGAAGGTAAAACCGCACTCCTGCAGCATCTGCACCTGCTTTTCGGGAGAGAGATCGAGCCTGATGCCCAGCGCCTCGAGCATGTCGGCACTTCCCGATCTGCTGGTGATGGAGCGGTTGCCGTGTTTGGCCACGTAGCATCCCGCCCCGGCCAGAAGAAGCGAGACAGTCGACGAAATGTTGAAAGTGCCGCTCTTGTCGCCACCCGTGCCGCAGTTGTCGATCAGTTTGATCCGAAGATCCTCGGGAACCGGCAGCTTCACCGAATGGGCCCGCATCACCTCCGCCGCCGCCGCAATCTCGTCAGTGGTCTCACCACGCTCGGCCATCTCTATCAGAATCTTTTTCGCTTCCTCTTCGTCCATCAATCCGAGGAAAAGGCGTTCGAATACCGTCTTGGCTTCGTCGTATGTCATGCAAGCTCCTGGACATAGTCATCTTTCGCACTTTTTGGAATCGATTTGGTCGTCGGTATCTTGAGCACTTTGTACCGTCTCGCTCCTTTGAGATAGCGAATTTCGATCGTGTCGCCCACCTTTACCTCTTTGCTCGGCTTCGCCTGCACCCCGTTGATGAAAACGACCCCGCTTTTTACCATATCCTGGGCGATCGTACGCCGCTTGACGAGATTGACACTGCTCAAATATTTATCGACTCTCAATAAATTCTCCAAAAAATCCAAAAAATTTTATTTATTCTATCTTTTCGTTGATTAAAATCAGGTTTAGAGCCATCGGGGTCGGCAGAGAGTGACCGGGTATTGTGGGAGGAGAAAACAAGATGCGACAAAGCACCCTTCCTCTTTTCCGTCACCCGCCATTGCGTAACATCCCTTTAATATCGGCTTGGCTAAAATCATCGGTATGGACAGTGAAACTTTTTTCCAACTCGAAAACACAGAGGATTGCACTCTCGTCAGATTGTCGGGAGAGTGGCGAATCGACCGGCTCGACGAAATCGAAGCCTCCTACCGTGCGCTGCTGCCCCGCATCAGAAAGTCAAAACGCGTCGTTTTCGACCTTTCGGGCGTTCGCAGTGTCGATACGGGGGGTATGATATTTTTCATCGCCATCCGCGAAGAACTCGGCAAAACTCTCCCGCTCGAAGTACGCCGCGTCCCCAGAGAGTTCTGCCGCATGTACCGGTTGGTCAAACGCTACAGCCGTCCTGTTCCCAAAGCCGAAACAAGAGCCTTTGTTCTGTTTTCCGATTTCCTGAACCGTGTCGGCGCAAGCGCCGTCACCGTTGTCATGGATTTCATTCGTTTTCTCAACTTTCTGGGCGAAACATCGGCGGCCATATTCAGAAGCATCCTTCATCCTTCGTCCATCCGCTTCAAGGAGACCTCCTCCAACATCTACAAAGCGGGGGTGACAGCCCTGCCCATCGTGGCGCTCAGCTCCTTTCTGGTCGGAATCGTCGTGGCTTACCAGAGTGCCGTACAACTGGAAAAATACGGCGCCAACATCTTTATCGTCGACATGATCGGCATCTCCATTCCGCGGGAACTGGCACCGCTCATCACCGCCATCATCGTCGCGGGACGCAGCGGCTCGGCCTACACGGCGCAGATCGGGGTGATGAAGATCACCGAAGAGATCGACGCGATGAAGACGATGGGGTTCGAGATTTTCCGTTTCGTCGTCCTGCCCCGCATCTTCGCCATGATCGTCGCGCTCCCGCTGCTTATCTTTTTCGCCGATATCATCAGTATCTATGCCGGGATGATCATCGCCAAATCGCAGCTGGGCATCAATTCGGTGCAGTTTCTCGACCGTCTCCAGAATGCCGTGGATGTCAAACACTACATCGTCGGCATTTTCAAAGCCCCCTTTTTCGCTTTCATCATCGCCGCCATCGGCTGTTTTCGGGGTTTTGAAGTCTCCGGAACCACCGAAAGCATCGGCCGCTACACCACCATGAGCGTCGTCAACGCCATCTTTCTTGTCGTCGCGGTCGATGCCCTCTTTTCGGTCATTTTCACGGAGCTTGGCATATGAAGCCTCTAATAGAAATGCGTCATATCCGTACCCGCTTCGGCGAAAAGGTGGTACACGACGACGTGAACATCACCGTCTACGAAGGGGAGATTTACGGCCTGCTGGGCGGCAGTGGTTCGGGCAAGACGACACTGCTGCGGGAGATGATCATGCTACTGCGGCCCACTGCCGGGCAGGTGAAAGTGCTGGGCTATGATGTACTCAACATATCCGATGCCGACGCCCACAGGCTCCGCGCCTCATGGGGAGTCCTCTTCCAGTTCGGCGCGCTCTTCACCTCGCTGACCGTCGCCGACAATATCGCCGTCTGGCTGCGTGAATACACCACGCTTTCGGAATCTTTGATCGAAAAGATCGTGCTCTCGAAGCTCGAGATGGTGGGATTGGCACCGGATGTCGGAAAACTCTACCCCGCAGAACTCAGTGGCGGGATGATCAAACGGGCGGGTCTTGCCCGGGCCCTGGTCATGGACCCGAAACTTCTGTTTCTGGATGAACCCACTTCGGGCCTGGACCCCGTGAGCGCCGAAGCGTTCGACAACCTCATCACCGAACTTCGCAAACTGCTGGGATTGACAATCGTCATGGTCACCCACGATATCGACACCATTTTCAACGTCGTCGACCGCATGGCGGTTCTGGCCGACCACAAGGTCGTGGCCGAAGGAAAGCTGACGGAAATTCTCAAAAGCGGCCACCCTTTCATACACCGCTTCTTCGGCGGAAACCGGGCCAGAGTCCGTATCGAAGCGATGCTGCATGAAAAAATGCCGATATATTCCAATGCAACAGAGGAGTCGTGATGGAAAGCAGACCCAGTTACACCCTTGTCGGTCTCTTCGTTCTGCTGTTGGCCGCCGGGGCGGTCTTTTTCGCCCTGTGGATGGGCAAATTCAGCGAGCGGAAAAAGATTTACAGGGATTACTATACCTACATGTTCGAATCGGTTTCGGGGCTTCCCAAAAACGGGGCTGTTAAATTCATGGGAGTCGAAATCGGCAAGGTGAGCGACATCCACATCAACTCCAACGATCCGACACGCATCCGCCTCACGCTCCGCCTTCCGGCCGATTTCGTCGTGCGCGAGGGAATGTACACCCAGCTCAAACTCGAAGGGGTCACCGGTATCGCCTATGTCGACATCAGCGGAGGACGGGCGGGAGCGAAACCGATTGAGATGGAAAAAGGCAGAATTCCCATCATACCTTCCAAACCCTCCGCCTTGACCAAACTGGGCGACGCCCTGCCCAAAGTGGCGGTCAATATGGCGGACGCCTTCGAACGCATCAACAAAATACTGAGCGAAGATACCATCGAACACCTCAACGGCATTGTCGCCAATCTCGACGCCTCGACCCGCCGGCTCAAAAGTCTTATCAGCGAAAGGAACACCCGAAACATCCGGCGTCTCCTGCAGAATCTCGCCGATGCATCGGAAAGACTCGAAAAACTCTATGAAGCCTCCGATGCCGTCAAAGCGGCCGCTTTGAAGCTTACGGACGACGGCAACCGTACCATGCGTGCCATCCAGGAAAGTGCCGAGGCATTCAGGCGGATGAGCGATACCTTCACGCGACATCTCGACGAGGGCCAATTCGATTTTCAAAGCATGCTCAACCCCACCATCACCCGTGCCGACGCCCTTTTGGAAACGACCCAGTCGCTTCTGTATGAGCTTGAGGAGGAAATCGGGCAACTCCGCCAGAGCCCGAGGGACCTCCTCTTCAAAGAGTCCCGCCCCCTTCTTGGACCCGGCGAAAGGAGCAATCGATGAAATTTTTCATACCCCTTATTCTCCTGCTGCTCGGCGGATGTGCCGTCAAAGAGGTTCCCCCCGCACAGAGCTACACCATTGCACCCGAAACGCCGGGTCTGGAAAAAAGGGCCCTTGAAAAACCCGTCTGGCGCACCTTGGAGATTCTCGTCAAACAAAACGGCCGAACGACCGCCACGCGGAACATCTACTACCTGACGAAAAACTACCGGCTTCAGCCCTACGCCTACAGCATCTGGTACGACACGGTGGGCACAATGCTGCAGAACAAACTGCTGACGGCTTTTAAAGAGGCGAATATCGCCCAAACCGTATCCGACGGCCTTTCGTCCCTTCGGCCCGAAGCCATGCTGCAGATTCAACTGCTCGCCTTCTGCCAGGATTTTTCCTCAAAGGGTCCATCCACTGCCACTGTCCGTCTTCTTGCGACTTTTCACAGCGACAAAAAGAGTGTCTCAAGAATTTTCACGGCCGAAACGCCTGCGCCGACTGACGATGCCGAAGGCGGTGTCAAAGCGTTCAACGAAGCGTTGGATGCCATCACGAAAGATCTGGTCGGCTGGGTGGCAACCATCCGACCGTAGCAGGGAGAGCGGTTATATCAGCTGAAATTTCTTAGCAAAAGCATCATCGATGTCGAGCAGTCCCCGCTCCTGCAGTGATTTCAGCACCTCCGGATCGCAGTAGACATCTCCGGGCCATTCTCTCCCATAGCCGTCGAGTTCGTTTTTGTTGGTCGCATCGAGCATGATGAAGGGTTTCAGCCGGACATCGCGCTGGGCGTCAATGTTGTTGGCGATGCGCCAGACGAGCATGTAGGGGTTGTCGACATCGTTCGCTTCGGCATCGACCACCGCGACGATTCTGATGTGCCGGTGGAGTCCTTCGATATCGTCGAAAAGCGACTGGACACACCGCTCTTTCCGGTAGGCGATGACCGTAACGGGGTTTTTGGTATGGGTGGCATACTGTCTGATCGCCACGATGTTGGGATCGATGGTCCGGAGTGCCTCAAGAAGCCTTTCGTCGTCGATGGGTTCGTCGACACCGTTGGCCACCTCTTCACCGGTGCAGTCGAGCCCCAGCTTGCCGCCAACCAGCGCTTCGGGACTGGAGTGGTCGAGGGCGTCGACGATCCCTTCGGTGATGAGCACCTTTTCGGGGGCGACGCGGTTGAGTATGTAATCGGTGACGGTTTCGTAGTCGGTCAGTTTCGGCGCATCCTTCCCGACGAAAACGGCATGCTTGACAAAGCTCATCTGTCCCACCCCCCAGAAGGCGTGCATGAACTGTTTGGCATGCCCTTTGTAATGTGTCTCCATCTGTGCCAGTATAAGATTGTGGAACACCCCATTTTCGGGCATATGGTAGTCGATCAGATCGGGAGTGGTGGTCTTTAGCAGCGGCAGAAAGATGCGCTCGGTGCCCCATCCCATATATTTGTCCTCCAGCGGCGGCTTACCGACGACCGTGGCCTGATAGATGGGATTCTCTTTCATCGTGACCGCCGTAACCGTCATGACAGGGTACGGCTCTTTGAGGGTGTAGTAGCCGGTATGGTCGCCGAAAGGTCCCTCGATCTGTGTTTCGGCGGGGTCGACCTCCCCTTCGATGACGATATCGACATCTTCGGGTATCCAGATATCGTTGGTAATGGACTTGATTAGCCGCGCATTCTCGTTGCGCACGAAGCCATACAGAAGAAGCTCGAACATGCCGTGGGGGAGCGGTGCCTGGCCGCACCAGATATAGAGCGGGTCGCCGCCGATCGCGACGGTGACTGGCATCTTTTTGCCCGCCTCTTTGTACTGATCGAAGAAGTGGCTGGCATCCTTGTGAATCTGCCAGTGCATGCCGAGGCGGTTTTTTGAATACTGTTGCAGTCGGTACATTCCGAGATTCTGCATCTTGCCGTCCAGCGAACGGGTATAGACCTGCCCCATCGTGATGAAGGGGCCGCCATCTTCGCTCCATGTCTTGAGGATCGGGAGTTCGTCCAGATCCGCCTCGGGGCCGGTTTTGACGATCTGCTGGCAGAGACCTTTTTGCTTCATACGCTTGGGAAAGACGTTTTTGAGAGCGAAAAGTTTGGGAATGAGCGAGAGTTTTTCCCTGAAACCCTGCGGCGGTTTCATGTGCAGAAGCTCTTCGATTTCCGCGGCGATGGCATCGGGATGGCGGCCGAAGATCTTTTCGGTTACGCCAAAATCGGCGAACATGTTCATGACCACGGGCATCGGATATTCGATTCCTTTTTTCCTGTTGACCGGTTTGGTGAAAAGCAAGACTTTGGAATCGGTTTTTTTGACCTCCGCATACGCGATATGCGCCATCTCCAGATCGACATCGACCGGTTCATCGATGATTTTCAGATCGCCTTCGTTTTTCAGCCTCTCCAGCCAAGCCTGCAGATTCGCCATGGTATCTCTTTCCTTTCGATGGTTATTTGGTGCTTCCGCGCATGATCTCTTTGGCTTTTTTTGCAAACTCCGTCAGTTTATCCTCCACGAGGCGGTTGACACTCCCTTTGGAAAACTTTCCGTCATCGCCCCTTTTACCGGCCGGCAGGTTGGTTAAAATTTCGATCGCCTCGTCGATGTTTTCGACGGCATAGAGGTGGAACTCTCCCCTCCCGATCGCGTCGAGCACCTCTTTTTTGAGCATCAGATGATCGATGTTCGATTTGGGTATGATGACCCCCTGATCTCCTGTCAGCCCTTTGAGTTTGCACACTTCGAAAAATCCCTCGATCTTCTCGTTGACACCTCCGATCGCCTGGGCGTCGCCCTTCTGGCTCATGGAACCGGTGATCGCGATGTTCTGTCTGATCGGCACCTGCGCGATCGCCGAGAGGAGCGCACAGGTCTCGGCAAGGGAGGCACTGTCTCCTTCCACCCCGCTGTAGCTCTGTTCGAATACCAAGGAGGCGGTGAGTGTCAGGGGCATATCCGGCACGTAACGGCCTTTGAGAAAGCCGGTCACGATCATGATGCTCTTGGAAAAAATCTTACCCCCCAGTTCCGACTCTTTTTCGATATCGATCACTTCGCCCTTGCCCATACGGGCGACCGCCGTGATCCTAACAGGCTTGCCATAGAAGATCTCACCCAGATCGATGACGCTAAGACCGTTGACCTGGCCCCTTTTCGCCCCCTCGATATCGATCTTCACGATCCCCCGCTCGAACTCTTCAAGAATCCGCTCTTTGATCCGGCCGCTGCGGTATTCGATCTCCTCGATCGCCGTGTCGATGTCGATGTCATCGATCACTTCGCTCCCTCTCTTTCGGGCGAAATAGTCGGCCTGTTCCAGCATATTGGTGATTTTCTTGATTTCAAGCGAGAGTTTCCTGGCATCTTCGGCCAGGCGGGAGCTGTAGTCGATGGTCCGGGCCACACCTCTTTTCGTCAGCGGGTTCAGGCGCCCTTTTCTGGCGATCGAAGCGATCAGCGACGCGTAGAGCCGCAAAGACTCGTCGTCTCTGTCGTAAATCTCGTCGAAATCGGCGTTTATATTGAAAAGACCCTTGAAATCGGGGTCGAGATTGTACAGCAGGTAGTAGAGCAGCCGACTGCCCACGAGCACCACCTTGATGTCAAGAGGCACCGGTTCCGGCTCCAGTGTCAACGTGCTGATGAGCCCGATCATCCTCTCTTTCGGAACGATCTTGATCTTTTCCGACATCAGTGCCCTTTTCAGCGTCTCCCAGGCGAAAGGTTCGACCAGTATCTTCCGGGCATCGATGATCAGATACCCGCCCCTGGCTTTGTGGAGCGATCCGGGCCTGATCAGCGTGAAGTCGGTGATGAGTGTGCCCATCTGCGCGATATGCTCGATGCGTCCCACGATATTTTCGTAGGAGGGATTGTCTTCATAGATGACCGGGGCGCCCTTTTTCATGTCGTGAGAGACGAGGATATTGACTTCGTACCGGGTGAAAGAGGGACGGAAGAGGGGAACGAACGGCTGCGGCACACCCGCCATCTGCTCCTCTTTGAAAAGAAAGTCCTGGACATTCTCCACGACATCCTTTTCAAAAGCTTCCAGATAACTCTGTACTTTTTCATACGCTTCATAGCGCTTTTTGATCGTCTCGATCATATCGCCGGCTACCATTTTCGTCGTCTCTATGTTGAGCTCTTTGATCTTTTCGAAAAGCTCTTTGCGAAACAGCATCAGTTCCCGCGTTGCCTCCCCCAAATGCTCGTTGAGCAGATCCACACGGCGTTCCATCTCTTCACGCACTTCGGGGGGAAGCGCCTGGAACTCTTTGGGATTCATCAGTTCGCCATTCTCTTTGTGGGGGACGAACACGATACCGGCGGGAGTCCTGAGCATCGCCATGCCCATCGATTTGGCCTCCTCTTCGATGCTCTTGTAGACCTCTTCGCTTCGGTTTTTGAACCGCTCGTCGATCCTTTTCCGCTGGGCATGATAGGCGTCGCTCTCGAAAGCGGCGGGAATGGCATTTTTCAGATTTTCGACAAGTTTTTCGATATCGCTTCTGAAAGTTTTGGCAAGTCCGGGCTCCAATTCGACTGCGACGGGTTTGTTGGGCTCATCGAAATTGTTGACATAGCAGATATCGCGGGGGGTCTTTTTCGACCGGGCCTTCTCCTGCAGAATCTTTTCAACAAATTCGTGTTTCCCGAGCCCGCCCGGGCCCATGACATAGACATTGTAGCGGTTGGCGGCCGAAACGGGTTCGAACTCCAGCGACCGTATCGCCCGCTCCTGCCCTATCGGGGCGAATGCCGCTTCGACATCTTTTGTTGTCTCAAATCCAAAGATATCCGGGTCGCACCGGTGATCGATCGTATCGATACCCAAAGGTTCCGTGGCCATAGCACACCCCTTTCTTTTTGTTGCATTGATCCATCGCGAAACATTCCGCCTCTCAAGAGCCGTGACGGCACACTGACGTTATCATAGCCACAACGAGCTGAAAACTCCGTTTAACGGATCTTGGTTTCGTTTAGGACAGGCCGAATGTTTCCAGCAGTATTTCGTTTTCCCGACGGATCTGTGCATTGTGGTGCTTGATGTCACTCAAAAAGCCGATCAATTCATAATATCCGATACTCTGCGGCCACACATTCTCCGCATCCATGATTTTTTCCAGATACGATGTCAATTTTTCATCGACGATCTTCGACTCTTCTGCGATCTTCAGGGTCGCCCCATTCTGCTGTTCGAGCATCTCCTGAAACTCCGCCTCTTCCTCTTTCGTAATCGAAAAAGTGATGGTTTCTTCGCTTTTTCTCTTTCTCTTTTTCTCTTTGTTACGTTTTTTCTTCCCTTTGGGCACCTTCTTGGAAGCGACCGTTGCATTTTCGATCTGCAAAGGCTCTTTGTAGATCGGATCATCTTTTTTGGCGACAGAAACATTTCTCTTTTTCACGATTTCTCCTTTCGAACCGTTTCGATCAGTGACTGGGTATCCGCAAGTCTTTGGGATATCTCTTCGATCACTTTTTCATATTCGTAGGAAAGCACCAGTCGGCGGTAGACTTCCGGCCTCTTCTTTTCCCACTCCAGCAGTGTGGCGTACCGCAAATTCAACCTGCGCGCCAGTTCCATCTTTTTGATCTTCATCCGCCCTCCTTTTGTGTATTATACCATAATAGTATTCTATATGGATATTAATCATAATTTGTATACTAATATAGTATATGCACATAAAGAGATTCGGAGGCAAAACCGTCCCGACTCGATTGGCGTGCCAACATCAGCGTTGTGCTCTCCCGCAAGCATCGGGGTTTGAACGATCGCGCTCCCGGGGGCAAATCGCGCCCCTGTCTACGGATTTCGCGGCACCGATGCCAATTTTATCGGGAACCGGGAAAAAAGTGGAGATAGCAAAAGGCAAGAAGTACAAAAATAGAAAGGGGCCATGACGCCAAAGCGGCGCCATGCGGCAGAGGTCAGAAGCGCTCGCAGCGTTCCTCTTTGAACGCCATCGCCTCGGCGCGGGCCAACAACTCCTTGGCGCCATTTTCGATCATGATATCGGCCATTTTGAGACCCATCTCCTCCGCTTCCTCTCTGGGCAATTCCAGAGTCTCCTGCAAAATTTCGGTACCGTCGGGAAGGCCTACCATCGCCCTGCCCAGAACGTTTTTTTCGTTGACTTTGGCATTGACGGCGATGGGCACCTGGCAGCTTCCTTCCAGCCGCGCCACGAAATCGCGCTCGATTTTCGCGGCCAGTTGCGAATCGGGGTCGTTGAGGGTTTCGGCGATTTTCGCCACCTCGGGATCGTCGATAATCTCGATGCCCAATGACGCCTGGCCCGACGGGGGAATCATCACATCCTCGCTGATGGGGTCGTGATAGGGAACGCTTTCAAGAAGGCCCAGGCGCTTCATCCCGACATAGGCGAGAATGATGGCGTCATACTGCCCCTCCGCCAGTTTTCTCAGTCGGGTATTGACATTGCCGCGAAGATTTTTGATGGTCAAATCCGGCCGGATCGCGCGCAGCTGCATCTGACGGCGCAGGCTGGTCGTACCGACGACGGCCCCGTGGGGAAGGTCGTCGATGGTTCTGTAGGTGTGGGAGAGAAAGACATCCCTGGTATCGTCGCGCTTGGTAATGGCCGCAAGGCGCAGTCCCTCGGGCAGTTCGGTGGGCACATCCTTGAGACTGTGAACGGCAAGATGCGCCCTGCCGGCCAACATCGCATCTTCAATCTCTTTGGTAAAGAGCCCCTTTCCGCCGATTAGGGCCAGGGGCTTGTCCAAAATTTTGTCGCCCGTCGCCGTGACGACGGCGAACTCGATGACCATATTCGGAAAGCTCTTCAGCAGCTGTGCCTTGACATATTCGGCCTGCCACATCGCAAGCTGGCTTCCCCGTGTGGCGATAATCAGTTTATCCATGACTACTTCTTCTTTTGTATGAATGTTTTGTATTTTTCACGCGTGACATCTTTTTTGCCGTCGGCGAAAACGGTCGGGGTTCCTGTCACCAGAAGTTTCCGGGACATCATACGGTCCCGATTCAGTTTCCTGTCGATCCAGCCCTGATGAATCTGCTTCGGCGTTACCGTGTAGCCCGCCTCTTTCTTGACGATTTCGAGAATCTTCTTTTCATCCTTGAGTTCGGGATCCACGGAGATTTTGTACATCTTCTCGACGATATCCATGCGCCCCTCCTTCTGCGCCAGTTCCATCACTCGCACCAGCGTTTCGGATGCCGGATGGATAGTGGTCAGGGGGAGATGGTAATAGTAGAGCGCAATGGCGTCGGGATGCTTTCTGGCCGCTTTGAGTATATCGGGCACCGACATGCGGCAGAAGGGGCACAGGGGATCGGAAAAGAGCACAATCTTGTGTTTTGCATCGGGATTGCCGTAGAGCAGATGATCCTTGCTGTAGATATCTTTCGGCATTTTCGGCTGAATCATCGAGCGCACGTCGCGGCCCGTCTTCCTGTCGACAAGTTCCGACGTGATGAGATCTTTGCTGACAAACAGAATATCGTCAAATTTGATCCGTCGCGTCTCCTTGCCGCGCGTCAGATTGATGTCGAGAGAGACCACATAGGCCGACCATCCTTTGATACCGGGAATCGGCAGTTTGTCGTCGATTCTGGCGTCGTTGATCTTCACCTGTGGATTTCTGCTCAGCTTTCTTTTGACATAATGGATCACATCGCCGTCACCGCCCGCAAAGGCGAGACTACCTGCGATCATCATGATGCTCAATGATTTCAACATCGATGACATCCGTTTCTCCTTCATCTAATGGATTGGTATCTATATGGCTTTTCGTGCGCTTTTTACGGGCGAGTTTCGAGGCCAGCAGATTGGTAAAGACGCCAAACTGCAGCAGCACGCCGACGATATCGGTCAAAAATCCGGGAACGATCAGCAACAGTGCACCGATAAGTGCCGCCATATTCTGGTTCTGGAACGTTTCGGGGGTGATATCCCCTTCCGTCATCGCCCGCAGGATTTCGAAAAAAGTATAACGGAAGTTCGTTAACAGAAGCAAACCGGCGATGGCGCTGACAATCACCTCCACAAAGGTCCAGAAGGGGCCGATGGCGGAAGAAATTTCGACCGAAACCAGTATCTCCAGAAAGAGATAGAGCAGAAAATAGATCATCGGATCGTTTCCACCAGCTGCCGTACCGCTTCTTCCACGGGAAGCTCCCTTTTTTCAAGCGACTGCCGATTGACCAGTTCGACCATGCCGTCGGCAAGTCTCTTTCCCACCACGATGGCGTAGGGGAAACCGATCAGTTCGAAATCTTTCATTTTGAAGCCGAACCGCTCCGCCCGATCATCAAGCAGCACATCCACACCGGCATCAAGAAGCTGCCGGTAGATCGTTTCACCCGTCTCTTTCTGTGCCTCATCCTTGATGTTGCCGACGATTACGACCGCTTCGAAAGGGGCCACGGAAAGAGGCCAGATGGAGCCTCTTTCATCGTGGTGTTGTTCAATGACCGCAGCGAGCAGGCGGCTGACACCGATGCCGTAAGTCCCCATCACGAAAGGGCGCGCCTTGCCGTTTTGATCGAGGAATGTGGCACCGAGCGGCTCGGAGTAGCGGGTGCCGAGCTGGAAGATATGCCCCACTTCGATCCCTTTGGTGTAGGAGAGTTTTCCGCCGCATTTCACGCAGGCGTCCCCTTCCTGTGTCTGTGCCAGGTCGGTGAACTCCAGATCCTTCAAAACACTCAGATCGGCTCCGACGATGTGGTAATCTTTCTCGTTGGCCCCGCAGATCATGTTTTTTGCATCTTTCAGCCCTTCGTCGAAAACCATTCGGACATTTAGATGCGCTCTCTCTTCATGGTAGGGCGGTGCCCCCTCCATCGCGCCGACGTTGCGGATCAGATCAACCGGCCCCATGTATCCGGGTACGAGTCCGACCGCCTCGAGCTCCTCCTCGGATGCATCGACCAGTTCGTTCGCACCGACGGCGTTGGCCGCCTTGACCTCCTGGAGTTCATCATTTCCACGCAGGAAAAAGAGGACGATTTCACTTCTGCCTTCGTCATAAATCGCCTTTTTGGCTACCGTTTTGACAAGATAATGGGGATCGACGTAGAAAAATCGCGACAGATCCTCGATCGTAGTGATCCCCGGCGTATGGAACTTGTTCAGGTCGGCTTCCGGTGCTTCCGCTTCGGTTTCGGGCCTTTTGCGTTTCGCCGCTTCGATGTTGGCAGCGTATTCGCACCCTTCGCAGACGACGATCGTATCCTCTCCGCTGTCGGCGAGCACCATGAACTCTTTGCTTCCCTCGCCTCCGATGGCACCGCTGTCGGCTTCGACGACCCGGAAATCGAGCCCCATGCGGGTGAAAATTTTGCGGTAGGTCGCTTCCATCAGATTGAATTCGCGTATCATGTCCTCACGGTCGGCATGGAAACTGTAACCGTCTTTCATAATGAATTCACGCCCGCGCATCAGACCGAAACGCGGTCGTGCCTCGTCGCGGAACTTGAGATTGATCTGATAGAGGTTCAGCGGCAGCTGCTTGTAGCTGCTGACGAACTGCTTGGCGAGTTCGACCATCATCTCCTCGTGGGTCGGTCCCAGAACGAATTCGTTGCCTTTGCGGTCTTCAAAACGGAGCAGTTCCGCTCCATACTTTTCGTAACGGCCGCTCTTCTTCCACAGCTCCGCCGGCGTGACGAACCCGAGCTGGACCTCCTGAGAGCCTGCCGCGTCGAGCTCCTCCTTGACGATGGTCCGCACTTTGTCGAGCACCTTTTTGCCCAGTGGCAGAAAATCGTAGATGCCGCTGGCCACCTGATGGATGAATCCGCCGCGCACGAGGTAGATATGGCTGGGCAGCACCGCATCCTTGGGCGCCTCTTTGAGGGTTGGAATCAACATTTTGGAAAATCGCACGTTCTTACCTTTTTGTCATGGGTGTATTGGTTGTTAAAAATTCAATCTCTTTTCACTTGTCAGTCTTCACTATTTTATGTCGTCCTTCATAATAAACTCGCACTTGTACTTGTCGCCCATCTTCACCTCGGCGTCGGTATCGAATATATACTTGATCGCTTCGATTATCGTATCGGCGCGCGGCTGGTCGGCCACGGCACGCAGGCGCACGGTCGGGTCGTGGAGAAACTTCTTGAAAGCGTTGTGGACGAGACGTTCCACGTTTTCACGCGACTCCGGCGTGATGAATCCCTTCTTTACGGCGCGTTCCACCTCCGCCAATGCCGACTTTTTGGCCTTGAGACGGATCTCCTTGATGAGCGGATCGATCATCATCGATTGCAGCCACCTGAAAAACTCCATCGTGTAGCGCCCGACGATCTCGTAGGCTTTTCGTGCCTGTTCCCGGCGCATCGAAAGATTGGTATCGACGATCTGCTGAAGATCGTCGACGGCGTAGACGTTGACGTTTTTGCCGCTTATGACATCCACATCGCGGGGAACCGCCAGGTCGAACCAGTGGCGCTCGAATGTCGCCGGCTGCACCATCTCATCGGTAATCACGGCATGGGACGCGCCTGTTGCCGTAAAAAGAAGACGGTAACGGTTGATATATTCCGGCAGTGCGTGGAACGGTTCCACGTCGATACGTTCGCCCACCTCTTCGGCGATCGCCTTGGCTCGCTCCATCGAACGGTTGAAGATGATGACGTTGCAGCCGTTGGCCACCAGATGCTGCGCCACGATACGGCTCATCTCTCCCGCTCCCACGACCAGCCCCGTGAAACCGCCCAGGTTGCCTCCCATGACCTCTTTGGCCTGTGTGACCGCAGCTCCCGCCACCGACACGGGGCTCTTGGAGATATCGGTGGAGTTGCGCACCTCGGCGGCACATTTGAAGGCGAAGTGGATGACGCGCGCCAGTTTCTGCGAACAGTAGCCGTTTTCGTAGGCGAAGCGGAAGGCATCTTTGAGCTGCCCTGCAATCTGCGTCTCCCCCACCACCAGTGAATCGAGCGAAGAAGCAACAGCGAAGATATGGTGCACCGCTCCTTCATCCTCGTAGACGTCGGCCCGTCCTTCCAACTCCTCGACAGAAAGAGCGCTGTGGTGGTGCAAAACCATGAATATGGCATCGAGCGCAGCGGAAGGGTTCGATGTGCTGACGATGAATTCGACCCTGTTGCACGTAGAAAGAAGAATCGCCTCGTTAACCCCGTGAACATCGAGAACGGAACGGAGTGCCCGGTGTTTCTCTTCCGCGTCCGAAAAAGCCAGCTTCTCCCGAACGACGATATCGGTATTTTTGTGGGAATAGCTCACGACGAGATACTGCATCAAAACTCCCTTTCGATCATCGCCGTGACGATCTCGGCCAGTGAGGTTTCGCCCTCCCCTTCCATGAGCGCGACCGCCTCCTCTCCCAGCTCTTTGGCGTAGAGATAGGCCCTGCGCAGCGCCCCGGTCTCTTCCATCATACCTGTAATCCACGCTCTCTCTTCATCCGTGAGCGGCTTTCGATGGAGGGAAACAAGACGCTCTTTCGCCGTTTCGTCGAGAGATTCGTAGAGGTAGATATAAGGAAGTGTCGTTTTGCCCTCTTCGAAATCGTGCATCGCCGGCTTGCCGAGCCGTTCGGACGTCTGGGTGATGTCGAGAATGTCGTCGATGATCTGAAAGGCGATGCCGAGATTTTTGCCGTAAATGCCGTAGATTTTTTCATCTTTTCCGGCCAGCAATGCCGCCGATGCGGCGGTCGCCTCAATCAGCGCCGCCGTCTTCTGATAAATCATCCGCATATAGGCGGCCACGTCGGGGTTGAAGCGATCCGAAAGGCGCACATCCATAAGCTCCCCGATGCTCAGTTGCGTTACGGCGCGGGCCACGGTGGAGGCGATTTTCCTCTCGAATGCCGTCAGCTCCTCGAATCCTTTGGAATAGAGGATGTCTCCCATCATGATCGCCTGCTTGCTCCCTTCGGTCGCGTTCATCGAAGGCACGCCGCGGCGCGTCATCGCATCATCGATCACATCGTCATGAAGCAGGCTCGCCGCATGGATCATTTCGATAACCGCGGCCAGCACGACGGCTCTGTCGTCACTTTTCGCCACTTTCAGCACCAGTTTCGCGCGAAGACGCTTCCCATGCGGCAGCGCTTCGAAAAGTTTCGCCACCTCGTCGTTTTCCAGCTCGGCGATGTATTCGCGCATCTTCGATTCAACAGCTTCAAGCATCGTCTCTACTTCCCTTTTACATAAAATACTTCACTCGCTTCGTCGCTTCTGATCTTCATATCGATGTGAGCTTCCCGCTTTCGGGGATCGAAAGCCGTGAAAATCAACAGCGCGAAAGGTGTTTCCAACTGCATTGGCGTGGCGTCGTTCGGCCTTGAGAAAAGATCGATGCGAAAGGCGTTGCGTTTGTAGCCGGTGTAGAGCAGCGGCTGAAACCTGTGCCCGTCGTAATCGACATGCATGACAAGTCCGCCGTTTTTGTAAAGTGTCCACCTGAACGCAAGCCGATGACTCTTTTCGTTCGCATCTATCCGGACATGCTGAACCTGATCTTTTTTCAAAGCAAACGTATCGTAATGGCTCCATGCCTCGTTGGGATCGTTCGCCCCCGCTCCCAACAGCAGAGACGAAACGAACAGCAAAACGGCGACGGCCCTACTCATTCTGCGTCAGAATGTCCGCCGTCAATCCGATGTATTTGCTTGCCATGCAATCCTCGAGCTCTTCGGACGGAAGTGCCGAGTGCCGCCGCACTTCGTTCTCGAGGGCCTCTTCGCCGATTTTCTCTTCGAGCATCGACTCCACGATACACAGACGCATCACCAGCTTGTCGATCTCGTTTTCCACGAGATTGCGGTTGGCATGGTAGACAATGTCGAAAAATTTTCTCTTCGGCGATCCGCCCGTAAAGATATCCTCTTCATCTTCGAATAACATGTTTCCCCCTATGAATTGTGTTTCGATCCGGTCTTAAAAGCCATTATTATACCACTAATAGCTTACAGATGGCAGGCATGGCAGGGTGAAAAACGGTTTGCCTCCGATCACGCTTTTTCTCCCCGGCCGCATGAGGGTGCAAAAGCGATGGATTTTTTGCGACTTCCCCTACGCCTTCACCCTGTAGAGTACCGAAAAGAGCAGCGGAACGAAGTAGAGATTAAGAACCGTCGCCCAGATCAGACCGAAACCGAGGGTCACCGCCATGGGCTGGAGTATCAGAGCCTGCCCGGAAGCGAAAAACATTAGCGACGAAAGTCCCAGAACAGTGGTGAGGGATGTGAGCAGAATCGGCCGCAATCGCAGTCTGGCCCTCTCCAGCAGTTCGTCGATGGAGCGCGTATGTTTGATGAAATCGATCATGATCAGCCCATCGTTGACCACCACCCCCGAAAGACCCACGATGCCGATGAGACTCGGCATCGTGATATTCATTCCCATGACGATGTGGCCGATCAGCACGCCGAAGATCGAAAGAGGAATCGTCGTCAGCGTAATCAACGGCAGGGCGATGGAGTCGAACATCCAGACAAGCGCGACGAATATCAGAAAAATCGCCACGACGGCGGACTGAATGATCTCTCTTCTGACGGTACGGTTCTCCTTCTCCTCTCCTTTGATATCGATCGACACACCCTCTTTTTCGAGTTTTACAAAAAGGGGGGCGAGCCGGTCCATCACTTCGCCGGAAGTGACGAATTTTTTGTTCAAGGAGGCATAGACAGTGCTGACTCGTTTTCCGTCGACTTTGTAGATTTTCGCGAAGCTCTTTTTGTGCCCGATATCGACAATCTCCGAAAGTTTCACCCACTGCATCCTTCCGGGTACCTGAAGTTCAAAATGCAAAAACCGCTCGTAACGGTCCTTGAACCTCTCCTGAAGCCGGATGCGCACCAATCCCTCCTCGTTGAACATCTTTCCGTACTCGCCTTCCAGAAAGAAGGGCTGCAGCGCCTGCGTGACCAGCACTTCGTTGAATCCAAGACGCTGGCCATAACGGTTGACTCTTAGTTTTAGCTCATCCTCGCCCAGCATGGCATCGTCCGTGATGTTTTCGACCCCTTTTATCTCCTGCAGCACCTTTTCGACGCTTTTGAGGGCGTATGCCACCTTTTCGGGAGCCCCGCCGAAGGAGAGTTCGATATCGCTTTTGACGATGCCCGCCTGGGGCACGATGACGTTGATCTCCTTGAAAAGGGGACCGTAGCTGTCCTTCATCTTTCGGAAAGGCTCGACGATGCTCTGAATCTGCCCGGCGATCTCCTGGGCCGAGTGGACACGCATCATGTCGCTGTCGTCGTATTCGGGACTCAGCCAGGGATTGAGATACCTGTCGAAAAAGTTCTTCGGGACCGGTTCGTGCAGATTCACGAAAATGTGAAAGAGATTGTCGGCGTGTTCTCCTTTGTTGTTGCTGTCCACCTTCAGGCCGATGACCGCCGTCAAAGAGGCGACATCTCTTCTATCAAGTCTTTTCAGAAGCGCCGCTTCGAGTTTCGAGACGATCTTTTCGTTGTCCCGCAGGTCGTTGTTGATGTCCACCTCGCCATTGATGTATATCTGCGTCGTATCGAAATCGGGGAAGAGTTGAAATTTGCTCTGTTTCGCCAACAGCCACGTTGCCAGCACGATCGCGCCGACCATCAGGGGAAGCGACAGATACCTGTAGTGGACCAGAGGTTTGAGAACGGCACGGTACACGGCGTAGTTGCGTGCCCAGAAACGGCGTGTGAAACTCATTTCATGCGTCGGTTTGAGCATATCTTTCGCATGCAGCGGCAGAAAATAGAAAGCTTCGAAAAGCGAACTGAGCAGCAGTACCGTGATCATCACCGGCAACACCTTGATGAACTCCCCCAGCTGGCCGCTGAGCATGAGCAGGGGAAGAAATGCGAAAACGGTGGTCATCGTCGCTGTCAGCACAGCGGGAAACATCTCCACCGCCCCTTTGAGAGCCGCTTCCTGCGGCGGCATTCCCTCTTCGATGTAGCGGTAGATATTCTCCGCCACGACGATCGCCTCGTCCACCAGCATCCCCAGCGCGATCAGCGCCCCCAGCAGTGTCAGCATATTGAGACTGTAGTCGAGAATTTCGAGGGCCACCAGGCCGATCATGAAACTGACAGGAATACCGATGGCGACGACCAGGGCGATGCGGGCGTTGACGAAAAGCAGCATGGAGAGAAAGACCAGAAAGAGACCGAAGATGATGTTGGAGACAACCGTGTTGAGGCGGTTTTTTATCCAGACGGAGGTATCGGTATAGACGTCGAAAGTCAGCTGCGGATATCTCTTTTTGTACCCCTCGAGCATCCGCCTTATCTCTTTGGAAAGGGCGATGGCATTGCCCCGCTCCGACTTGCTGACGGAGATGGAGACGTTTTTGATACCGTTGAAATGCGAAATCTCCTCAGGATCGCTGAGCTGGAACCTCACGGTGGCCACATCCTTGAGAAGAATACTCTTCCCGTCGACCTTGAGAATCGTGTTTTCCAGCTCTTTCGCCTTTTTTTCACCGTTTATGGTACTGATGAAATAGTGTTCCCCCCGCTGCTTCACGGCACCGACAGGAAAGATCGAAGCAAGCTGGGAGAGCGCATTGATCAAAGAGCGGTAGGAGACCCCGAGCGCCTTCGCCTTTTCGCTGTCGATGTAGATGTCGAGTTCGTCATCCGCGTCGCCGTATATGACGATGTCGCTGAGTTCCCTGAGATTGGCAAGATCGTTTTTGATCTCGTCCGCCACGGCGAGCAGTTCCTTCTTCTTCGTATCGCCCGCGACGGCGATGAGTACCAGGGGAAAATTGCGTTTGGCGATCTTGGCGATCGGTTCGTCCATGTCTGCCGGAAGATCCCTGCGGATGTTGGCGACGATATCTTTGGCATCATCAAGCGTCAGGGAGGGATCGTTCCCCGGCTTGATATCGGCACCGATCGAAAAGGCGCCGTTCTTGATGACCGATTCGATCGTATCGATTTCACTTAGATTCTTGAGCCCGTCCTCGATCGTATGAACGGCCATTTTGTCCAGTATATCCGCGCTCGCACCGCTGTAGTGCCCTGTGATGACGACCCTATCGAGCGTGCCGGGCGGAAAGATCTCCTTGGGGATATTGTGGTAGGCGAAAATCGAAAGAAGGAGCAAGAACGCGAGAAAAATATGGTTCAGTATCGGCTTTTCGATTCCGAAACGGATGAATTTTTCGATCATGGTCAGAAGATGGTGTCGAGAATCTGGTTTTTGACCTTCAATCCCTCCACTTTCCGTTTCAAAAGCTTGTTCTCTTCCAGAAGGGCACCGTACTGGGTTTCGAGTCGGTCGATGGCACGGCTTTGATAATAGATAGAGTTTCTAAGATATATCTTCGGCAGCAAAAGGAGGAGAGCAATGGCAATAGAGATTAAAACCAAAAGTAAAAACTGCCAATCAGCCGTGCCGTCGTAAGTGGCCTCACTGATACTATCGACCAGTTCCGTTTTTTCTTTAGCGGTCGTCGAGGTTTTTTTTTCGGCTGCCGCTTTTTTCGACACCTTTTTTTCCGCCAACGCTTCTACTCCTTGAATTTGAAACAGCGCAGTTTCGCACTGCGGCTTCTTGGATTCTCTTTCAGCTCCGAGGCGGAAGCCGTTACAGGTTTACGGCCGAGCTGTTTGCCAAGGGCATGGCCGCCGCCGCAGGAACACCGGAACGCTTCGGGGGGACAGATGCACTCGGTACTCCACTTTCTGAAACGCTGCTTCACTAGCCTGTCCTCCAGCGAATGGAATGTGATCAGGCCGACGACCGCCCCTTTGGGCGGCATCTTTTCGAGAATATCCAAAAGCCGCTCGATCTCTCCCAATTCATCGTTTACTTCGATGCGTATCGCCTGGAAAAGCGCCGTGGCGGGATTGGTCTTTCCCCGTTTTGGGATGACACGGCCAAGAATCTCCGCCAGCTCCAACCCGCTTGCGATCGGTTTTTCGGCCCGCGCCTCCACGATCGCCCTGGCCGCTCTTTTGTAGGCGCGCTCTTCGGCGTACTCCCTGAAAATGCGCTCGAGCTCCTCCTGCGGATAGCGGTTGACGACCTCGTAGGCACTCAATGGGGCTTCGGGATCCATCCGCATATCGAGGTTTTCCGAAAGAAAACTGAATCCCCTCTCCTTTTTGTCCAGCTGAAGTGATGAGACACCGAAATCGGCCAGAACACCGGCGACAGGAAGCGTCAAAAGAGACGGCAGCAGATCGGAAAAGCGTCCCTGTTTCGCCTCGAAACGCTCCTTAAACGGTGCGAGGCGTTTCGTCGCATAGGCGATCGCTTCCGGATCACGGTCGATTCCAATGAGACGGATCTTCGGAAATTTTTCCAAAATCGCTTCGCTGTGGCCGCCATACCCCAGCGTGCAGTCGATGAAGAAGCCCTCGCGGGGCATCGCTTCGAAACAGCGCAGAACCTCTTCCAGAAGAACAGGAACGTGGGGAATTTTTTCGTTCATCGCGTTTCCGAATCTTTTTGCGAATTATAGCTTATTCCGAGCATTCTCATCAGAGTCATCGCGTTCATGACGGCATATCCGCCGAAATCGTTGTTGAAATAGACGAAGATCGCCCGCAGTGACCGGATCTCCTTTTTGAGACGATCGGCCCATGCCGCCAGCGTCGCGTCGTCGTAACTTCCCCCGTAATGCCCCGTCGGTCCGTGAAAACGGAGATAGCCGAAATCGGCCGTCGCGATCCAATCCATCTGCCGTTTCCCGAAATCGTTGACACAAAGTGCCACATTGTAGCTTTTGAGCAGGTTGAAAATGTCGTCGTTCAGCCAGCTTGCATGGCGGAATTCGATCGTGTAGCGATATCCGTTGGGAAGCAGTTGAAGAAAATCGGCGAGCAGTTCCCGGTCCAGATGCAGCGAAGGTGGAAGCTGGAAGAGTATGGTCCCGAGTTTCGGCTTCAGCGGCTTGACCAGATGAAGGTAGCGGTAAAGGTCCTCTTCGACATCTTTGAGTTTACGATAATGGGTGATGCCCCGGTAGGCCTTGAGCGAAAAGAGAAAGTCGTTCGGCGACATCTGCGCCCAGTGCTCTGTCGTCTTCAGACGGGGCAGATGGTAGAAGGTGCTGTTGAGCTCGACCGTTTTGAAACGGCGCATATAGTATTCGAAAAAGTGCGATTTCGCAAGATCCTCGGGATAGAAAACCCCGCGCCAGTGCTCGTAATAAAAACCCGAGGTTCCAACCCGAATGTTCGAATCCGCCATCACAGGCTCCTTATGGCATCGTAGGCCGTTTCGATCATGGTTGCCATCTCCTCTTTCGTGATAATGTAGGGAGGCATGAAATAGAGGACATGCCCCAGAGGACGGATGAAAACACCCCGCTTGAGGCAGTAGTCGAAAAGTTTGAGATTGACCCGCTCTTCAGGGCGGTACCCCTTAAGTTCCACCGCTGCGATCAGCCCCTGCTGCCGGACATCCCTGACGTTGGGCAGCTTCCCGAAAGGCTCGAGAAGCTCCGTCATCCATCGAATTTTTTCACGGTTGCTCTTTAGCACATTCTCTGTTTCGAAAATATCCAATACCGCATTGGCACAGCTGCATCCGAGCGGGTTTCCGGTATAGCTGTGGGAGTGGAGAAAGGCTCTGTATTCAAGATAGTCGCAGTAAAAACGGCTGTAGATTTCGTCGGTCGTCAACACAGCGGCGAGGGGCATATACCCGCCGGTGAGCCCTTTGGAGAGGCACATGAAATCGGGAACGACATCCGCCTGCTCGCAGGCGAACATCGTACCGGTCCGACCGAATCCGACGGCGATCTCGTCGGCGATAAAGTGCACGCCGTAGGCTTCGCACAGCTTCTTGGCAAGGCTCAGATAACGGGGATGGTACATGTGCATGTATCCGGCACACTGTACCAGCGGCTCCACGATCAGTGCGGAAATCTCTCCTCCGCGCTCTTTGAGAATACCTTCGAGGGCGATTGCCGCGTTTTCGGCCGCTTCGACACTCCGGTCTTCCGGCACCGGCGTCTGTAGGGAGCGGATGAGGATCGGTTCGTAGGTCTTCTTGTAGAGTGCCACGTCACCGACGGAGAGCGCCCCGATCGTCTCGCCGTGGTAGCTGTTGGTCAGGGAGAGAAAGAGCGGTCTCCTCTCCCCCGCGTTGAGGTGGGCGTGGTAACTCATCTTGAGTGCCACTTCGATCGCGCTGGAACCATTGTCGGCGAAGAAGAGTTTTTCCAGACCGCCCGGAGCGATACGGCAGAGCCTTTCGGCCAGCCGCACCGCCGGTTCGTGGGTGAAACCGGCCAGCAGCACATGCTCAAGGGTCGCCGCCTGTTCGGAAAGCTTCCGGGTGATGTAGGGATGGGCATGACCGAAAAGGTTGACCCACCAGCTGCTGATACCGTCGATGAACCGGTTGCCTTCGAAATCTTCGAGCCAGACGCCCCTGCCCGATCTGACAGGCACCAGAGGCAGCCGTTCATGATCTTTCATCTGGGTGCACGGGTGCCATATGTGAGCCAGGTCACGCTCCGTCACTTCGCTGTTTTTCACGGCATTTCCCCTCATTTCTGTCAATATTTGTAAACTTTTTTGACAAGTTGTAAAGTATTGACAAAATATCGGTAAATTCGGCGCTAAAGCGTTAAATTTAAACCGAAATTAATTTCAAATCAAATAAAATCAGTTAATCAATTATACCGCATAAACATCAAAGGCTTTTGAATGATCTCTTGGATGCAGAAACACAGAAAATATCTAGTCATCACCATCTGGATCAGCACGATCGCTTTCGTCGGCGCCGGTTTTGTGGGATGGGGCACCTACCAGTACGGAAGCAAAAGCAACAGCGTCGCGCTCGTCGGCGACATTCCCGTTTCGCTGGAAGAGTTTCAGCAGGCCTACGGAAATGCCTTTGAGCAGTACAACCGTGCAATGGGTGGCACGCTAGATGAAGCGACCGCCAGAAAAATGGGGCTTCAAAAACAGGTTCTGCAATCGCTTGTCTACCAGGCACTCGTCAAAAATTTCGCAAAAGACCACGGCATCGTGGTCAGTGACGAAGAGGTGCAAAAGGCGATTCTTGCGATTCCCGCATTCCAAAAAGACGGGAAATTCGACAAAAACACCTATCTCGCCGTGCTTCAGAACATGCGGATGAAACCAAAGGCGTTCGAAGAGAGTCTCAAAAGCGAAATCCTGATCAAGAAGACACTCTCCCTGCTCTCTTCCGACGCGGCACCGCTGGAGGTTGAAGCCTTCGGCGCGGCGCTTTTCATGGCCGACAGACTCCGCTACAAAGTCTTCACGGCCGACGATGTCACCGTAAAGGCGGATGAAAAGGAACTGAAGAAATACTGGGAAGCGCACAAAGAGGCCTACATGACCCCCAAACGTTTCAAACTGGCGATCCTCTGGGTCGAACCCTCCGACGAAACACCCTCCGATACCGAAATCGAAAGCTATTACAAAGAGAACCGAACCGATTTCGTGAATGAAAAGGGAGAGATTCTCCCCCTCGAATCGGCAAAAGAGAAGATCGTGGAAGCAATTCGCCTCAAACACGCGAAGAAAAAGGCTCAGCTTGCGTATATCGATCTTAAGAAAGGGAAAAAGAGTGCGAGCGAGGAGCGTGTTGTCGATGCGGGAGACCCACTTTTTGACACGAAGACATGGGAGGCGATCGAAGGCGCCGTTGCCGGGACGACCCTCAAACCCAAAATCGTAGGCGGCAGGTACGCGGTCATCAAAATCGAAAAGATGATTCTGCCCAAGCCGAAAAGTTTCGAGGAAGCCTACAATGATGTCAAAAACGACTTCATGAAGATAAAACGTGCCGAAGCGTTGAAAAAAGTCGCACAAAAGTCGAGCGAAAATCTTACGGATGCACAGGAATCTGACTATGTGACACGTGACAGCGTTGACAAACTTCCCCCTTTGACGAAAGCCGAAGCCTCCCTCTTTCTGCGGCAGCTTTTCAGTGCGAAAAAGGCCAGGGGCGCGATACTTCTTGACAACAAAGCTGTCAGTTATGCGATAGTGGAACAAAAGTTGCTTGACAGTGACAAACTGAAAGAGCACGAGGCGTTTGTCAAAGAGAATGCAGGAAAGATCAAATCCAATCTTCTCCAAAACAATCTGATAACGCAGCTGCAGCAAAAATATCCGATCGAGATATTTCTAAAGGAAGCTGAGTGAGCAAACCTCTCCTCGCCATTGATATCGGATCGAGCAAAATCAGCGTTGTCATCGCTGAAAAGAGAGAGAACACGATCCATGTCATAGGCTCGGGCGTCGCCAAATCCCAGGGTGTCCGCAAAGGAACGATCACCAATATCGAATTGACGACACGTTCGATCCGTCAGGCACTAAGCGATGCCAAACGCGTCGCCGGTACCGTCGCTTCCAAGGCGATCATCTCGATCTCCGGTGCCTACACCCGTTCGATCAACAGTTCCGGGATCGTCAACATCCCCCAGCAGGAGATCGGCATCAGTGAGATCAACCGCGTCATGCAGACAGCCCTCTACAATGCCAATATCCCCAACGAGTATGAGGTCCTTCATGTTCTTCCTTACAACTTCAAAGTGGACGAGCAGGAGTTCATCGAAGATCCTTTCGGCATGAACGCGAGCCGGCTCGAGGTCGATACCCATATCATCACGGCCCAGAAATCGAGCCTCAGCAATCTCAAAAAAGCGGTCAAGTCAGCCGGCATCGAGATCGACAATGTCGTCCTCGCGGGCTACGCTTCCGCTATCTCCGTACTCAATGACGACGAAAGGGAGTTGGGTGTCTGCGTCATCGACATGGGCGGTTCAACCTGCGAGATGGTCGTCCATTCGGGCAACTCCATCCGTTTCAACACGTTTCTGGCTGTCGGATCGAACCATATTACCAACGACCTCTCGATGGCGCTGCACACTCCCTTGCATGTCGCCGAGCGGATCAAGCTCGAATACGGCTCGCTCCGTTCCCCCTCCAGCGACCTGATCGAGATCCCCGTCATCGGCGACGAGGAGGAGAATCACGAAATCTCCCTGGAGATTGTCTACAACGTCATCCAGGCGCGTGTGCAGGAGACCCTTATGATTCTTGCCAAAGAGCTGGAAAAGAGCAATCTCCGCGACCAGATCGGAGCGGGCATCGTCCTCACAGGAGGCATGACCAAACTCGACGGCATCAGAGAACTGGCCATGGCGATCTTCGACAACATGCCCGTCCGCATCGCCAGACCATCCCCTGTCGAGGGGGATTTCGAACCGCTCAACGATCCCGCCTTCGCGACGGTCATGGGACTGCTCGAATACGGGGCGGGAGGATATACCCAGTACGAAATCGATTCCCATAGAAAGATGCTTCACAAGAAAGAGCCTATCACGACCGACGAGGGAGAATTGCCCACCATTTCGCCGACCTCCACCGGTCAGGAAAAAGAGAATAGCATCAAACTGAAAAACGAGGATGTCAAACAGACCCTTGCGCGCGTCGCGCAGGAAGACAAAGAAACATTCGGCCAGTCACTGAAAAAGTTCTGGCATTGGATGACACAAATATTCTAGGAAGGAGAGAAGAGTGCCCGGATTCACCATAGAGGAGTCAGTTACAGTCAGTGGAGCGAAAATAAAAGCGATCGGTGTCGGCGGCGGCGGCGGCAACATGATCAACCATATGATTCACCAGGGAATCGACGGAATCGATCTGATCGTGGCGAACACCGATGCCCAGGCGTTGGAAACATCGAAAGCTTCCTACAAGATCCAGCTGGGAGAGAAGCTAACAAAAGGGCTCGGTGCCGGAATGAAACCGGAAGTCGGTCAGGAGTCGGCGCTCGAGAGTTACGACACGATCAAAGAGGTCCTAGCCGGTGCCGATATCGTGTTCGTGTCGTCGGGGCTTGGCGGTGGCACCGGAACGGGTGCCGCCCCCATTATCGCACAGGCGGCGAAAGAGGTCGGTGCGCTTACCGTTTCGGTCGTCACGAAACCTTTCCGATTCGAAGGACGAAAACGGATGAAACTCGCCGAAACGGGACTCGAACAGCTCAAAAAAGAGAGCGACTCGATCATCGTCATCCCCAACGAAAAGCTTTTGAGCATCGTCGACAAAAATCTCGGTATCAAAGAGAGTTTCAAACTGGTCGACAACATTCTTGCACGAGCCGTCAGCGGCATCAGCAACGTCATCGTTTCACGGGGCGAGCACGACATCAACCTCGACTTCGCGGATGTCAACACCGTCATGAGCCACCGTGGACTCGCCCTGATGGGCGTCGGTGAAGCCTCCGGACAGAGTGCGGCCTACGAGGCGATCAAAAACGCCATCGAATCACCGCTTCTAGACAGCATGGATATCAAGGGGGCGATGGGCGTACTCGTGCATTTCCATATCCATCCGGACTATCCGATTCTGGAGATCAGCGAAGCGATGAGCATCGTCGAGGACAACGCGGACGAAGATGCCCACGTTATCTTCGGAACCACGACCGACGAGTCGCTCTCTGTCGACGAAGTCAAAATCACGATCGTCGCCACGGGTTTCGAAAGCGCAGAGGGGCATGCCAAAGAGGAGGAGAAGAAGGCTGAAACAAAAAAACAGCAGATCACCCTGATGCAGCCCGAAGAGAACGCGGAAGCCGCCATTCCGGTCAGCACACCCCGTGTCAAAGTGGTTGGCGGCTACGACAACGAAGATATCCTCGACATTCCGACCTGGATGCGCAATCAGATGGACTGATTCCTTCTGCGCGTACTCCTATCCTTCCTGAAACTGGATGGGGCCTTCGCTCTTCCCATCCAGAAACTGTCTGACGTAGGGGTTCGTTGTCGCCTTGAAGTGCTCGGCGTCCCCGAATTCTATAATCTTTCCGTCATAGAGCATCGCGAAATAGTCTCCCGCTTTGAAACTCTCTTTTATGTCGTGCGAAATGAGCACCGAAGTGACGCCGAGTGTCTTTTTCAGATGAACGATCATCTTCGATATCAGGTCACTGGTGATGGGGTCGAGTCCGCTCGTAGGTTCGTCATAGAGAATGATACGAGGCCCCAGGACGATCGTGCGGGCCAGGCCCACGCGTTTGCGCATGCCGCCGCTTAGTTCATCGGGATAGAGATCGATCACCTCTTTGGGCTTGAGCGCGACCATCTCCAGGCACTCGACAATCCGGCTGCGTATCGCATCCTCCGTCATATCGGTGTGTTCCCTGAGAGGAAAGGCGACATTTTCGTAAACGTTCATACTGTCGAAAAGGGCACCGCTTTGAAAGAGAAAACCCACCTTTTTGCGAATGGCGCGGATCTGCTCTTCGTCGGCACGGCCTATCTCTTCGCCATCGACCCATATCTCTCCCTCATCCGGTTTGAGCAGTCCGACAATATGTTTGATTATCGTCGACTTTCCTCCGCCTGAAAGTCCGAGAATGACGGTGGTCTTGCCCTCCGGAATAGTCAGGTCCACCCCTTTTAGAACCTCTTTGGGACCAAAGCGTTTTTTCAAGCCTTTGATTTCAATCATTCCATCCCCTGGCGTCAGACGATCTTTCGGTAGAGGTATCGTCCCAGTAGTACGGTCAATGCTACCACAAAGATCTTGAAATCCCACTCAGACATCATATGGGCATTCTGGAAGAGCTTGTTGTTCAAAATCGTCTCCCCCTGCCGCTGAAACTCTACAATCTGGGGCGTGTAGTAGAGCGTAAACATAAAGCCGGTCCAGACAGTAACAAAAGCGCTGTAGAAAGTGATCTGGTCACGGTAGAAACGGAGAAAATGGTACCCCTCCGCAAAAAGTATGAGCGTGCACGCGATATTGACAAGCCAGTTCATTTTCAGGAAGATCTGCGTCATGATGATCCCCTCCTGATAGTGGCTCAATACCCCTCCGCCCAGCAGATCGTCGGCATGGAAGACAACCGGTGCCGCGAAAACCCCGGCACAAATCCCGGCACCCAGCGTGATGCCAAGGATCAACAGATAGCCGATCCACAGTTTTTTCGGCATCGACAGTTCGATGGGGGATCTGGGTGGGTTGGTTGGGCTGGATGGCATGAATTCTCCTTTTTACTGATTATGGGCAGAGCCCATGCTTTTGCCGGGATACTCCGTCCCGTGCACCTCTTAAGCTTTGAACTCGAAGATTTCGGAAGGATGTTCGACTTTTGCGCCCTCTCCGTTTTTCGACAAAAACACGATATAAAACAAAATTGAAAGCTGTGATCGTACCGGCAGGGTGGCGAAATTTCCTCTCATCGGCTTTTGGTTGCCAACTGCAGATAAAATCCACGGTCGAGTCCCGCCAGATCCTTGTAGAACCTGGGCGCAGGAAGCCGCTTTTGGGTACAAAAATCGGCAATCGACTCCCGCTGGTCGTATCCCATTTCACAAATAAGATGGGGAATCTTCCGCCGCTTCGCCGTGAGTATGATCTCCTTGAGCAGTTCATCGCCACATTCACCCCCTATCAGGGCGTTTTGCGGCTCGTACCGCACCGAATGGGGCAGCAGATAGGCTTTGCAGATATAGGGAGGGTTGGAGACAATCATTTCGCACTCCGATGAAACGCCATCCAGTAGATTGGTATGCACAAGTTCGATGCGCTCGTGCAGGCCATATTTTTTTATATTCTTTTCAGCGTATCCGAGTGCCTCCCGGGAAATGTCGGTTGCCACGATTGTCAGATGCGGAAACTTTCTGGCCAGTACGATGCTTACGGCGCCGCTTCCGACACCGATTTCGCAAATGCGCTGCAAACGGTGCTTCCGAATGACCTCAGCGGCCATATCGACCAAAAGCTCCGTCTCGGGACGGGCGATGAGAACACCCTTTCCCACTTCAAGCTCCACATCGTAAAAGGAGACACGGCCTACGATATACTCAATCGGTTCGCTCTTTCTGCGGCGCTCCACGAACCTGCGGTAACCCTCTTCGTCTCCCAAAGATTCGTCACTGTGCGTGTGCAGCCATGTCCGCTCCTTATGGAGAAGATGGGACATCAGTATCTCCGCCTCCAGCCTCGGGCGTTCGGAGACTTTTGACAACAAAACAGATGCTTCGCGAAGCGCCTGTTCGATCGTCATATCGTGCACTCGCCTTTGAGAGCCTCGTCTTCTGTGTCGTCGCGGACACTTTTGTCACCCAGCGCTTTCAATCGTTCGATGATAGGGGGATGGGAGTGGTAGAAGAAGATGGTGAGCTTGTGGGCTTTGGGAAAGCTCTTGTTTTCGTCCACCAGTTTTTTCAGGGCGCTGACAAGGCTTTCACTCCCGCACATTCGCGACGCATAGCGGTCGGCGGCGTATTCGTTCTGTCGGCTTACGAAACTCATGATCGGCATGAACAGGAAAATGAAAACGGAGATCATCAGCATGAAGATGATCATCAGCATCGCCGGCGTTTCGCGCACACCCAACTCCATAAAAAGAGAGGTGGGAAGATTTCCGAAGATGTAGAAGCCGACGAAAAGGACCCCTCCGAGCATCAGGATGTTCTTGTAGATATCGTGGTGTTTGAAGTGCCCCAGTTCGTGTCCAAGAACCGCGAGCAGCTCATTCTCGTTCAGCTTGTTGAGCAGCGTATCGAAAAGAACAACCCGCTTGCTCTTCCCCAAGCCTCCGAAATAGGCGTTCAGGCGGGCATCCCGCTTGCTTGCGTCGATCACATAGACACCTTCGCTCTCAAAACCGCTCCGTGCCAGCAGATTGTCGATCTTCTCTTTAAGTGCCTCGTTTTTAAGAGGGGTGAACTTGTTGAAAATCGGCGCAATGAAGGTCGGATAGAGCAGGTTCAAAAGGACGATCACGGCGAAAACAAGCAGAAAACTGAAAAACCACCACATCGGAACGTTTATGATGATCCAGGCGATCGCGGCACTCAGAACCGAAGCCAGTGCCAGCGTCAGAAGACCCCCTTTGATCTGGTCTTTGATGAAAAGTTCGGGCGTGGAATGGTTGAATTTGAACCGCTCGTCAATGACGAAGGTTTTATAGATGGAAAACGGCAGCTCGACAATGTAATTGACGACAAGGAAAAGATCGACGGCGACGACAGCCTGCCAGAGAGGATCCATGTTCCATGTGATCGTATCGAGCCAGTGGATTCCCCAGGAGAGCCAGAAGACGAAAAGAGCGTACTCCACCAGTGTTTCGACGATTTTGAGCCGCTCGTTGGAGATAAGATAGCGTGCGGATTTCATCCAGCTTCCGGGCTTCATCAGAACCGGCGGCATCTCTTTCGCCCTGGCGACATACCCTATCTGCATGACACTGATGTAGACTTTTATCAAGACATACAGAAAGAAAATTATGGAGAGTGCTTCAACCATTTCGGGAGATCCTTGCATATTTGAAATTATGGGGATTATAGCCAAGTTAGGTTAAAATCCAATTCCATTCGTTCAACCTAACCCAACTATGTAAGAAAAGGTATCCATGGCGCTTGTAGACCTTCTTGAAGTCGACAAACAGTTCGAATCACAGATCATTTTCAAAGGCATCCATTTTCATATCGATGAATATGAACGCATCGTCATCGTCGGTCGCAACGGCAGCGGCAAAAGCACACTCATGAAAATCGTCAGCGGCGAAATCGAGCCGGATGCCGGAAAACGGATCGTCCGCCAGGGCATTCGCATCGAAATGCTCAGCCAGCAGCCCTCTTTCGAAGCGGGGGTGACGGTCAGGGAAGCCATCGAGAAGGAGCTGACGGAAATTCAGGATGCCAAAACACGCTACGAGGAGCTCTCCAATCTTCTGGCCGAAGATTTCGAGAACAAGGCCCTTCTTGAGGAACATGCCAGGCTGACCGCCTTTCTTGATTATCACAACGCCTGGAATCTGGACGACAAAATCGAGCGGATTCTCAAAGAGTTCGACCTCAAAACCTACGAAACCCGGCCGGTAAACCTGCTCAGCGGAGGCGAACAGCGCCGCGTCGCCCTCGCCTCTTTGCTTTTGAAAAAACCGGATATTCTGCTCCTTGACGAACCCACCAACCATCTGGATGTCTATATGGTCGAATTTCTCGAGGAGTTGCTGCTCAAAGAGAAATTTACCCTGCTGCTCATCTCCCATGACCGCTACTTCATCGACCGCATCGCCACCCGCACGGTAGAGATCGACAACCACGAGCTTCGCAGCTTCAAGGGAGGTTACGAAAGCTACCTTCTGCAAAAGGAGCAGCTGCTTCAGGCCATGGCCAAGGAGCACGAAAACCTGCTCAAACTCCTCAAAGCGGAGGAAGAGTGGCTCAGCCGAGGGGTCAAGGCGCGCCTCAAACGCAACGAGGGGCGCAAAAAACGGGTCATGGAGATGCGGGAAAAGGCGAAGAAAAATCCCGCCGCCATCCGAAAGATCAAACTGGAGCTGGAGCGGGAGAAGCACCACTTCAACCGCGAGGAGGGCGTCAGCCGCAAAAAGGTGCTTTTTGAGATCGAACATCTGGAAAAACGGCTGGGCGACAAACTGCTCATCCACAACTTCTCCAACCGCATCCTCCAAAAAGACCGCATCGCCATCGTGGGAAAAAACGGCAGCGGCAAATCGACCTTCCTGCACCTGCTGCTGGGACGCGAAAAACCGGATGCCGGCGTCATCAAGCGGGGCGATTTCAAAATCGGCTACTTCGACCAGCACCGGGAGATGCTCGACGACGACAAAAACCTCATCGAAACCTTCTGTCCTTTCGGTGGCGACCGGGTCGACGTGCAGGGCAAGAACATGCACGTCTACGGCTACCTGAAAAACTTCCTCTTCCCCAAAGAGTACCTGGACAAAAAAATCGGCGTTCTCAGCGGCGGCGAAAAGAACCGGGTCGCCCTGGCGCTTCTGTTTACGAAAAAGGTCGACTGCCTCATCCTCGACGAGCCGACCAACGACCTGGACATTCCCACCATCAACATTCTCGAAGAGTACCTGCTCAACTTCCCGGGTGCGCTCATCTTCGTCAGCCACGACCGCTACTTCGTGGACAAGATCGCCAAAAAGCTCTTCATCTTCAAAGGCCACGGCATCGTCGAAGAGAGTTACCAGCCCTACTCGGAATTCCTCGCCATCGAAAAAGAGCTCAAAAACCTGGACCACTTCGAACAGGAGCTGGAAGTCCGAAAGGCCACCCCAAAAGGCGCCAAACCTGCACCGAAAAAAAAGAAAAAACTGAGTTACAAAGAGCAGCGCGAACTCGACATGCTTCCGGAAGAGATCGACGTGCTGGAAAACCGCATCGCCGAAATCAACGAATGCCTGGCCGACCCCGACTGCTACCAGGAAAATGGCATCCAGAAACTCACCGACGAACTGAACGACCTGGAGGTGGAGTACAATACCAAAGCCGACCGCTACCTGGAGCTTCTGGAGCTTCAGGAGGAGCTGGAAGGACGATAAAAGGAGAGCAAAATGAAAAGAGACGAAACCGCAACGGCCTGTCGAGGATGCGTGCATGACGCCTGCCGTTTTTTTCTCCTGCTGCCCGTTTCGCTGCTGTTTTTCATGCTGCCGACGCCGGCAATATCCCTGGAAAACGGCATCTACATCAACATGAATCAGCCCGGTATGAAACTGGATATCGAAGAGGGCCTCTATGACTACTGGATCGAAAAGGGGGATGAGATTCTCGACATTCAGACCGGTGATTGCGAAATTCGCGGCAAATACATCTATTTCAAACCAACAGCGAGCGATATCGGCAACCTCACCCCATCCCGTGCCGAAATCATCGACAAATGCCGCCTCCGCTGGCAGAAAGCCGGTATCTTTCAACGGGAAGGGTGCCGGTTGCCTGCATCGGACCACACCCCAAAAGCGCGAAGGGAAAAAGCGGGCAAAAAAGCCGTTTCGAACCCTTTCCCAAAACAGTGGCATCTTCACAAAGCCAAAGAGTTCATTGTCTACGTCCCCCAAGGGTGCAGAGTCGAAACCTCTAGGAAGGGTGTGACACTCTCCTACCGCGGCAGCGACGCGTGGCTCGGCAAAACGAAACACCCGGAAACTGTTATCCGGCGAATGGAAAAAAGCTGTCAACCCGAGCACGTACTCCAAAAGGGTGACTCCACCCTATTTCTCTGCCGCACCGGCGCACCCTACCGTATCATCCAGGTCATGACCAAAAGATCGGCACCCGGCATCGCGAGTTTCGTCAGAGCGAAAAACATGGGGGACTTCAAGGCCCTATCGATCGCCATCGCCTCTTTGAAACCGAAGCATACCGATCATGGAGCAAATCGCTCCATCCACACCGCATATCGCCGCTGGACGCCGCGCGACGGCAGTTTCACCATTGATGTCCCGCTAAACTGGCAGGCAGACGGAGGCACCGCGGACCTGGGCGTCAACGGCTACATCCGACTCGTTAGGCTCTCATCCTTAAACGGAAATGCCGGTATTTACGGCATCTACTATCCATTCTATCAGTATGCGCAGCTGTATGGCGGCAACAGCGGGATTCCCCCTCAAAAGCCGCAGGAGTACATCAGATACCGTTTCTTCCAGGACCTTCAAAGCCGTTACAACATCCGTTTTGACAATCTGGCCATCGACTCGGCTGCAGAAGAGCGCGAAATCAGCCGAAAGCTGGAAGCCGAAAACAACGAACTGACACGGAAAGCGGGGTTCACAGGATCGTTACAGACCAAAGCGGTCCTGGCCAGGGCCCATTACACCGAAAAAGGCGAACCGTACGATATGCTGATCGTCGGAATCATCCAGTATACGACCATGCCCCTGCAGGGGGCCGGATACTCCTACGCATGGGGACCGGCACCTCTTTTTATTGAGACGGCGAAAAAAGGAGAACTCTCATCATGGATGCAGGTGTTCGAACATATCGCCACAAGCTGGCAAACCTCCCAGGAATGGCTGATGCAACACTACCGAAACAGTGCGGCCGAAGCCAAAAGTATCCTGCGACACTACAGGAACATGTCTCGAATCATCCATGAAAACGCCGAATACCGGATGAATCAGAATTTGCGGATGTGGGAATCGCAGACGCATGAAAAAACGGAAGAGCTCTGGGACACCTTCTATGCCCTGGGAGGTGAAGAGAGATACGACAATCCCGTCACTGGCGAAGAAATCGACGTTCCCATCGGCGCAGACAGATATTTTTATGACAGCTATTCCCAAACATGGGCAGGCATCCGCAACGACCTGCCGGATAGCGAAGCATTGGTTCGGCACCTGAAAGATGAAGGGTTCGTAGAACTGAAAAAGCACAGGCACTGACAGATCGATTCTGCTACAATGTTCGGAATCGTTTTCATATAGACCGCGAAGGAGCCGCATGAGAATCGAGAGTATCGGAGAGAAGATTCACAACCAAACAGGTGTTATGCTCTATTTCTGGGGCGAGCACTGCAACGTCTGCCACGCGCTGCAGCCCAAACTTTTCGAAGCGTTCGACAAAAACTTTCCCAAAATAGAGAAAATCACGATCGATGTGGGCGAACATGCCGATATTGCCGCACATTTCGGTGTTTTTTCCATCCCCACGGCCATCGTGTTTCTGGACGGAAAAGAGTTTGCGCGTGTCAGCCGGAATGTGAGTATTCCCGCTCTCGTCGAACAGATTCGCCGCCCCTACGAAATTCTTCTCTCATAGGGGTTTCAACACGCTTCGGCACCACTTCTTAAATATAATTCTAATTTATTATTTTCAAGAACGTTTTTACAATAATACTATAAAATATTCTTATCTCACAAAAAGGAGCTGTCATGAAAAAACTGATTGTGACACTTGGGCTCGGAATTGTGATGTTGGGTGCCGGTCAGACCAATTCACCAATGACCCCTGAGCAAAAAGCGCTCAAAAACACGATGACTTCCATGGCCGACGGCCTCATGAAAATCCAGAAGGGTATTCTCTACAACGAGAGGGAAACTCTGCTCGCAGGCGTGCGCGCACTCAAACGCGTCCGAGAGGGATACCTGACAAAACATGGCGAGGCGCTGAAAAAGTTCGAGCCGGACAATCCGAAATTCGCTCTGAGCCTTGCAATGAAAAGTGAACAGAATATCGAACGGTACGTCAGAATGATGCGAGAAGACATCTTCACGAAACACGACTACAGCAAAATAGCCGCCGGTTACACCCATATTATGCAAGAGTGTGTGGGCTGCCACCAGAAACTGCGAAAGTGGACCTGGGAAAAATAGGCGCTATTGCCATCCAAGCCGGGAGAGTCCGGGAAGCCACATCTTCTCGAACGCCTCGACCGGCAGAGGTTTCGAATAGAGATACCCCTGGATGATGTCGCAGCCGATCGATTCAAGAATAGTGCGCTGCCCTTCACTCTCCACCCCCTCCGCAACGATCGCAAGTCCCAGTGTGTGTCCCATGACGATAATCGATTTGACGATCGCCATATCGTTGGGATTGCCCGCGATATCTTCGATGAAACTCCGATCGATCTTCAGTTTGTCCACTTCCAGCATCTTCAGATGGCTCAAAGAGGAGAATCCTGTGCCGAAATCATCGATCGAAAGTTTGAAACCCAACGATTTCAAGGCCTTGATGAGCAGATAGGCGTGTCTTTCGTTTTCGATCAGAATATCCTCGGTCAGTTCCAGTTCGACCGATTCACAGATGACGCCGTATCGTCGGCGCATCTCTTTCATTGTCGGGAGAAATCGCTGATGGTGAAAAAGAGCGCTCGAGATATTGACCGAAACTACGGGACAGAAACGGCACGCCTCTTTCCATCTCTCCAGCATCTCAAGGACACTTTCGATGACGAACGTGTCGATTTTATACAAAATACCAAGCTCCCGGGCCAGCGGGAGAAAACGATCGGGGGGGATGATCCCTTTTTGCGAATGGTTCCAGCGTATCAACGCTTCGGCCCCGCAGATATCGCCGCTTTTCAAATCGATCTGCGGTTGCAGATGGATCATCAGTTCCTTTTTGTCTATCGCTTCGAAAAGCTCGTTCTCCATCTGAATATTGTCGAACATGACATCACTGTTGTGGGCGAAAAACGCGAAACGGTTCTTGCCGTTTTTCTTCGCCTCGTAAAGAGCGATGTCCGCGGCTTTCTGGAGTGTCTCGATATCCCTGCCGTGTTCGGGAAAGAGCGAAACACCGAGACTGATGGAAATATGCAAAGAGAGCCCTTCGATCTCCACGGCATTGTGCACCGCATTCTGGATACGGCCGATAAGAACGCCTATCTCTTCGAGATTGAGGTAGTCTTCGACGATAATGGCGAACTCGTCGCCGCCGATGCGGGCGAAAAGATCGGTCTTGCGAAGAATCCGTGCTATACGCTCCCCGATAATCTCCAGGAGCCTGTCGCCGGCCTTGTGGCCCAGGGAATCGTTGATTCGTTTGAAATTGTCGATATCGAAAACGATCAGCGCCACCTTGTGACCACGCCGGTTCCCCAACGCTACGGCACGCCGGAACTCGTCGACGAAGACATGGCGGTTGTAAAGTCCGGTGAGGGTATCGTAATTGGCGAGCTTTTCCAGCTGCTGCTTGGCGATGACCGTTTCGGTCTCGTCTATCAGTGTCCCGATGATCGCCCGCTCTCCTGTGGAACCAAAAACACTCCCGAAAACACGGATGTATTTGATCTCGCCGCCCTTCGTCACTCCGCGGAATGAGTACTCGATGCTCTCTTCGTGCCCTTCGATCCTCTTTCTGATATTCTTGGTCGCAAGGTCCCTATCGTCCGGATGTGTCAGATCGAGATTGCTCTTTCCGATCAGCTCATGCTGTTCGTAGCCGAATATCTCCGCCAGCCGCTCGTTGACGTAGCTGAACCTGCCGTTTTGTATGATGTATATGCCCACGACGGCATGTTCGACGAGCGCACGGAACTTCTCGTCCGAATCGAGCAAACCGACAGTGACCGAATCCTCTATTCCTGTTTTACCCATAGTCGCTTTCCAGAACCCGTTTCCGACGCACCGGCTGCCACCTCGGAGCTTTGGCGATACGGTTTTAATAGGTGAAAAAATCTGTTATTTCTATATCGTCTTTTTCAAAAAATCATTAATATACATACACTGTTTGGATGGATCTATTCACAGCTGTAGCGAAAAGTGTCATCAAGATCGAGCGGCAAAATAAGTGTATGGAAGCCTCTTCTTTTCGCATCGTCACACAGCTGCCGGCGAATCTCGGGATCGCGGCGGTACATTTGCGCATATTCCGCATTGAACACCGGTTTGCCCGCTTTGATGAAAGGCTCCAGCAGATCACACTCTTCGTAGATGTGGCACTCTTCGTTGAGCGCGAAATCGAACCACGGTTCGAGCGCTTCAACCTGATCCAGGTCGTTTTTCAATGCGACGGCCAGTCCTCTTTTGTGCGCCTCGTCGGCGAGAAATCTGTTGTAGTCGAGCTGGTCCTTGGCACTGAGAGTGAAGCCTGTATCGTTGGCGTACCCATCCACATTGTCAGGCTCCACAGCGTCACACCCTTTGATTCGGGCCAGATCGAGCCTTTTAACCATAATGTTGCGTACCTCTTCGGACCGGATATCGAGCCACCGCTCCCCGGCCCATCCCTCAAGAGAGAGGCCCACCGCATCGGAGGGGAAAGATCCGGCATCCTCCCGCCACTCTTCGTAACTGCCCGCACTGAAATAGCAGACAACCTTCCTGCCGTCTCGATGGAGCGCCTCGATCCGGTCCGTACCGCTGTCGAAAAGATCGATGTCGTAAACTTCGACATCGTAGGAGATGTTCACCTCTTTTTGCAGTTGCCACTGCCATGTGGTATTCGGGGCGGGACGATACCACAGCGGCCACCCGACACCGCTGAGAGTGGGCACCTCCTTCCACGGCCCCTGCGGCACATCCTCCTCCTCGACGAATCGCCAGTCGACCCAGTCGATATCCTTCAGACCCAGATAGTCGCGAACCGCCGGAGAGAGATCGATGCCGGCGTTTGCGTTGAGGGTGTTCTTCGGTGCCGCGTTACCGAAAACATAAGCGGCGTCATCCTCGCCGAAAGGCCCGGCATCTTCCCATTGGGCATAGGCTCTCTTCCCGTCCTTGACGATTTCGATCCAGCGGTTTTTGCAGTAGGAACGCTCTTTTGGAAGGCCCGGCTCGTACCAGGGAATCGTTGCGGAAAGATCCGGTTTTCTCTCACCGTTTTCATCGAAGTCGTTGAAAGGGAGTGCCGCGTAGAAAGGATTCTCCATAGGCTTGAAAGCGGCGGGAAGATAGCCGTTGCGCCGATCGGGCGTATCGACCCCTCCGTACCGCTCCATCCACTTTTCGTCCCACACGCTGGCGACATTGGCGATACCGCCGTTGTCCGCACTCGCCTCCTCTCCGATCCAGAAAATCGTCGAAGTGATGTTTTCATGGAGAGGATAGCTCTTTTGCGCCACCCCCCTTTCATCCGCCGAGGCCTCCGTCGGCACCGGGTTTCCGCCGCTTCCGCAGCCGGTAAGGAGGAAAAGGCAGGACACAATGAAAAAAACGGAGTGGCGCAACGAATCTCCCTGTTATAATCGACTCAATCGGTAGATAAATCGGTAAATTTCCGCTTTTGTTGCCTCATCTGCCTCTTGGCCGTCGATGCGCAGCTTCAAACGCACCCCTCCCTTTTCGATATCGAGTTCTCCATGAATGACGCGGAAATATCGCTTCAGTAGACCCTCGAAATGTCGGTTGAACGCGTCAAGGACCCCTTCTGCCCCTTCCGTCTCGAAAAAGAGCTCACGGTAGTCGGCAACCTTGAGGCCCGTTCTTTTTTCGATCGTCTCGTCGTCGAAACCGAACTCTTTTTTGAGCCGGTGCAGATAGTGCACGACTTCAATCAGATCGAAACTCTCCGGGGCGTTGAGAATATAGGGCATGAAAGGCGCCTCTTCCGCCTCCGCTTCGACCACTTCCGCCGAGATATCCGCCCGTCCCAACTTTTCGGCGGCGGCGACCCTGCGATATCCATCAAGAATCTCGTATCGTTCCCCTTTTTTTCGGACAATAATCGGTTCCAGCTGCCCCTGCTCTTTGATCGATCGCACCAAAGAGGCCGGCTCTTTTTCGAAGAGTCGTATCACGACCCCTTTTTCGAGAGAACTGAGCGGAATCGTCTCCAGTTTCTCTCCCTGTTCTTTGAAAATCCCGTGCGTCTCTTTTTTCGACAGTGCGCTTTTGGCATTGCTTTTGAATTTTTCCAGATTGATTTTCGCCATCCTACGCCTCCACCGCTTTTTCGATCGCATATTCGAGCATGCTCTCGGCGATCATAAGTTTTTTCTCCAGTTCCTTTTTGTACTCGATCAGAGGGATGTGCAGATTCTGCGACTCTTTAAAACGGGTACTCTCTTTGATCGTGTAGAGATTCTCTATCCCTTCGTTGACGGCCATTTCGGCAATCGCTTCGATGTAGACGCTGTGGATGTTGCTCTTTTTGACCTTGTTGATAAAGACAGAATCGACCTTTACATCGTGGTCGGTCTCTTCGGCCAGTTCCTTGATCTCCAGATAGAGTTCGTTCAATCCGTTGACGCTGAAATCCTCCGCGTCGGTGACGATACTCACAAGATCGCTGGCATAAAGAGACATATGCAGTGAAAGCCCCGTTGACGGAGGCGTATCGATGACGATAAAATCGTAATCCTCCTTCACGAGCTTGAGGATGTCGCTCAGTTTTTTATGCGGAAGTGTAAAGACCGACCGGCTCAGTTCGACGATACGCCCCAGGGAGAGTTCGCTCGGCAGAAGATCGATCGTCGCGTTGTCGAACGCGATCGGCACAATCTTCTCTTTGATCTCCTCGTACCCCACATGCTCCCGCCGGCTCATCCGATCGAATAGGTTCTTGATGCTTTCGCCTACGAAGTAGCGGTTGGCGAAATAGCGGGAGCTGTTGGCCTGTGAATCCATATCCACAAGCAGCACCCGTTTGTTCAGCAGCGCCAGGTTGTAGGCGAAATTGGCCGCAATGGAGGTTTTGCCGACGCCGCCCTTGAGATTGGAGAAGGAGATCACCCGGGGACCGTTTCTGTTTGCAAAACGGCCGGATATCCCGTCGTCCGTTTCGAGTTTTTTGAACTCTTTGTCCTTTTCCAGTCCCAGCATCGTTTTCGCATAGTCGAACATTATCCGCGGCACATAGTACGTCTCGCGGGTGGATGAACTCTTTTTGATGCCGGGAACGACACGCTTTTCGAGTATCTCTCTCGCACGCTCCGGGCCGACGTGCATCTTTTTCGCGGTTTCGCCGAGCTTGAGGATTTCCATAGTCCGTCACCTTCGATGAAATTTTAAAGAATTCTAAAGATTATCCCAGATTGTGACTTATGGAAGACTGAAAAGAGCCGGTGACTCCTCCCTCAGAAAGGTTTCAGAGAGATTTTCCGGCAAGATATCCACTGGCCCAGGCGAAATGGAGGTTGTAGCCGCCCCGTTTTCCCACGATGTCCAGCACCTCTCCTACCAGAAAGAGGCCGTCTACTTTTTGCGACGCCATCGTTTTGGGATCCACCTCGTCGGTGGCCACCCCGCCACCGGCACTCTCTGCGTGTTTGTACCCATGGGTATCGGTCACCTCGAACCGCCAGGCTTTGATCCGGAAGGCGATCTGTCGTATCTGTCTGGCATTGATCTTTCGGCAGGGGGTCTCCCCGGGCAAATCGAGCGATATCAGAAGCTGATCGGCTACCTTCAGGGGCAAAAACCCGTGTATCAGCCGATGGATTGAGGCATCAGGAATCCACTTCAGGGCATGGGTCATCTCCGATACGAGCTGCTGCCGGTGATAATCGGGCAGCAGGTCGATCTCCACATCGACCCGTCTGCCTTCCCGAAGAGCCCGTGACGCATCGATGGAGATATCAAGAACCGCGAAGCCGGAGATGCCGTACCGTGTAAAGAGCAGGTCGCCGTTGACCTTCCCGCCCGGGCGGCCATCTTCAAAAAGTCTCAAAGCGGCATCGCTTTTGACACCGCTCATCTTCTCATGCATCTTTCCCGCCAGATGCAGGCCCACAAGCGCCGGATAGGGAGCAACAACGGTATGTCCCAGTTTTCGTGCCAGATGAAGGCCGCCGTCTGTTCCCCCAAGTTGCGGAGCGGCCGGAGAACCGGCTGCCAACACCACCCTGTCGTATCCCTCGGAGCCTGCCGGAGAGTGGATCAGGAAACCGCCGGAAACCTTCTCTATCGAGTCAACGGGGGTTTGAATCCTGACATTCACACCGCGGCGGCGGATCTCCTCCGTGAAGGCACGATGCACCGAACGGGCCTCGTTACTTAAGGGATAGGCTCTGCCGTCGGGTCTGATCGAGAGCGGAAGGGCGATGGAGTGGCAGAATCTTTCGAAAGCGTCGAAATCGAATCGTTTCAGGGCGTAGCGGACAAAAGCGGGATGACGGCCGCTGTAATCTTCCAAAGAGAGGCGGCGGTTGGAGATGTTGCAGCGGCCGTTGCCGGATGCGAGGATCTTGCGTCCCAATTTCGGACCCGATTCATATAAATCTATATGAATACTTTTTTCCGCTGCCGTCAATGCGGTCATCAACCCCGCCGCACCGCCGCCGACAATCGCTACACGCATCGGGAGTTCATCAGATGAATTTGAGGATCTCTTCCTCTATCCGCTCTTTGTCGACCACCGTGTCGTGGATGACCGGTTTTTCGAAAAGGTCGGCGATCACTTTGGGAACGGGTACGCCGTAATGTTCGCTGATCCACTGCAGTGCATCGAGATCCCGCTTTGCCCTGTGGCCCAGCGCTTCGCTGACTGTGGGGCTGAACTTCGTCCATTCGGCTGTCGAGTAAATCACCGTTTTGAGGCTCTTCTTTCTCAACTCCCCGTAGGCTTTGAAGCAGGTGGCGGTATGCGGGTCCATGATGTACCCCTTTTTGGCGTATTTCGCGATGATCGCCTTCCCCTCCTCGTCACTGCAGAAGGTGGCGTCGAAATCCTCCCGAAGCATCGCCAGTTCATCTTCCGAAAGTCTGTAGACGCCCTTTTCGTTCAGATCGTCCATCAGCTGTTTTGTCCGCTCCGCGCCGAACTTGTCGAAAAGGACCCGCTCCACATTGGAAGATTTGAGAATGTCCATAGCCGGTGAAGTGGTCTGAATGAGCGATTTTCCCCGCAGATCGTACTCCCCTTTCGTGACGAGTTCTGTCAGGATGTTGTTGATATTAGATGATATGAGAAGCTTTTCGACCGGAAGTCCCATCTTTTTCGCGTAGTATCCGCCCAACACATTGCCGAAATTCCCGCTGGGTACGATCAGATAGACAGGTTCTCCAAGCGAGACTTCACCCTCTTTCACGAGCCTCAGATAGCTGGAGACATGGTAGATGATCTGAAAAATGATTCGTCCGAAATTGACCGAGTTGGCGGCGGAAAGTTCGGTATGGCTCTCTTTGAGCCTGGCATTGAAACTCTCGCTGGCCAGAAGATTCTTCAAAGCGGTCTGGGCATCATCGAAATTTCCCCGAATGCCGATCACCTTTTCGTTGCTGGCTTCCTCCGTCACCATCTGCAGGCGCTGAACGTCGCTGGTTCCCCCGCTTGGATAGAGGCATGCCACCTTGATGTTCGGGGTGTTTTTGAACGTTTCGAGCGTCGCGGGTCCCGTATCCCCGCTGGTCGCCGCCATGATAAGGTAGTGTTCGCCGCGCTTTTGCGCCAGTCTGGAGAGAATGTAGCCGAAAGGCTGAAGGGCCATGTCCTTGAAAGCGCGTGTCGGTCCGTGCCACAGTTCGCTGACAAAGGCATCCTCTTCCACCTTCACAAGGGGGACAGGGTCGGAGGGGTCATCGAAACGGTTGTAGCGTGCCAGCGCGTTGTCGAGATCTTCCGGGTCCACATCCACGTCGAACTTTTCAAAAAGCGCCCGACTCAGATCGCTGTAGTGGCTGTCGATATGGGCTTTGAAAAAATCAAACCCCAGCTCAGGCAGCTTTTTGGGTACGTAGAGTCCGCCGAAGCTGGCACTCGGGCTCAGTATCGCTTCACTGAAAGTCACTTCCGACGGCTTCCTGCCGTCATTGCCGCGTGTCTCGATGAAAGTCATGCATCATCCTGCTTTTTTGGTGAAAGTATACCATTTTTCGGGTACGCACATCCGGTTCTCTCTTCGGTTTCAGGGCGTTTTCTCTCTTCGGCTGTTTCTGCAACGGCAGACCTCTCTCAACCGGTGGGAAGAGCAAGGCAGCGGCTCCCGTCGCCGTTTCGATGCATCGGCGGTGCGTTTTGGCAATTACAGGCTTTTCCGCCTCCAGACGCTCATTGCAGACAGGAAAACCCGAGCCGCCTCGCCACTGACGGTGAAAAAAGAAAACCCGCTCCTCCGTCACTCCCGCTTTCGTCTATCTCTTTCGCAGCGCATCGTCCAGCCAGGCCAGATAGTCGCGATCTCCTCCGTCGATCTTGAATGCCAGAATTTCTGGGAGGTCGTAACTGTGCATCTTTCTGATCAGTTTTTTGAGTTTGGCAAGCACTCGCCTGTCGGTTTTGATCAGCATCAGTGTCTCGCGATCTTCCTGTACCTCTCCTTTCCACCGATAGATGGATCGGACTTTCGGCACGATGTTGACACACGCCGCCAGCCTCTTTTTGACAATTTTGCGTGCAATGCGCTCCGCCTCGGCTGTATCGGAAGCTGTCACCACAACCAACCGGAAATCAGCCACAGCCTGCTCCGGCTGCCGACCCATCGTAATCTTTCACTTCGTCGCTGCAGAGATTCATGTTCCACCTCCCGCTCAATGAACGATCTGCGTGCCGATCCCTTCGCTGGTAAAAATTTCCAACAGAATGGAATGTTCGACACGCCCGTCGATGATATGCGCTTTCTGGACCCCCCCTTGAATCGCTTCGAGGCAGGCGTCGACTTTGGGTACCATGCCTCCGCTGATGATCCCTTCTTGCTTGAGCAGCTCGATCTTTTCGGTTCCCAGCGTCCCGATCAGCCGGCCTTGGCCATCCAGCACGCCCGGCGTATCGGTAAGGAAAATCACCTTCGTCGCCTTGAGCGCTATGGCGATCTTGCTTGCGGCGAGGTCGGCATTGATGTTGAAACCCGGTTCGCCCGGATCCTTGCTCGCGGCGATCGGTGCGATGACGGGAATGAAGTCCTCGTTCATCAGATTCTGCACCACATCGGCGTGGATCTCTTCGATGATCCCCGTATAGCCGAATCGGCTGCGGTCTTTCGCCCGTGCCTGGATAAAATGGGCATCTTTGCCGCTGATGCCGATCGCTTTGGAACCGTGGTCGTTCAGAAGCGAAACGATCTCCTTGTTCACCTCCCCGCTGAGGACCATTTCGGCGATGCGCATCGCCTCTTTCGTCGTGACACGCTGCCCGTCGACAAAACTTGTTTCGATGCCAAGATCCGACAGAAGCTGCGTTATCTTGGGCCCACCGCCATGCACGACGACAGGACGGATACCCACCAGATGCATCAGTACGACATCCTGGGCGAATTTCTCCTTGAGTTCCTCCTTCACCTGGGCGGCCCCGCCATATTTGATGACAATGGTTTTGCCGGCGAATTTCTTGATGAACGGAAGGGTGTCGAGCAGTGTCTGAACCACTTGCATCTTCTTTTTCATGATCATTTCTCCAAATGGTATCGTCTGGCAGAGAGTATATCAGCCCGCAGGTAAAAAAACGATGAGTGCGATTACGTAGGAGCCGCAGCCGGTCGTTGAGTGTCAAAACGCTCGACATACCTTTCGATTGCATCGAAAACGGTAGGTTCAATGCGCAGCCGAAGCGTAAGAAGTGCCATGTCAAAACCGGATGTTTCAAGTTTCACGGCATCTTTCTGTGTGGTCAGAATCTTTTTTACGCCGGCAATTTGCATCGCTCTTTCAATTTCGTTTGTGTCGAACCAGGCATGGTCCGGACGTATCAGGCGCCCTTTGATCCGCCCTTTTGGCAAAAAGGGTTCCAGCCGCTGGGGATTGGCGATGGCGGTGACCAGAAGCATTGGCTCGTCACATCCCTCGCATGTGACGATGCGTTCGAAATCCCTTCCTTCCACGAGCACGAGGTCTGCAAACTTTTTCTCCGACGGAAATTCGCGAAAGGGCCCTGAAGGAAGCGGCAGGATGTTGGGAGTTTTGGCGGGATAGAGAAGTATCTCGAACTTTTCTATCCCCACTTTGCTGAAAGCGTCGTCGAGAAAAACGATCGTTGCCCCCATCGCATGGGCTTTTTCGATCGCCTCGATGCGGTCTTCGGCGACGATGATCGTCGCATCGGGCAGTGATCGCGCCAGCAGCATCGCTTCGTCGCCGCTCGTTTCGACATCCGATTCGATGCGTCCCCATCGGCTGACTACCACGAGCCCCCTGCTCTTGCGGCCGTAGCCGCGCAGTACGACGGCCGCTTTCTCGTACCTTTTCGCCAGGGTGATCGTCATCGGCGTCTTGCCGCTGCCGCCGACGAGCAGATTCCCCACCCCTATGATCGGGAGTTTGAATCTTCTGCGGCGAACGATCCTGCGTCGAATCCACATGATCGAAGCGTAGAGAATCGAAAAAGGAAGAAGCAGAAATGCTGCCGCCCAGTGGTACCATTTCGGGCGGTAGTAGAGATTTTCGAAAAAGGTGACAACGGCGGGCATCAAATATGTTCTGCGGCGACCTCTTTGACCATGTTGCAGACATACTCGACGTCACTGTCGCTCATATTGTGGTAGATGGGAAGAGAAAGCACCTGCTGATAGGTCTGCAGCGCCTGCTGAAAATCGTTGACCCTCAGATTGTATTTCTGTTTGTAGTAGCTCATCAGATGCAGAGGAATGTAGTGCAGCCCCGTATGGACACCCTTTTCTTTGAGCGCCCGGGCGAAACCGTCCCTGTTGCGGTCGATGCGCACGATATAGAGCTGGTAAATATGGTCCCGTTTTTTCACAGGAAGCGTCACATGTTTGATACCGGCAAGCTGTTCGTCATACATTTTCGCGATCTGCTGTCGTCTTGCTATCATCTTGTCGACGCGACTGTATTGGGCGAGCGCGTAGGCGGCATCGAGAATGCTGATATCATATTTGCACCCGATATCGACGACATCGTACATATATTCGAGATTTCCGTATTTGTCCCATCCGTCCGACTTGATGGCGTGGTTGCGCAGAAGGATGGAGCGCTCATAGAGCGAATCGTCCTCACACAGCAGCATCCCCGCATTGGCGATGGAGTGTTTCATGTGGGGGGAGAAGCTGAAACAGGTGATGTCGGCACCCGTGGCACCGATGGGTTTTCCCTCGTAGCTCCCGCCCAGCGCGTCGCTTGCATCTTCGACGATCCGGATACCGTACTTCTCGGCTATCTCGTAGAGTCTCGCCAGATCGGTGGGCTGCCCGCCGACATGGTTGATGATCGCCCCTTTGAGCTTTTTCGACTTGTTCTCTTCCAAAATCTTTTCGAAAGCATCCAGGTCGATATTGAAATCCTCGCTGTCGATATCGACGAAAATAGGCTCGGCATCGAAATGGCGAACGACTTCCGGTACGGAGGGAAAAGAGTTCACCGAGCAGATGATCTTGTCGCCGCGTTTGAGATCCATCGCGCACATCGCCAGATGGAGCGCGGATGTACCGCTGTTGGTCGAAACGGCATAGGTCGCCCCGGTTTTTTTGACAAACGCATTTTCGAGATCTTCGATTTTCGTTTCACCCTCCAGATCGAGAACCTGTTCGATCTGCTCACGCTCCGCGTTGCCGATGTCGGGTTTGAAAAAGGGGATTTCTCGTGCCACGTGATGCTCCTCATCTTTTTTAATGTGGTACATGATATTGAAATTTTTATTAATGGCAGCTTTTATATATAATTGGAAGACATAAGTTAGCCGGGATTTCCCATCTTTTAGCCTATGCGAAGAATATGTAGGCGCCCCACCCATCTTGCAGGGCATTCCATTTTTGTCGGAAAGATTCTGGATGCACTCTTATTCACACTTTTCGGCCCCCATCCGTTTGAGCTCTTCGCAGGCGAATCCCGCGGCACGACGCGCCTCGATGTTGAGCTGCGGATGTCTCTTTTCCATGCCGGGATAGAATCGCTCGATTATCTCGAAATAGACCGAAGGGTCGATACCCCGCTGTGCGCACACGTATTTGAACCATCTGTCCCCTTTGGCGACATGGACGACCTCTTCCTCCAGGATCACCTCCAGCGCTTCGGCGATGGCATCGAGCATCGCATCGGGGGGAGAGTTCCGAAGCTTTCGGATGATTTTCGGATTGGCATCCAGGCCGTTGGCTTCCAGGTACCTCGGAATCACCGCCATCCGTTCCAAAATATCTTTCCCGCTCTTTTTTCCGGCGTCAAAAAGTGCCGTATGCACAGGGTAGTCGCCATACCTCACACCCGCTTTCTTCATCAGTTCCTCAAGCATGCGGAAATGGCGCACCTCGTCGTCGGCCACCTCGATCCAGTCCCTGTAGTACTCGCGGGGCATGTGACGGAAACGGTAGGCCGAATCGAGCGCAAGGTCGATGGCGCTGTATTCGATATGGGCGATGGCATGCAGAAGTATCCCCTGCCCCTCACGATTGTCGAAATGTCTGCGCTTGGGAACATCCCGGGGGCGAACGATCTGCACGATGGGGGCATAGGAGGGTTGTTCGAAAAGACTCACCGGTGCGTCGTGATCGAACGTCAGCTTGTTCTGTTTCAAATTTGTGTACAATTGCTCCACAAGCGCCCCTTTTTTACGAGGATCGCTTTCGAGCAGTGCGGCGCGTGTTTCACTGAAAAATTCCATAGGAAAGATTATACCATGCAGATACAGATGCAGCCGATGGGAGCGTACCAAACCAACTGCTACATCGTCACGATCGACGGAAGGGATCTCATCGTCGACCCGGGTGTCGGAGCCACGGAATGGGTCATGAAACATGTGAAAAACCCCATCGCCATTCTCAATACCCACGGCCATTTCGACCACGTCTGGAGCAATGCGGAGTTGAAAAAGCGGTTGGGTGTTCCGATCTGCTGTCCCGAGGGCGACACCTTCATGCTCGAAAAGGATCCCTTTTCCCAGGGAACGCCCCCTAGCAGGGCGGATGTCGCCGTCAAGCCGGACGAAACACTGCAACTCAGCGGCGTGACGATGACCTTCCTCCATTTTCCGGGACATACACCCGGCACAAGCGCCATCGAGATCGAAGGAAACTGGTTCTGCGGAGATTTTCTTTTCAAAGGATCGATCGGGCGGGTCGATTTTCCCTACTCCGATCCCGTCGCGATGGTAAAAAGTCTCAAAAGAGCACTGGAATGGCCCAAAAACGCCATTCTCCATCCCGGCCATGGACCCCGGACGACACTGGAAGCGGAAAAGAAGGTCATCCCCTACTGGATCGAGGCACTGGGCTGATTTGGGCTCGGTTGCCCTTCGTCAATTCTTCTACGCTTCGTCTTTGACGAGTTTGAGCTTCAGCACATGGCGTTCGAGAACGACCGCCATGAACTCCCCTTCGAAGACCTTGATATCTTCAAAATAGCCGACGACATGGATATTCCGCTTTCGTGCCTCTTTGTAAAGCTCTGTGGCTTCGAAAACGATCCTGTCACCCACTTTCACCGGCGAGAGAAAACGGCATTCACTGCTGACAAGTACCACGTTCGGGTCGTTCACGGCCGCCATGGCAGCGAAATCCGCTGCGGCGAAGGTAAATCCTCCATGAACGAGTCCCATCTCGTCAACGACCATTTCACGGGTCGTTTCGAGTTCCACCTTCGCATATCCCACCCGCAGCTCGAGAAGAGTGCCGCAAAGGGACTGGTCGATGCGCTGATGGGTTTTGAGTTCGACGCGTTCAAGCAGTTCCGGATGCAGCTCTTCGCTTTCGCTCTCCGTCTCCTCTTCGGTGATGATCTCTTCGGCCATACTACTTCCTGTAGGTTTTGATATAGACCCGTTTGGGAGCAGGATATCCTTCGACCGTCAAGGCTGAATTGTGCGGATCGAGGAACGCATCAAGGCTTTCTCCCGCGATCCATTCGGTCTTTCGCTGCTCTTCCTTTTCGGTTTTTACGATCTCGAGCACTTCGAAACCTTCAAAACCCGCTTTTTTGCACCAGTTTTCCAGCGCGGAAATCGTCGGAACGAAATGGACGTTCGAAATCTTCGAATAGGTCGACTCGGGCACGAGGCAGACCGGCTCTTCTCCGTCGATCATGAAGGTATCGAGAAAGAGTTCGCCGCCGCGTTTGAGACACTGTTTCAAAGATTTCAGCGCCGCAATCGGGTCGCTTCGATGGTAGAGCACTCCCAAACAGAACACTGTATCAAACATATCGGCAAACCCGCGCATATGTTCAATGCCCAGCATTTCGTAACGTAGCAGACGGCTTTTGACATAGAGGTTGATCAGATCGAACTGGGTTCGAAAAAGCGGAGAGGGGTCGACGCCCATGATACTGTGGGGACGAAACTCGAGCATCCGGAACATATAGTACCCGTTGTTGCATCCCACATCGGCCACCCTTTTTCCTTCCAGATCCATGTAGGGCCTGAGCAGATTGTACTTTTTGAAACTTCGCCACTCGCTGTCGATGAAGATTCCGAAGAGATCGAAGGGCCCTTTGCGCCACGGTATCATCATCCGCGCTGCCGTCTCTATCTGTTCACGCTGGGCGGAGGTGACGGAGTCGCTGCGAATCGTAACGGTATCGTCCAGCAGCACTTCGACGTCGTCGATGCGGGGCAACTTCTTCAGCGCTTCGCGCAAAGGTGCGATATTTTTCCAGCCGAGCCAGGAGCGGCGCTCTTCGATGATTTTGTCAATATCCATAAAGAGGATTATAGTTTAAATCGGATAAAATTCATAAATCTGTCCATCGGTGCGAAGTCGGCTGCACTTCACCGCGGCGCCTTGTTCCCGTACGGCGACGATGCCGCGGACGAGGGTGCATGCCGCACCATATAAGAAAAATTTTTTCCGGAGATAAAATATGACAATGCAGAAGAGAGCCACCGTTGTCAGTTCATCCGTCGCTGTCGTTTTGGTGATCGTCAAACTGATTGTCGGGATCATCAGCGGTTCCGTCGCCGTTCTCGCATCGGCTATCGACTCCGGCCTCGACCTGGCCGTCTCGCTTTTTAACTATTTCGCCGTCGCCAATGCCGAAAAACCGGCCAGTGAAAAGTTCAATTACGGACTCGGCAAAGTAGAAGCGATCGCCGCTGTCATCGAAGGAGTCGTCATCACGATGTCGGGTCTGTTCATCGGATACAAGGCGGTCATGAAAATCCTCCATCCCGAACCGATCACCCACCTGGATGCATCGATCGGGGTGATGCTGCTCTCCATCGTTATGACCGGCGCGCTGGTGATGTATCTTAACCATGTAGCCAGGGTCACCCAGAACATGGTGATCAAATCGGATGCCCTGCACTACAAAACCGACCTTCTGAGCAACGGCGCCATCCTCGTCTCCCTCGCCGTCATCCATTTCACTGCTTTCTTCATGATCGATGCGATTCTGGGCATCCTCATCGCCATCTACATCATCTACTCGGCCTACGAGCTGATTCATGAAGGGGTATTGATGCTTCTGGACGTGGCGCTCGAAGAGGAGATAGTCAAAAAGATCGTCAAAGCGATCAAAAGCGAACCGGGTGTGACAGACTACCACTGGCTCAAAACGCGAAAAGCGGGCAACGACTACTTCGTCGATGTCCATCTGGTATTCAATCCGGAGATGTCACTGCTGGAAGCGCACCGCATTGGCGACAACGTCGAGGAGAAGATCAAGGCAGTCGACCCGAAAGCCGACTGGCTCATCAACATCCATCTCGATCCCTATGACGATTCCGTCATCAATATGGAGGAGGCTGCAAAATCAAAAAAGGAAGCGTAGGCAGAGTCAGATAGAAAAAGAGGAGCGCGGCACCCTTCGACGATGCCGCGCTTGAGGTTTATTCTTCACACTTGTCGATGCCGAGTTTTTTGAGAAGAATCTCGAAAAAGTCACCACCCTCTTTGTCGTAATCGTCGTTGAATTCGACATAGAACGCGTACGGTTCGGCACCCGATTTTTCGCTGTTTTCGAAAACAGCCGGTTTCTCTCCGGTCTCTTTCATCGTTTCATCGATCGCCTGGAGTATCTCCTCCTTCAGCTCTGGATGCTCTTTGAAGACGAGCTGAAGACCTTCATAGCGCTCTTCCCGTCTGAAATAGGCTTTGATGCGTCCGCACCGGCTCTTTGTTGTCTGTTCAGGCATATAGTATTCTCCTTGCATGGCTGTAGCGACCGTTAAAAATTATATATTTCGCGTATTTTACTCTCTTTTTGCTTTAACATAATCACTTTTTGATAATTAAATTTATCTATACATAAAGAGTGTGGAGTTTTGTATCAAAACCCGAAGGGATAGGGAAGGAATATCGGCATCATCGTATTGTCATGCGACAGCGCGGAATCGAAAAATTTTTTCATCAGAAGGATTCGGCAGCGGGCCCGGCACCGCTGCGCGGCTGTTTGAAAAAAGCTTCTACCGCGCGTAGTTGATCGCCCGGGTCTCTCTTATCACGTTCACTTTGATCTCGCCCGGATACTGGACGCTTTTGACTCACATTCGGCTCCGCCGTACACGGAAGGAGAGCAAAGCCCTCCTTCCTGCGCTGACGCTGTGTCCGCTTCGGCAGCGGGCCCGGCACCGCTGCGCGGCTCTCGAAAAAAGCTTCTACCGCGCGTAGTTGATCGCCCGGGTCTCTCTTATCACGTTCACTTTGATCTCGCCCGGATACTGGACGCTTTTTTCGATCTCCTCCGCAATCTCTTTGCTGAGGAGGATCGCTTCGTCGTCGTTGACGAGAGAGGCGTTGACGATGACGCGCACCTCCCGGCCCGCGTTGATGGCGTAGGCGTGATGGACTCCCGGTTTGGAAGTCGCGATCTCCTCGATCGCCTTGACGCGTTTGAGGAAACTTTCGAGTACTTCCCGGCGCGCTCCCGGTCTGGCCGCCGAAAGCGTGTCGGCGGCACAGACGGCTGCCGCTTCCACGGTTTCAGGCTCTTCATGCCCATGGTGGGCATAGATGGCGTTGATCACCACCGGATGCTCTTTGTAGCGGCGGCACACTTCCGCCCCCAGGTCGACATGACTTCCGGCATATTCATGCGTCAGAGATTTGCCGATATCGTGCAGAATGCCAGCACGCTTGGCGAGAGTCTCGTCTCCGCCCATCTCCGCCGCCATGATGCCCGCCAGATGCGCCACTTCAAGAGAGTGCCCAAGGGCGTTCTGTCCGTAGCTGGCCCTGTAACGCAGGCGTCCGATCAGTTTCATCAGTTCGGGATGCATCGGGGAGACACCCAGGTCGACGACGATTCTCTCTCCCTCTTCAAGGACCATCTGCTCGAACTCTTCCGTCACCTTTTCATAGATCTCTTCGATCCGCGCCGGCTGAATGCGACCGTCTTCGATCAAAAGTTCGATTGTCCGTGTCGCGATGGCACGCCGATAGAGGTTGAAACTGCTCAGAATGATGGCTCCCGGCGTATCGTCGATGATGATATCGACGCCCAGCAGCATTTCCAGGGTTTTGATGTTCCGTCCCTCTTTGCCGATGATGCGCCCTTTGAGTTCGTCATCGGGCAGGTAGACGACATTGATGAGCCGTTCCGCGGCGAACTCGCCGGCATACCGTGTCGTTGCCTGCGCAAGGATGTAGTTCGCCTTCCGTTTGGCTTCCGTCTTCGCCTCGGTTTCGTATTTTCTGACGATATGGGCGATCTCGGCCCGCGCATCCTCTTCCGCCTCTTTGAGAACGAGTTCACGTGCTTCGTCGGCGGTAAGACCCGATGCCCGTTCGAGTATCTTCAACATCTCGTCGCGTTTGGTTTCATACTCCCTGCGCAGCGCCTCTGTCTGCTCCCGGGCGGCTTTGAGTTCCGCCCTGGCGTTTTTGATCTCCTCTTTCTCTTCGGAGACCTGCTTCAACTCCTCTTCGAGACGTTTGGCAAGCTGCTCTTCCCGTTTCTCCAGCTGCGCCAGCCGTGCATTGAACTCGTTGTTGAGCCGGAGCAGCTCGTCCTCGTATTTCTGCTTCGCTTCGAGCTCCGCCTCGGTCACTTTGAGCCGGGCGTTCTGCAAAACCACTTCCGCTTCGTGTTCAATCGCCTTGGCTTTCGCCTTGGCCTGTTCGACGAAGATGTCGTATTTCGAAGCGTCGATCTTTTTTGTGATGAAAAATGCCGCTACACCGCTAACAGTGGCTGCCGCACCTCCTATGATCAATTCTGTCAACATCTTTTTTCCCTCGGACTGTAATATCTTCGGGGGTTATGTAGATATCTGCCATGACGTCGAAATCATCGGTAATTCTCTTTTTTGTACAGCATTTCGCCAACTGTACAAACACGGTCAGAGGCTTTTGCCTCAGCGACCCAAAAAATCTATCGTACATACCTTTTCCAAATCCTATGCGGCGAAATCGGCCGTCAACCCCCACAACCGGCACAATCGCCATATCTATTTTTGACAGATAAAAATGTGAATTCATCGGTTCGTAAATACCAAACCGCTTCTTTTTCAGCGGCAGTCTGTATTGTACCAGCTTAAAACTTTCGCCTTCCATAAACGGAACGTAAATTTTTCTGTCGCGCCGCAACCGCCTGAACAGCGGTCTGACGTCGACTTCATGGCTCATCGGAAGATAGAAAAGAATGGATTTTGGATTATATTTTCTTATAATCATATCGATTCTTTTCAACACTTTCCTGTTCCGGTTCAATCTACCGTTTTTTTCAGCTTTTTGCAACTTTGCGAGGCACTGTTTTCTGAAAGTTTTTTTGTCCAATGTTTAAGCCCTGATATCTTATAATATCGCCATTTTATCCAAAAAGGTTTTCAAATGCGTATCAAATTTCTCTCACTTACGGTTCTGGTGTTTGTGACACTCCTTTATACAGGATGCGGGGAGAAAAAAGAGAAAAAAGCGAGCCGCACGACAGTGAATGTGGCACAGAAAACTCTTTTTATTCTCAAAGACGCGAACAATACCGTCAAAGCGACGCTCAGAGACGGAAAATTCGATTTCGGCGCAAAAGAGCGTGTCGTTATGCTCGACTTCTTTGCCACATGGTGTCCCCCCTGCCGTGCCGAGATTCCCCATCTCGTGAACCTGCAGGAGAAATACAGGGGCAAACTGAAAATCATCGGCGTTTCGATCGAATCGAAAAATCCCGCCGAAATGCGACGATTCATTACGGGGCACAATATCAACTATTTCGTTTCCAACGCCCCTGACAATATGGCCATCGCCGCCAAAGTCGCCGACATGCTCCATCAGCCCCGAAACTTTTCGATCCCCTTCATGGTCCTTTTCGTCGATGGCAGATATTTCCGTCACTACATCGGCCTGGTTCCCGAAGAGATGCTCGAAAGCGACATCAAAGAGGCACTGAAAAAGGTGAGCAAATAATGTTCAGCTTTCTGAAACGCGGGCTTAAAAAGACGGTCGAAACGATCGAAAGCAACGCGCCTGTCAAACGGGAAAAGATCGGCCGTGACGAACTCGAAGACCTCCTGCTCGAAGCGGATGTGACCTACGACCTCGTCGAGAAAATCGTCGAATCCCTTCCAGAAAACATCAAGCGCATACAGCTTTACAACACACTCATCTCTCTGTTTATCTACGAGGTCGAAAAGATCGAACCCCGGGGCGAAAAACCCTTCGTCGAACTGATCGTGGGCGTCAACGGCGCAGGCAAGACGACGACCATCGCGAAACTGGCACAGCGCTACAAAACGGAGGGGGAGACGGTCATGCTCGGCGCATCCGACACATTCCGCGCTGCAGCGATCGAACAGCTCAAAACCTGGGCCGAAAAGCTCGACATTCCCATCGTCTACACCCGGCAGGGGCACGACCCCTCCGCCGTCGCCTACGATACCATCAGCTCCGCCAAAGCAAAAGGTTTCGACCATGTCATCATCGACACGGCAGGACGACTGCACACCCAGAGCAATCTTGCCGAAGAGCTCAAAAAGATCGTCCGGGTCTGCGGCAAAGCGATGGATGGGGCACCGCATCGAAAGATTCTGATCCTCGACGGCACCCAGGGCAACAGCGCCATCAACCAGGCCAAAGCCTTCAAGGAGATGATCGACATCGACGGGATCATCATCACAAAACTCGACGGTACCGCCAAAGGGGGCGCACTCTTCAGCATCGCGGAAGAGCTGAAACTTCCCATCTATTATGTGGGAGTGGGTGAAAAGGCGGAAGATTTGATCCCTTTCGATCCCAAAGAGTTCGTCAACACGATCCTCGACGCGATCTTCACCGAACCGACAGAGGAGGAGATCCCGTCTTCCGGAAAAATCCACCGGGTCGATCTCCATGCCCTCACCGAATCGCAGCGAAAGCGTCTCGAAGAGCTTCTGGACAACGACGGCTTCAACCTCCTTTCCAAACATTTCGTCAGCGAACGGGCGAGCGGCGAAACCTACAGGCTCAACGTCAATGAAAATGCCGATCTGATGGAAATCCTTGACAAAGACGGCAGCATCGTCCGCGCCTACAGAGCCGAAGAACTGGAGGAATGATTTGGGCGGTGAACCGGAAACGGTCAAGAGGGATGAAGAAAGTACGGATTGATTGATGGCTAAAAAAAAGACCCTTTTCGAATGCCAGGCCTGCGGGATGCAGAGCCCCCGCTGGATGGGGAAATGTCCCAACTGCGGCGCATGGGAGAGCTTCGTCGAACTCTCCGCCGAACAGCAGAAGGTCCTGGACGAAATCTCCAAGACCTCCGCGGGCGCACCCGAAGCCAGACCGATTACCCAGATCCACGAAGAGGAGGTCACGCGGTTTACAAGCGGTGACAGCGAACTCGACCTGGTGCTCGGCGGCGGCATCGTCCCGGGTTCCCTGGTGCTCATAGGCGGCAGTCCGGGGATAGGAAAATCGACGCTGCTTCTGAAAATCGGCGGCAATCTCGCCAGGGAAAGAAAAAGGGTGCTCTATGTAAGCGGTGAGGAGTCGGGAGGACAGATCAAAATGCGTGCCAACCGCCTTGGCGCCAACCACGAGGATCTCTTTTTGCTCAGTGAAATCCGCCTGGAGGCGGTGATGGCGGAAGTAGCGAAAAACCGGTACGATCTGATCATCATCGATTCCATCCAGACCCTCTACTCCGAAGCGATTCCCTCCGCACCCGGAAGTGTCACCCAGGTGCGTACCATCACCTTCGACCTGATGCGCCTTGCGAAAGAGAAACAGCTTCCCATCTTCATCATCGGCCACATCACCAAGGAGGGCTCCATCGCCGGCCCCCGCGTACTGGAGCATATGGTCGATACGGTGCTCTATTTCGAAGGAGACGGCAGCCGGGAGATCCGGATGCTGCGCGCTTTCAAAAACCGATTCGGCAGTACGAGCGAAGTGGGGATTTTCGAGATGACGCAGGAGGGTCTGGTCAGCGCCAAAAATATCGCGAGCAAATTTTTCAGCCGGGGCAGAGCGCAGGCCGGCAGCGCAGTGACTGTCATCATGGAAGGGAGCCGACCCCTGGTCATCGAAGTGCAGGCACTCGTGGCTGACAGCGGATACGGCAACCCGAAACGCTCCACCACCGGGTACGACTCGAGCCGACTGACGATGCTCCTGGCCCTTCTTGAAAAAAAACTGGACCTCCCCTTCGGCCAGTACGACGTCTTCGTCAATATCGCGGGGGGAATCAAAATCAGTGAACCCGCCGCGGACCTGGCCATCATCGCCGCCATCATCAGCAGTTTCAGGAACAGGCCGCTCAGCGATGAGAGCATCTTCATCGGCGAAGTGAGCCTCATCGGCGACATTCGGGAAGTATTCCACCTGGAACAGCGCCTAAAAGAAGCCCATACGCTGGGGTTTACAAAAGCGATAGTCCCGAACAAGCCCTCTTTCAAAACCCCGTTGAAATGTTTCGTCGCCGACGAGGTCGCCAAAGTCGTGGAGTGGATGTGAAACATCCGGCCTCTTTTTTTGACTCTCCCATCAGGGGTGCGGCACTCTCACCGTGGAGTTGAGCAACCAGCCGATGACGATCATCAGCATGGTCACCGATTCGCTTGGAAGAATATTGTAGGTATATCCGAGATAGACGAGCCACAGGAGTATCGCTCCCAGCGGTGTCGGCACCCCCACGAAATATTTTCCCACCTCACCGGCTTCGGCGTTGATGTTGAACTGGATCAGCCGGCGAAGTCCGCTGATGACATAGTATATGCTCACTATCGCCGAGAAGTAGAACCAACCGCCTTCCAGATGGGAATAGACGGCCTGAAAGATCAAAAAGACCGGAACGAGTACGAACGAGAGGAAATCGGCGAACGAATCGAGCTGAATGCCGAACTCGTTGGAGAGGCGGAATCTCCTGGCGATCTTTCCGTCGAAAATATCGAAAGCGCCGCCGATCCATGCGAAGACAATGGCATCAAAAAAGTTGTTTTGGGTAATGAGGTAGGTGGCGATAAGACCACAGGTGATATTGACCATCGTAAAGAGATTGGCGAGATTGAAATGGGATTTGGGATTCAATATGAAAGCCATCGGTTTCCTTTTGCTATAATCACCCCGCTATTTTACATAGATACAACTTTAATTGAAGAAAGATAGAGCATATGCCGGATATTCTTGACAATATTACAGCCATCCATTCCCACGAGGAGCGCTACGATAAACTCGAGCTCCTATACAGAAACGAAGCGGAAAAAAAGAAGATTTTGAATGCGATCGACCGGCTCAACTACAGAAAGGAGTGCCAGGTCGAAATCAGCGATGTCCGCGAAGGAGAGAACCGGGGATTCATCGCCGTCGAATTTCACGACGACTACGACAAAGAGGCCGGTCCGTTTTTTGATGCTTTGATGAAAACTCTGGGAATCGACAGGTGTGAGTAGAAGCGCTCAGAAAACGCGCTTTGCGGAGCTGCCCGCCAAAAAGGCAAATTTCTACCAATCCAGAAAGAGAAAGAGCGAAGAGAGGAAGTAGTTGGCAGCGAAAATCGTTATCGCCGAATAGACAACGGCGGCCGTCGTCGCCTGTCCGACGCCCCGCGCACCGCCCCGGGCGATGTATCCAAGATAGGTACCGATGGAGCTGACCAGATAGCCGAACACAAACGCCTTCAAAATCCCCGTTCCGATGTCACCGAATTCCAGGTACTGCTGTATCAGGTTCCGATAGGAGACCGGATTGACCCCAAGCGCCTCGGTTGAGATGAGATAGGCACTGACATTGCCGACGAAATCAAAGACAATAACGAGCAGCGGCAGCGAGATTGTCGTCGCCAGAATCCGCGGAATGATCAGATATTTTTTCGAATCGACAGCAAGCGTTTCGATCGCGTCGATCTGCTCGGTGACGCGCATCGTGCCCAGCTCCGCCGCCATGGCGCTGATGGCGCGGGATGTGAGCATCAAAGCCGCGAAAACCGGGCCAAGTTCACGGGAGATCGAAACGAAAATCGTATACCCCATGAAATTTTCCGCATTGAACTGGTGAAAACCGTGATAGAGCTGGATCGCTTCGACCATGCCGGTAAAAAGGGCCGTCAGCAGGATGACTCCCAGTGTCCCGATGCCGATGCTGTCCATCTGCTGGAAAAATTCACGGATACGGTGGGGACGGGTGAAATACAGAGGAATCAACCCCACCTGGAATTCGACGAATCGGCCGAAATCGCCGATTTTTTCGTACATTTTGACAAAGGGTGCGCCGATGCGTGCAAAGAAAGATTCCAATATTCCCACTCGTACTGCCTGCTTTCGCTTTTTGCCGATATTTTAACCTATTTACTCCGTATGGCCCCTGAATTGACGTATAATACGCCATGCCGATTCCTTTTTGTGGGACAACGGTATTAACTTCAGGCCCGAAACGACGATACTATTTCAAATATTTATAAATGCCAAGGAGAATGCATGGCCGAAGAAGAAAAAGAAGCTGCAGCAGAGAGTGAAAACGACTCGAAAAAAGAATCGGGCGGCAGCAATGTCGTGCTCATTCTTATCGTGGTACTGCTGGTTCTGGTGCTTGCCATCGGCGGGGTTGTCGCCTACCTGATGCTCTCGGGCGACGAGGCGGAGGATGCGACGGCCGTCAAACAGGAAAAGGTGGAGAAAAAGCGTTCCCACCGGAGCGAAGATATCGGAGTCGGACCGATGTACCCGCTCGACAAGTTCACCGTCAACCTGATGAGTGAAAACGGCAGAAGATTCCTTGTGGCCAAGATGAACCTGGAAGAAGACAGTGAAGAGCTCACGCCGGAACTGGACAAAAAAACGCCCCTGATCCGCGATATCGTCATCTCCATCCTCTCCTCCAAAACGGTGGAAGAGATCACGACTGCCAAAGGGAAAGAGAAGCTCAAAGAGGAGATCATCGCCCAGATCAACAGGCACCTGGAAGACGGTGAAATACGCCATATCTACTTTACGGAGTTCGTCATTCAATGATCGGTGTCGATATCGTCGTAATCGATCGCATTGAAAAGTCACTGCAAAAGCATGGCGAAAAGTTTTTGTCCCGCTACCTGAGCGAAGAAGAGATCGCCCTCGTCAAAGGGCCGCAGACCGCCGCCGGGTTCTGGGCCGCCAAAGAGGCGGTAGCCAAGGCTCTGGGTACCGGAATCGGCAAGGAGGTCGGTTTTCACGACATAGTTATCGGCAAGAACGCGAAGGGCGCGCCGCATTTCAGGCTGAATGAAAGAGTGTCAGAAGTTTTCGGCATCACCGCCACCTCCCTCTCCATCGCCCACGACGGCGGTTTCGCCATCGCCGTCGCCGCCATCGAGACGACATAGGCATCGAACGGATCACCGTCTACGAATTGCTTATCACCGTTTCGACGATCATCCCCCTCCGACAAAGTGCAGGAGCTCGACTTTGTCACCCTCTTTCGGCACGAAGCGGTCCCACGCCTCTTTCTTCACCACCTCCATGTTTACCGCCGCCGCCATCACCTTCTCGGCGATGCCGAGATGTTCGATCAATTGTGCCAGCGTGATGTTGTCGGCGAACTCCTTCTCCTCTCCATTGACGATGATTTTCATTCTCTGCTCCCCTTCGTCGCGTTCAGTTCATCCACATACTTTCCACAAACACCTTTCGTGTAGGCCAGCAGATGGTGTGCCATCGAAAAATTCCCTTTGATATAGGCCAGTTCACAGGCATTGATGCCGTTTGCATTCAAAATCTCCGGGTCGGCACCATGGTCGAGCAGATAGTCGACAATCGGAAAATCGTTGCTGTAGGCCGCCTGCTGAAGTGGGGTGATCCCCTGGCTGTTGGCGAGATTGACATCGGCATCATGCTGTAGAAGCGTCTTTACGATCTTCAGACGATGCTGGCCGATGGCATAGAGCAACGGTGTGTAGCCGTTATTGTCCTGAATGTCCACATCCGCACCATGCTCGAGAAGATAGTCCACCATCGGCAGATTTCTTATCTTCACGGCGATATGCAGCGGGGCGATCCCGGCTTTTGACTGGGCATCGATATCGGCATCGGAGTTTTCCACAATCCCCCGTGTCCGGTTCATATCGGCCTCGTAGACCGCTTCGTGCAGAGGCTCCCACCCGTTCACACTGTCCGCAAACATCGGAATCAATACAAACAAAACAATCGATGCGACTCTTTTCATGCCATCTATTTTATCCGATATTCTTATGAAACTCAATCAGTTTGAAACGTTCTCCCATCATTTGTGGATCGATTAAGGTTTTGATTTTATTGAGCTCCCGCAGATAGAGTTTCTGATCTCCCAGCCGTGCCAGCTGTTCCAACAGATCGGGCAGACCGTACTCTGTCAGTGCCCGAAGCTGCGTTTTGAAAGCGGCTGTCGAAAAACCGGCCCCCTCGAAAGCGTCCATGACATGGGAAAAATTGACATCGTAGGTAATGTCACTCTTTCCAAAAAGCTCTTTGAGATCGATCCCCTCTTCGAAAAGGGGAAAGACTTCATGCCCTTTGTATATTCGGATAGAGAAGTCGGGACGCGCCTCCTTCTCTCCGTAGTCGAAAGCGGTGAACACGATCTTTTCGGCCGCTTCATAAAGCGTAGCGGCGAAACTTTCATACCCTCTCGCCACTTCTCCCTTTTGCTGACCGTACCGTTTGGCGATTGCCAGTGCCTGTTCATCCTCCCCTTCGAAACGGATTGCATGGTTTTCATCAACGAGTGCCGTTTTCCCCCTGTAGACCAGGTCACAGGGAAATGCGTCCAAAATTTCGTTGGCGACGACAAAAGCCTCTTTAGCACCGATCTGTCTCGCATCGATGTAGTGGTGCAAAACGACCGTATCGCCGAAACGGCTTTTGAAATACTCCTTCTGCACACGCTGCAGCGAAGGGAACCGTTCGATTATGCCAAAACGCATCGTCTCCAGCAGCTCCGGCGCCTCCTGGGCGATCCACTCGATCATGTCACCGAGCAGATATCCCTGATGCGCCCCGATCTCTACCAGGAATGTCCGGGGAGAGAGCTTCTCCTTTTTGATCAGGGAGATCATGTAGTGGGCGATCGTCGCACCGAAAAAGCGGCTGGTACTTACAGCGGTATAGAAATCCCCCTCTTTTCCGATCGCCTTGAAATGGGCATAATACCCATCCGGTCCGTAGAGCCACTCATTCATATATTCGGAAAATGGCTTCATCTGTTTCCTTCGCGCAATAGGTTCGACGCTCCTGGCGTTTGCGTCTGCCGCAAAACGGCAGTCTCACTTTCCCACACTTTCGTAACTCTTTTCGTAAAGATCGAGCAGCACCAGCTGCTTGTCCAGATCGAATATCTTCTGATCAAGCTGGCGGATTCTTTTTGAATTCTGCATCGTTTGAAGATCGTACATCGTCATTTCGCCCGCATCCACCTTCTCTTTCGTACTCTTCACAAGGCTGCTGTAGAGCACTTCGTCGCTTTTGGAGAGTTCTATCATCCGGTCGAGTACCTTCAGGCGTTTAAGCGTCGCGACATAGGTGTTGTCCGCTTCTCTTCTGCTGTCGCTCAGCTTCACTTTGGCGTTGAGATAATCCACTTTCGTCGATTCGATGGTGTAGTAGGATTTGATATCAAGCGGCATCGAGAGACGAAAACCGTAGGTATAGTAGTCATCGGTCAGATCGTAAACGTTTCCCCCGCTGAAGAAATAGTTGTTTTCGTACGGTTTGACGTAACTCGCCTGCACGGAGAGCGTCGGCATGTAGCGGGCCCATGTCATCGTATTGAAATAGTTTTTCTGATCGATCTCCTCTTTCTGGCGGGCCAGGTCGATATGGTTTTTCAAAAAGGTCTCTTTGTCCATCAGCGTGAAACGGGGCAGTTTTATCGTCGAAGGGTCGGCGTCACTCAGATCATCGAACCGCTTCTGCAGCTGAGCTTTTGTATCCTCAAGGACATAGAGGTTAAGCGTGTCCTGGTTTTTCTTCAAAATCGCCTGGTCGAGAAAGCCACTGTCGAGGTCTCCGCTGAGATACTGCTCTTTTTTCCGCTCTATGTCGAGCCTGTCGTTTTCGATCATCAGTTTCTGTTTCTCTATCTGGTAGGCGTTTTTCTTGAAATTAAAAAGCGTGGCGACCACCTGTTTGATCAGCTGCCTGCGCTGTGTTTCGATGAGAAGATCCCCCACATGCCGCGTCGCTTTCGCATATTTGACCGCATACCAGATGCCGCCGCTTTTAAAGATCGGCTGATCGACGACAATGGCGAATTCGCGCCGTCTCTGCGTCGTGTCGAACTGTTCGCTGCGACTGTCGGTATAGCTGAGCGTTACCGCATTGACCCAGCTGAACTCCAGCTCGCCACTGTCGGCTCGGTTCTTTTCGTGCTGAAGCGCAAGACTTTTTCGCTTCAGCGCAGAGAGCAGCTCATCGGCCTCTCCCGCCTGCAGCACAGAGACGGCCAGAAGGCTACAGAGTGCCCAGCGCAGTTTCGAACCGTTCAAATCCAAGCTCCATCTCCTCTTTCGTCAGGGTCAGCACCGGCAGGAATCTGACCGTGTTTTTGCCCGCTTTCAAAACAACAAGACGCTGTTTGAAGGCCGCTTTGATAATGTCGGCCGCATCTCTCCCCTCTTTGACGCGAAGTCCCCGCATGAGGCCGATGCCCACCTCTTTTTCGAAAAGGTGCGGATACTTCGTCACATACGATTTCAGGCGCTCTTCAAAAAGAAGCAGCATATGGTCCAGCTCGCCGCTGTTTTTCCTCTCCTCCAGAATGTCGAGCACCTCGAGCGCCGCCCGGGTGGAGAGAAAATTTCCCCCGAACGTGCTGCCATGGTCACCGGCTTTGAGAATGTTTTTGTGGGTCGTCATGATCGCCCCGATCGGTACACCGCCGCCGAGTCCCTTGGCCAGGGTGACGATATCGGGCACGATCTCGTAAAGGTTGCTCGCCAGCACTTCGCCGGTGCGGTAGATGCCCGTCTGCACCTCGTCGACGATCAGCAGGATGTCCCGCCGTTTCAGCTCCGCCGCCAGCTGCTGCACCTCCTCTTTCTCCATCGGCTGCACACCCCCTTCGCCCTGCACCAGTTCGATCATGACGGCCACCGTATGATCGTCGATCAGGTCGTAGACGTGGGCGATGTTCTTCGCGTAGACGAAGCCGTCCGGGAATGGGCCGAAATAGGTATGCATCGCCTCCTGTCCCGTCGCTTTGAGCGCTGTGATGGTGCGCCCGTGGAAGGAGTGCTCGAGGGTGATGATCTTGTAGCGTTTGACGTTGCCTTCATCGTCAGTGCCGTAACGGCGCGCGATTTTTATGGCCCCTTCGTTGGCTTCCGCTCCGCTGTTGGCGAAAAAGGTCTGCACATCCATACCGGTCAGCTCCGCCAGCCGTCTGGCCAGAAGCGCCTGCGGTTCGATCAGGTAGAGATTGGAGGTGTGAATCAGCTTCTTCGCCTGGTCGCAGATCGCCGCCGCGAGCCTGGGGTTGCCATGGCCCACGCTGCACACGGCGATGCCGCTGCCGAAATCGACATAATCGTTTCCTTCCGCGTCGTAGAGCATCGAATTCTCGCCCCGTACGAAGTGGACATAGTTTCTGGCATAGGTCGGAAGCACATAGGCCCGGTCGAGTTCCTGAAGTGTCATGTTCTGTTCCTTATTTCAGTTCAACTTTGATCAGTCTTGAAAAGAGTTTTCCCGGACGATCGAGAATGACCTCCGCCCTGTAGGAGGAGATATGCACATCGTCCGCCACGCGGATCACCTTGTTAAATGTCAGATCGGTCTCTTTGCCGTCGAGATAGATGCGCTTGTCGGCGATACCCTCGATCTCGTCCGCATCCAGGTAGAGAACGAGTCGCCCCCGGGAGATATCCATCGCCTTGAGAAGCAGAGCACCCGGATTGACGTAATCACCGCGTCTCACCGCCACTTTGTAGATATAAAGACCATTGGCACGGACCGCTTTTTTGGCGATTCTGTCATCGAGCAGAGCTTTCTGGTATTCGGTGTCCGCGATCTGTTTTTCCAGGGTGGCAATCTTCTCCCGCAGACTCAGAAGCTGGTTTTTCGAAGCCATCATCGCGGTGAATATCCTATCCTTCTCGGTTTGCGACTTGGTCTTCAAATCCTTCGTGCGCAGATAGTAGCGGTAATCTTTTTCATACACCTTTTGCTGGTTCTTCTCCATCTCCCGGGTCAGCTGCAGAGTCGATTTCAGAGCTTTCAGGGAGAGTTCGACGGCCCTTTTCTGCGCCCGGTCTACCCTGTCGTCGATCTGCACGACCACGCTGGCGTCCCCGATACGCCCCTCGGCCCCGTCGTCAGCCTCAAGTACCTGCCCCGGCGCCGCCGCCTTTATGACATAGATTTCCACCGGTTCGAGCTTGGCATAGTGTACCCGCGCCGCCAGCACCAATGGGAAAAAAAGCAGACAGAGTATTAACGTTTTTCGCATACTGATGGTCCCGTTTCCGTAATATCTGGGAAATTTTACAACGAATCTCTTGAGAGAGGGCTTTGCGGTCATTTAAAATCGTTCATATCCCCTTTTCAAAGCATAGCAACGATTTGGCTATAATTCCGGAAATCGACCATTGGGGGCACGTATATGACCAAAAGAATGTTTTTTGCATGGTTGGCACTGCTCCTCTTTTGGGCGCACTCTCTTCACGCCGCTTCGAAAGAGGAGCTCACCATCGAAATAAGAGAGACGATCAAGCGTTTTGACAAAGAGGTCAAAGGCGGTGCCGAGTTTTTGCGCAAAGCCAATGGCTATCTCGTTTTCCCCAACGTCTACAAAGCCGGTTTCGGCATCGGGGGCGAATATGGCGAAGGGGGGCTGATGGTTCGCGGCAGGATCGTCGGGTACTACAACACCGTCGCCGCATCCTACGGTTTTCAGATCGGTGCCCAGAGAAAATCGCTTCTTATTGTCTTTCTGACCCAAAAAGCGCTCGACGATTTCCGCAACAGCGACGGCTGGAAGATCGGCGTCGACGCATCGGTGGCTCTTGCCAAATGGGGGGTCGGCGAAGATGTCAACACGATCGACTTCAAGGACCCCGTCATCGGCTTCGTTTTCGGCAACGAAGGCCTGATGTACAACTTGACCCTCGAGGGTTCGAAAATCACGAAAATAAAAAAATAGTCGCCAAACTATCGGAACGTATCGCACGCTTCGGGTTTTCCGCTCCTGAATCCTCTGAGAAACCACGTCATCCTCTGCTTCGAGGTGCCGTGGGTGAAGCTGTCGGGTACCACATACCCCTGTGCCTCTTTCTGAAGCGTATCGTCGCCGATGCGCGACGCCGCGTTGATCGCCTCCTCCAAATCACCCGGTTCCAGCCGGTTTCGGGCGTAATGGGCCCAGACACCGGCATAGCAGTCGGCCTGAAGCTCCACCGGTATCTGAAGATGGTTCGCCGTCGCCTTGTCGCCGATCTGCAGAGCGTTTTTCTGTGCCCGGTGGACCTTTTCGAGCGTACCGAAAATATTCTGCACATGATGCCCTACCTCGTGGGCGAGCACATAGGCCTGCGCGAAATCGCCGGGCGCATCGTGACGATTCGCCAATTCGTTGTAAAAGCCGAGATCGAGATAGATTTTTTGATCCTTCGGGCAGTAGAAAGGACCCGCCTGTGACGCGGCGTAACCGCAACCGCTGCGTGTCGAGCCCCGATAAAGCACCAGAACCGGCGGGCTGTAGTTTTTGCCGTATGCCGGCAGCAGGCGGCTCCATACATCTTCGGTACTTGCAAGCACCCTCTTGACGAAACGGGCCTCCTGCTCCTCGTGCGCCCGATCCACAGGCCCTGAAGAGACGCCGCCGTCCAGCAGCGCCAGAGGATCGTACCCACCCATGTAGGCGAGGATTCCCAAAGCGATGAGTACCCAGCCGAATTTGGTCCGTAAAAGCATCCGTATCAGCGGCCAGATTCTCAATAGACTGCCAACCGATCCTCCCCGGTCCCGGGCTTCGGAAACGGCGGTCGTCGACATGGCCGCTCTCCCGCATATCATCGAGTCGCACCGGCAGCCTTTAAAAGAGCTTTTCCTGCAAATCGGCCATTGTTTCGGGTGAGATGACCACAATGCCGTCCCTATCCGCCAGAAGGTAGTCGCCATTGCGGAAAGTCGCGCCGGCGAAGGAGAGTTCCACATCCCGCTGTGCCGGGTTGTGTTCGAAACTTTTCCTGGGACAGGTCCCAAGCGCCCAGAGGCCTACGGGAATCGTCGTTGTCACATGGATATCGCGGACATACCCATGTACAAGGATGCCGGCCCAGCCATTGTGGTGCGCCAGTTTCATCAGGTTCTCACCGACCACCGCATCGTAGGCGCCTCCCACATCGACGACGATGAATCGGTCGTGCCCCTCCTCTTTGAGCAGGGAGATCAGTTCGGTGTTGTTTTTCTCGAGTTTCAGCGTCTGGATGGGCCCGTAGCACGCCGGTGCGCCCCCGTAGGATTTGAAAACCGGATCGAGCACCTGGACCCGTTCTTTGCATTCATCGCAGATATCGGCCGTGAAGAACTTCATCTTTCCACCTTTTTTGGAAAATTATACTTAAAAACATCTCCGATTGGATAAAATATCGATCATATTTCCAAGTGAAGAAGAATCCGGATGAAAGTTGTAACAGGAGTGGTCGGAAACGACATCCATGTCGTCGCCAACCGATTGATCGAAATCTCTCTCAAAGAACGCGGTTTTACCGTCTTCAACCTGGGGGTCAACACCTATCTCGAAGAGTTTCTCGATGCCGTCATCGAGACCGACGCCGACGTCCTGCTCATCTCGTCCCTCAACGGCGAGGCGGAGGGGTGGTGCCGGGATCTGCAGATTCTTAAAGAGAGCTACCGCTTCAGAAAACGCGTCGTCTTCATGATCGGCGGCAACCTGGGAGTCGGAGAGATGGACCCAGATGCGCTCGTGCCCAAATTCAAAAGCTACGGCTTCGACCTCGTTTTTCACCAGGTCGATCTCAACGAGGGTCTCGACCGGCTCGAAGTTTTTCTGAAGGAGAGCGCATGAGCCTTTTCAGGCGCGAACGGGAAATCATCACGAGAAACGAGTATGTCGACCATTTCGATTTCGACGAGATCGAAGAGTTCGTGAAAAACGCCAGCAAAGAGCTCTTCATCTCCCATCGTTTCAAAACCTCCGACGCGATGCAGGTACAGCCCCGCGGCGGCTTTCCGACCTATGAAAAGGTGTTTCGTCTCTACGAAGAGTTCAAGGAGGCGGGTGTCGACGTCCTGCCCCTGACGATCGATTCCAACACACGTCTCAACGATTACGCCACCGCCAAGAAGATGCTAGCGCTGAGTGAAGAGAACGACGTGGACATGCTCAACGGCTATCCGCTCATCAACCACGGCTACCGCACGACCCGGAAAATGATCACCCATTTCGACACCCCCGTCAGCCTCCGTCACGGCACACCGGATGCCAGGCTCCTTGTGGAGATGGCGCTCGCTTCGGGCATTTTCGAGATCGAAGGGGGACCCATCACCTACCTGCTCCCCTACTCCAAAAATTTTCCGCTGGACAAAGCTTTTCTCTACTGGAAATATGTCGAGAAAGTATGCGCCCTCTACTCCAAGCTCAACGAACCGATCAACCGGGAATCTTTCGGTCCCCTGAGCGCCACGCTTCAGCCGCCGGCCATTGTCATCGTCATCCAGATCATCGAAATGCTGCTTTCACTCGAGGAGGGCGTCAAATCTTTCTCCGTCAGTTTCTCCCAGACCGGATCGATGATTCAGGATGTGGTCACCGCCAACGTGATCAGGAAACTTTCCCGCCGCTACGCCGATATGTTCGGCCATCACGACGCGGATATCCATCTCGTTTACCACCAGTGGATGGGGGCGTTTCCCTACAACAAGGAGTTCTCCGACGCCCTGATCACCGCCTCGACCGTCATCGCCGCCATGGTGGGTGCCGACAAGATCATCACCAAGACACGCAACGAAGCCTTCGGCATTCCGACCAAAGAGGCCAACGCCCGGGCCGTCGCCAGTGTCAAGTACACCCTCGGCATGCTCAAGGGACTGCCCAATGTCAGCGACGAAGAGGAGGAGGAAAACCTCACCAACATGGTCAACGAAATCATGGAGGCGGTTTTGAACGACAGCGCCGACACCCTCTGGCGCAAAGTTTTCAACGCCATCAAAAAGGGACATATCGAGATCCCCTTCTCTCCCCATGTCATCAACGCCAACGAAGTCATAACGATTCGCGACCCCCAGGAGAACATTCGCATTCTAGAACGGGGAAAACTGCCGATATCCGACAGAAGCTTCGCCTTCGAAAGATCGAAAATCAGGCTCAAAGAGGGCGAAAGGGTCGTCGACAAAATCATCAAAGACATAGGAATCATGCAATGAGCGCCGTCAGAAAAAAACTTCTATTCGATATCGGCAGTACCTATTTCAAAGTGGCGGAAAACGGAACTATCCGCCACTGGTTCCGCGATTTCAACCGCCCGATTTTCGAGGATCTGATGGACAAATGCGGTGATCTTGTCGCCAAATACAGGCCGGAAGAGATCCAGATCTGCAGCTCCGCCAACGGCGGATTGAGCACTCTGATTATTGGCATCAGCAACTCTTTCAGCCTCAAATACGCGATCAATATCGCCTTCAACTCGGGTATCAATATCATCGATACGGTGCTCTATCACGAAATCGAAAGGGCCACACCTCCTGTGGAGACGATCGATGTGGTCATCATCGTAGGAGGCATCGACGGTGTGGGAGGAATATTCGACGAGAAACTCATCGGTTTTCTGGAAAAGTGCACCTTCCAGAATATCGTCTACGTCGGCAGCGCCGACGAACGGAATTTCCTGAGCGGACACATCCGGCGGCTGGTCGTGCTTGAAAACATCATCACCGAAAAACTGAAGATCAACGAACGTGCGCTCAAAACCTACCTGACCGACCTCTACCAGGCCGACATCATGGGCAAGGAAGATATCAAACAGCTTTACGAAATCACGGCCAACCAGATTTTCTCCACCCCCTACGTCGTCAACCGGGCGCTTCCATTCATCAGTCGCCGTCTCGACGTAACCGATCCTTTTATCGTCATCGACATCGGCGGTGCTACGACCGACATCCACTACAGCCGTGACCTTGTAAGCGACAACATCACCGGCGAAGGAGGCTACGACCGCCTTGTATTCAAAAAGCTGGGTGTCTACAAATCCCGAGAAAGCCTGGTGCATACGGCCCGTCAGAACGAATTCGTCTATGAGCTGCTCAACCACCTCAATGTCACCGAAAACGTTCTCGAAGAAGAGAGCGAAGCGGCGACGAAGGTTCTGATGCAGCTGGCGATATTCCTCGTTCTTTACAAAGTATCCAGACACCACAGCGAGTATGTGGAACTGAAACTCGAAAACCTCAACAATATCGTTCTCACAGGCGGAATCACGAAAGTACTGGAAAAGGAGGATGCGGAAACGATTATCCGCTTCTTCTACAAAAAACTGCTGCATTTCCATCAGATACCCGAAATCGTTCTGGACAGAAATTACGAAATCTGGACCTACGGAATGCAGGCGATTTTGGAAAACAACGAGGCCACCAAGGAGTTACCATGACCGTCAATACCGTTCGCGAACTGCTCGAAAACGCCGCCCGCTACCATCCCGAAAAAACAGCCATCACGCTGGGAAGCGAGCACTATACCTATGCCCAGCTTCTGGAACGTGTCAACCAGGTGGCACACTATCTTACGACCCTGTCGCTGCCCAGAGGTAGCCGTATCGGCATCTACTCCAACAAGAGCTGCGACCAGGCAATCGCTATTTTGGCTATCATGTCCACTGAACATATCTTCGTGCCGATTACCCGGCTGCTCAAACCGGAACAGGTCAAACATATCATCGAGGATTGCGGTATTGTGTGCATCATTACCGATACCCAAAAAATCGAAACCGTCAAAGCGACCGGTTTTTCGGGAAAGATTGTCTCCTACACTCCCACAGATGCCAGCGATGTCTCTTTCGAAGAGATCTACAAATGCTACACGGGCGAGCACAGCTGCGAGATCAAGGGACACGACAACGCCGCCATCACCTACACTTTCAGTTCGACGGGCAATCCCAAGGGAATCGTCATCAACCACCGTGCCTTTTTCGACGGAGCCGCCATCGTATCGAAGTATCTGGATATCCGTGCCGACGATGTCATCAGCGGCATCCTCTCTTTCAACCTGGACTACGGTCTGAATCAGATATTCACGGCGCTTTTCAATCGGGCGACACTCGCGATTCACAAATTTGTCCTTCCGAGCGATTTTTTCACCCATCTCATCGACGACGGCGTGACAATCCTGCCGCTGATGCCTATCCACATCACCCAGATGTTCGACGAAGACCCCCACCGCATTCCGAAGCCCGAGCATTTTAAAAAACTGCGAACCATCACTTCATCGGGCGGCAACATCACTCCGCTCATGATCAAAAACATCACGACCCACTTCCCCGATGCCAGGTTCTACTCGATGCACGGCCTGAGCGAGGCGTTTCGTTCCGCCTACCTCGATCCGGCACAGATCCATATACGCCCCAACTCCATCGGCAAGGCGGTGCCCGACGTGGAACTCTACATCATCAACGATCAGGGAGAGGCGTGCAAGCCCCGCGAAGTCGGCGAACTGATCCATCGCGGGGCCTGTATCTACAAGGGGTACTGGAACGCACCCGAAGAGACCGAAAAACGTTTCAAAAGTATCAGAATACTCGACAAGGTCCTCGAACCCGAAGGCCGGCTTACCGACGAAATCGTCGTGGCCAGCGGGGACTATGTCTACGCAGACGAAGAGGGATACATCTATTTCGTCTGCCGCAAGGACGATATGATCAAGACCCAGGGCTACCGTGTCAGCCCCTACGAGATCGAAAGTGTCGTCTATGCGAACATACCCGAAATCACCGAATGCGTCGTTTTTTCGATACCAAACGAGGAAATCGAGGAGGAGATCGTCATGGTCTACGGGGGCAAAAGAGAGCTGCCGAAAAACGAGATCCTTTTCGAACTGAAAAAACATCTCCCCAACTATATGCTGCCGGCTCAGATCGTTTTCAATCCCAACATGCCGAGAAAATCACTCCACAGTCGAAGCATCGACAAAGAGGCGCTGCGTAAAGAATTTCTATAAAAAGGTGAGTGGTCGTTGGTCGTTGGTAATTTATAAAAACCGCTATCAGCACCCCAACGACAAACGACTTACGACTTAGCGCAGAAAGCTCCCCCCGCAACGCATGCAGTACCAGTTGGGCGCATCGACGCTTCTGGCATTGCCACCTATCTTCAGTTCGCCTTTCTTCTCTTTTTTCAGAAGCTCTTTGGTGACCTCGACACTGTAAACGACGGGAACGATGTATTTGTTGGTGCGACAGGATTTACACCGGGGGCGGAAGGGTTTCCGCCGCGTCGTTTTGCGTGTAGGAATATCGAAAGGGTCGTACATCGCCTACTTCAGAATAATACGAGCATTGAGAGGTTGAACGGGACGGTTGTTGGCATCTCCCATGATGTTGGCGAACTCCCGGACCTGGGCTTTGGAGACAGTAACCGGATGCTTGAGAATAAGCCAACGGACCCCCTCGGAGCAGGGCGGCGTGGTCAAAGAGCCGTTGAAACGGTAGTAGGCTCTGTTTTTGGGAAGCAGATGTTTGACATCGTCTGCCGTCATACTCAAATGGTGTTTTCTGCCCGCATGTTTGGGCATTTTGCTCCAGATTTTGGCCAGAATCGGATTGGCTTTGCCGTATTGGAACATCACCGCCACGACCGCCAGGTTGCCGTGTGCATCGGCATGGACGAAGTGAGCCTCCAGCGGGAAGGATCTTCCGTCGATGCGGTTTTCGCTGGGTGTATGGAAGTGAAACTGCTTCAACTCGAATGTGATGCCGTCGATCGTGATGCCGCTGCCGGCCTCGATGTCGACCTGCTCGGTATGGCCGTTGTCCACCACATCTTCGGTCGCAGTGTGGTAATCGAACCGGATCGCCGGCAGTTCGGTTTTGTAGGCAGTATCGGTTCGGATGTCGATGGGAGACTGGTTTTTACCGATCATGCACATTTTGTAATCGTCAGAGAGCTGTCCCCACTGTTCCGGCCCGCCGTGGCCGCTGTAGCCCCAGTGGATAGCATGATGATCCGCCATGACAACGGAAGAGACAATTGCCGTGGCAAAAAGAAAAGAAACGCCTTTTTTCATCTGTAGATTCCTTGGATGCAAGATGAAAGCAGTATAAAGAATAACAAATTAAAATCAGTTTATATTATTGATTTTATTGATTAAAGTGTAGAAGAGGGATTATTAGGCACGGCTGTAAGCCGGGTTATGTCGAGGATGCTTATTTATCTACACGTCATGTCGCCATGACGCTCAAGCGAAGGGCCCAAGTTGTGAAGCTTATACCATACCCTTCTTGCTGCGGGTTGGGTTTACATAGCCGCCAAGGTTGCCCAAGGCGCTGGTGGGCTCTTACCCCACCGTTTCACCCTTACCATCCGAAAATTGCGCGGCAGGAGTAAGGCCCCTGCTCGCTATGTCGACACTGGGTCCGCTTCGGCAGCGGGCCTGCGGTGCTGGCACCGCTTTGTTGTGTGCCAATTTTCCGGATGGCGGTCTGCTTTCTGTTGCACTGTCCCTCACCTTCCGGTGGCCGTCCGTTAGACGGAACCCTGCTTCACTGCAGCCCGGACTTTCCTCATGACTTGCGTCATGCAAGCATCCGCCGTGCCTGATGGAATTATAGCATATTTTTTAAATTTTTCTTAATCATGGATTGTTGGAGGTGCCCTTATTCTTCGCCCTCTCGGCGGATTTTCACTTTGACCTCCTGAAAACAGGCGTTGTCTCCCTCCTCGCTTTCGATATCCGGCGTGAGGTAATTGACGCCGTAGGTCCCGGCGTGAATGAGTACACAGTCGGGGCGTACTTTCTCCGTCGTTTTGACTCTGAACGGATGCTCGCCGATTTCGGAAAATACGATGACGTTCTCTTCGTCTTTGTATCCGAGTGAAGGATGGAGGTACACCCTGTCGTCCCGTCTGAACTGGGTATTGAGGGAGTGGGGAGATTTGGGAGTCAGAAGCCGATAGATGTCCTTCTCCTCTTTGAGCCCTTTTTTTCTGAATTTTCTAAGAGGTTTGATATCCTCGAAATCGTCGTCGAAGTCATCGATATATTCGAAAGGTTCGTCACCCTCGTCTCCAAACCCTTCGGCGTAGGGAATCTCTTCATAACCCGGAGCGATGTGGGCTTCCCCCTCCTTCTCACACTGGCCGAGCCACCGGTCGAGGTAGACCGTTTCTGGCTCCAGTCCCTCCAGCCCCAGCTTTTCGAACATCTTTTTGGTGAAATCGTACTCGCTGATACCGATGTCGCTGTCGATCACTTTGTTCATCCGCATCACATACTGATGGCCGTAACTGAGGCGTATATCCTCCTTTTCCAGAAAAGTTTTGGCCGGCAGAACGATGCGCGCCAGTTCGCTTGTTTCATTTTCGTAAAGGCCGAAATAGATAAGGTTTTCGACCTTCTTCAAGGATTCGACGACTCGTCGGGAGTTGGGCATGGAAGCAGCGGGGTTGCCTCCCTGCACAAGCACGGTCTCAAACGCTTCGAACGGGGTCGTGACGATGGAGACCGTATCGGTTTTGACCCTGAAAGGGTCATCAAATCCCAGACGGCTGTTGCCAAGAAAACTGACACCGCACCCCTCTTTGCCAAAATGCCCCATCGTCGCCGCCAGGGAGTCGATGGCCTGAAGCACATAGTGGCCGATGGTATATTTCTGTACACCGTTTCCCACCAGATAGACCACTCTCGGTTGCTGGAGCATCAGCAAAAGATCTCCCATCTGATCGAGGCTCAGTCCCATATACTCCAATATAGCTTTGATGCGAAAGCTCCGGGTGAAATCGTAGAAGTCGTCGATATCCATCTCCATCGACTCCAGCCATTCGTCGTTCTGGGCATCTTCCATGATATTGAAGCGCGAGAGCATAATGGCCAGGTAGAAGTCGGTACGGGGTTTGAGCTGGATATGCAGATCTGCCCTTTTGGCGATGGGGGTTTTTACCGGGTCGATGACAACCAGTTTTTTCCCTTCGATGAAGGGCATCAGATGAGCGTTGGTCACTGTCAGGTTGCGTCCCCAGACAACCACCACGTCGGCTTTGGCGATCTGCTCGGGGGGCAAAATACGATTCAGTCCCCGTCCCGCTTCAATGCCCGCCTGGCCCGCCGCGTCGCAGAGGCTTCCGTGAGTCAGCGTCCCGCCCAGTCCGCTCATCAACAGGTTGGTGACATTTTGCATGACACCCAGGTTTCCCGAACCGCGCCAAAGCAGCGGATTTGGCGCTTTCAGTGATTCCGCGATGGCATCGAGAGCCTCTTCCATCGACACCTCCTTGCCATCCACTCTCGCTCTTTCGATACGTGGCGTTTCGTGCATGTAGCGGTTGAGCATGGCGCAGAGCGCCCCGTTTGCCATGGGATGGGCTTCTGTGGCGATCGGCTTGTTGGGATGAGCCGGGTCGCAGGTGATGGCGCAGGCGTCGTAACAGTCCAGAGGACAGGCGGTTCGTATCATTGAGACTCCAAGACGTTAAAGGTTCGTGATTTGGAGTGATTATAACAAAAAGGAGGCAGTGGTTTTTGAGGTAAAAAAAATAGAGAAGATTATTCAGATTGCAGCGCCCAAAGGCGCTGCAGAACTTCGGCCAAATGTTACTTTTTCACAGGACCTTTGGCAATGGCCTCTTCGGCATACTTCTTGCCAAGCTCATACGCTTTGAGATTCGCTTCATGAACTTTCTTCGGAACTTTGCTGAGCATCGTTTCGATCAAAGCCTCTTCCGGAAGTGCCTTCGTAAAGGTGTTGGCAATGGCCAGGGCGACGACACTTTGGGTAATGACGTTACCGACCTCTTCCTTGGCGATCGTGATGATCGGAATTTCGTAGATATTCCACTTGGCGTAATCCTCGTCCTTCGGATAGACCAGGTTGGGATCGATCACGATGGTTCCGCCTTCGCGCACCCCGTTTTTAAAGAGTTGGAAACTTTTGTCGGCGACAGAGAGCATGAAGTCGATCTGCCCGTCAATGGCATAAGGGTACCAGATCTCTTTGTCGTCGAGCTGGATATCAACGACGGTCGGACCGCCGCGCACCTGGGAAGTATAGGTTGCGGTTTTGACACCGTAGCCGCCCATTTTGATTTTCGCCGCGGCGAAAATCTCGCCGGCCAGCAGGACACCCTGTCCGCCGACTCCGGTAAATCGCATGACAATTCTACTCATCGCTTATCCTTCACTGCTCGATTTTTTAAAATCTTCCGGCGTCAAAGGCCCACGTTTGCCCTGATAGACCTCTTTCAATTTGCCATAGAGGTTCGTGTACTCTTCGACTTCGGTATCCTGTTTCAGAATACCGGTCGGGAAATAACTGTTCTTCTCTTCGTCCGGAAGTTTTTCCCACTTCTTTTTGGACATCGTGATAGAGTCAATCCAGTCGAGGTTTTCCATCGCCGACTGCATCTTGTTTTTTCGACCCAGGTTGATGTGGCAGTTGGAGAAGACATCGACGAAGGAGAATCCTTTGTGCTTCAGCGCTTCGACGAAAACTTTTTCCAGCTTTCTCGGCTCGCTCACCTTTTCGCGGGCGACGAAGGAGGCACCGGATGCTTCGGCCAGTTTGCAGGCATCAAATGTCGGATCGATATTGCCTTTTTTCATTGTCACCGTCCACATGCCCTGGGGCGTGGTCGGAGAGGTCTGGGAGTTGGTCAGGCCGTAGATGAAGTTGTTGATAAGGATCATTGTTATATCGATGTTTCGTCGGCAGCCGTGAATGGTGTGGTTACCGCCGATCGCCAGCGCATCGCCGTCACCGGCGACACAGACGACATGCTTGTCAGGGTTGGCCAGTTTGATTCCCGTAGCGTAGGCTACGGTTCGGCCGTGGGTGGTATGGACCGTATTGACGTCGATATAGGAGGAGAAGCGCCCGGAACAACCGATTCCCGAAACGACACACATATCGTCTTTGTTGATGCCCAGTTTGTCCATGGCGCGTATGAACGCTTTCAGGATCACGCCGTCACCGCATCCCCAGCACCAGAGGGTTGGCATCTTGTTGACACGCAAATATTCATCGTAATTGAAAGCCATATTAGAATACCTCCTTGACTTTGTTGATAATGTCTGCCGGGGAGAATGGTCGGCCGTTGGTTTTGGTCAGTTTCTGGATATCTTTGCGTCCCATCGCCCGCTGGATCTCTTCCAGATACTGTCCCTGGTTCAGCTCGATAGAGAGGACTTTGTCGAATTTCTGTCCAAGTTCATAGAGTCGCTCCTCCGGGCTCGGCCAGAGAGTGATCGGTCGGAAAAGGCCTGCCTTGATACCCTGCTCACGAAGTTCCAGAATCGCCTCTTTGGCCGCCAGTGATGCGGAACCGTAAGCGACGAAGAGGATATCGGCATCATCAAGCATGTACTCTTCGTTGCTTTCCAGTTCGTCGCGATGAGCGTCGACCTTTCGGAAAAGACGGTCGATCAGTTTGCGGCAGGTTTCGATCTCTTCGGTCGGGAATCCGTCGGCATCGTGATGAAGGCCGGTAAAATGGTAGCGGTAGCCTTTGAACATCGGATTGAGAACCGCCGGTTCATCCTGGCCAACACCGTAGGGCTTGTACTCTTCCGGCGGGCCGTCGAAGGTTTTGCGCGGCTTGATGCCGGCTTTGACCTCTTCGAGGCTCGGAAGAATCGCTTTGCCGTGCATATGGCCCAGAGTTTCGTCGGTCAAGACGATTACAGGCTGCATGAAGCGGTCGGCCAGGTTGAAGGCGCGCACCACTTCCGTATAACACTCAGCAAGTGTTCCGGCACAGAGGGTGATCGATTTGTAGTCGCCGTGGCTCGGATTTTTCGCCTGCGCGACATCGCCCTGGGCAACACGGGTCGGCAGACCGGTGGAGGGACCGCCACGCATGACGTTGACCACCACCAACGGCACTTCCGCCATCTGTGCAAGGCCCAGGTTCTCCGCTTTGAGGGAGATTCCGGGACCGGATGTCGCCGTCAGGGATCGGACACCGCTCATTCCCGCACCGATAGCGGCACAGACTCCGCCGATTTCATCTTCCATCTGAATGGCCGCACCGCCAACTTTCGGCAAGAGGTCGGAAATCGTATGCATGATTTCACTCGACGGGGTAATAGGATATCCGGCGAAGAACATACAGCCGGCGTCGACCGCTGCAATGGCGGAAAGTTCGTTACCGGAAGATATCAATTCTCTTTTGTCACTCATATTTTTTCTCCTTTGTTAGGCACCGAGAACCATATAGTTGTTTTCGGCGATCTTCTTCGCGCGCTCTTTCGCCTGCTCGGTCAGTTTGGCGAACTTGTACTCTTTCTTGTCCGCTACGAAAATAGCGAAATCGGGGCATGAGAGTTCACATTCGTTGCATCCGATGCAGGAATCGGGCTCGACGACGGTAATCATCTGTCCCAGAATGGTGTGGGGATCGTAACGCATGGCCAGTACGCCCGCAGGGCATACGGCAACACAGATGTCGCATGCTTTGCATCGATTTTCATCGGTCCAAACCGGAGTGTTCTCCGGTGCTTTCATCAGACTCATTGCTTCTCCTTCGTTGGATTGAATTTTCCAATAGCACAGGAAACGAAACTTTTTCCTTTCATCACCGCGCTTTCTATATTCGATATTTCATCGTCGACTTGAGGATACCCCAGTTTTCTTAAGGATGAAATTAAAATCTCTTCTTCAGCATTGTCCCCGATTTCGACTGTTACCTTTCGTGGCATTACACTCAAGTCGATGACAACGCTGTTACCAAAATGCCCAGAGAGTGCCTTTTTTATTGTGGCGGCACACCCTTCGCAGCGTATGTTGGCTACTTCGTAGGTTTTAAGCAACTTACTTGCCCATTACCTCTTTGACGGCCTTGCCGATGTCAGCAGGAGAAACGACGACTTTGACACCAGCCGCTTCGAGTGCCGCCATCTTTTCGGCTGCCGTACCGCTGCCGCCGGAGATGATCGCACCTGCATGTCCCATCCGCTTGCCTTTCGGAGCGGTCTGACCTGCGATGAAAGCGACGACCGGTTTGCTGATATGCTCTTTGATGAATTCGGCTGCCTGAATCTCGAGATCCCCGCCGATCTCGCCGATCATAACGATCGCTTCGGTTTCAGGATCGGCCTCGAACATCGGAAGGAGTTGTTTGTAGCTAAGACCGATGATCGGGTCACCGCCGATTCCGACGGCCGTGGTGATTCCCAACCCCTCCTTAACCACCTGGTTGGAAGCTTCGTAGGTCAGCGTACCCGATTTGGAGATGAGACCCACGGGCCCTTTTTTGAAGATAAAACCCGGCATGATTCCGATTTTGCACTCTTCCGCCGTGATGACTCCCGGACAGTTGGGTCCTATCGTACTCATTCCCTTTTTCGTCGCATAGGCTTTGGCGTACATCATGTCTTTGACGGGTGCGCCTTCGGTAATGATGACAGAAAGTTCGATACCCGCATCGGCCGCTTCCATGACCGCATCGGCGACAAAAGCCGGCGGAACGAAAATCATGGAGACTGTGGCACCCGTCGCATCGACCGCTTCCTTTACCGTATTGAAGACCGGCTGTCCGAGGTGTTCCTGTCCCCCTTTGCCCGGCGTAACGCCACCGACGATTTTCGTACCGTACTCGATGCACTGAGAAGCGTGGAAGGTACCCTCTTTGCCGGTAAATCCCTGGACGATGACTTTCGTATCTTTATTGACCAAAATACTCATACTACTCTCCTTTTACTTCGCAGCTTCGACCGCTTTTTTCGCACCGTCTGCGAGGTCGGTCGCTGAAATGATGTTTTTGATACCGGCATTTTTGAGAATCTCTGCCGCCTCTTCCGCATTGGTTCCATCAAGACGCACGACGACGGGTACATTGACATCGGTCAGTTTCGTCGCTTCGAGAATACCGTTGGCTACACGGTCGCAGCGCACAATCCCGCCGAAGATGTTGACAAAAATCGCTTTGACGTTGGGGTCTTTGAGAATGATTTCGAATCCTTTGGCCACCGTTTCGGGGTTGGCTCCGCCACCCACGTCGAGGAAGTTGGCGGGTTCGCCCCCTTCGTGCTTGATGATATCCATCGTCGCCATCGCGAGACCCGCGCCGTTGACCATGCATCCAACATTCCCGTCAAGTTTGATGTAGCTGAGTCCATGCTGTTTGGCTTCCACCTCCGTCGGTTCTTCCTCACTCAGGTCACGCATTTCATGAATGTCCGGATGGCGGCCCAGCGCATTGTCATCAAATCCCATCTTGGCATCAAGTGCCAGAAATTTGCCGTCCCCGGTTTTGATAAGAGGATTGATCTCGATCATCTCCGCATCTTTGTCCATGTAGACTTTGTAGAGTGCCTGGGCGAATTTGATGAAAGGTCCGATCTCCTCTTTCGCCAATCCCAGACCGAAAGCAAGCTCGCGTCCGTGGAATCCCTGGAATCCGATCGCCGGATCGATATGGACCTTGACGATCTTTTCGGGTGTCTCGGCAGCCACCTTTTCGATCTCCATGCCGCCCTCGGTGGAGGCCATCATGACCGGCATTTCGAGTGCACGGTCCAGAAGCATTCCAAGATAGTACTCTTTGGCGATATCCGCACCCTCTTCGATGTAGACTTTCTGAACCAGTTTTCCTTCCGGTCCGGTCTGATGGGTCACCAGTGTCATGCCGAGTATCTCATCGGCCCAGTGGCGCACCTCGTCGATCGACTTGGCGAGTTTCACACCACCCCCCAGGCCGCGGCCGCCGGCATGAATCTGCGCTTTGACGACCCAGATGTTGCCACCCAGATTCTTGGCCACTTCCACCGCTTCGTCGACGCTGAACGCAACCTGTCCGCGCGGCACCGGAACGCCATACTCACGAAAAATCTCTTTCGCCTGATACTCATGAATGTTCATGTTAATCCCTTTCGTTTAGATTTTCAGTCTTTGACTTCGTACTTCTTGCGACCCTCTTCATAAAGGTCGTTCCCATAGGCGTCGTTGATGACTGTCACCGGAAAATTTTCGACTTTGAGCATGCGGATCGCCTCGGGTCCGAGCTCTTCGTAGGCGATCACTTCCGCCTCTTTGATCAGCTTGCCAAGAAGCGCACCGGCACCCCCTGTCGCACCGAAATAGACCGCCTTGTACTCTTTACAGGCGTCTTTGACCGCCTGGTTGCGTTTCCCTTTTCCGATCATTCCTTTCAGACCGTATTTGATGAGTGTCGGCGAGTAGCTGTCCATACGGTAGCTGGTCGTCGGCCCGGCGCTTCCGATCGGTTCACCCGGCTTGGGCGGAGTCGGTCCGACAAAATAGATGACGGCGCCCTGCAAAGGAAAGGGAAGTTCCTCTTTGTTCTCAATCAGATCGACAAGGCGTTTGTGCGCCGCGTCTCGGGCTGTAAAGATCGTGCCGGAAAGATAGACGATATCCCCGGCTTTGAGGTTCATGATATCTTCGTCTGTAAGCGGTGTGGTAAGATAGTGTACTTGACTCATGGCAAATCCTTAAATCGTTACGTGATTGTGTCGGCTGCTGTGGCACTGGACATTGACGCTGACCGGAAGGCTGGCGATATGGCACGGATTTTTTTCGACATGGACAGCCAATACCGTTTCCGTACCGCCCATTCCCATGGCACCAATCCCCAGTTTATTGAGCTCGTAGAGAAGCTCTTTTTCGAACTCGGCCACCTCCGGATCCGGATGGGGTTTGCCCGCTTCACGGAAGAGCGCATACTTGCTCGCAACCGCCGCTTTTTCGAACGTACCGCCGATTCCGACACCGACGATGATCGGAGGACAGGGATTCGGGCCCGCTTCGGAGATGACCTCCTTGACGAAATCGATGACACCCTGCGGCCCCTGTGCCGGTGCCAATACACGGGCGCGGCTGACATTTTCGCTTCCGCCCCCTTTGGCGGCGTATTCGATCTCGATTTTGTCCCCTTCGACAATATCGTAATGGATGACGGCGGGAAGATTGTAGCCGATCACGTCTTTGAGATTGGCGCGGGTAAAACAGTCGCACGTGGAAGCGCGCAGATACCCTTCGATGTATCCCTCTTCCGTTCCCTTGTTGATCGCATCGGTCAGGGTGCCGCCGGTTACATGCACATCCTGTCCCACCTTGACGAAATAGACCGCAAGACCCGTATCCTGGCAGAGGGGGCGTTTCTCAGTTCGCGCGATCTCCGCGTTTTCGAGAAGCTGCTCCAAAACTTTCTTGGCCACCGGGCTTTTTTCTTTCTCATGCGCCTCCTTGAGTTTTTTCAGCGCATCCTCCGGCAGATTCGTGGCCGTATGAATGACCATGTTCTTGACCGCTTTGACGATATCTTCGTAGGCAATTTCTCTCATCGTTTCTCTCCAAAAAAGTTGTTTTTCTCGAGTGTATCGATCAGTTCCCTGACAGACTCAACCGATTTTTTGAACATTTTCCGCTCGCAGGCATTGAGCGAGATATTGATGATCTCCTCGGCACCGTCGGCACCGATGCTGACAGGAACACCGCTGACCACGTCGCTGTATCCGTATTCGCCATCCAGATAGACGGCACAGGGATAGATCTGCTTCGTGTCTTTGAGTATCGCCTCGACCATGATCACCGCAGACTTACCCGGCGCATAATAGGCGGAACCTGTCTTGAGATAGTTGACGATTTCCGCACCGCCATGTTTGGTCCGCTCGACAATCTCGTCGATCTCTTCATCCGTCAGAAGATCGTTGAGGGGCACGCCGGCAACGGTGGAGTAGCGGGGAAGCGGCACCATGTCGTCACCGTGACCGCCCATCACAGACGCCCGGATCTGACCGGCACCGTATCCCAGTTTCTCCTGGATGAAATAGGCCATTCTGGAACTGTCAAGAATTCCTGCCATGCCCAAAACGCGATGCCGCTCGAAGCCGCTCTCCCGCAAAGCCACATAGGTCATCGCATCCAGGGGATTGGAAACCATAATGATGATGGCATTGGGAGAGTAGGTTTTGATATCGTTGACAACTTCACGGGTGATTTCGGCATTCGTCATGAGCAGGTCATCCCTGCTCATCCCAGGTAGTCTCGGACTGCCGGCAGTAACGACGACGACGTCGCAATCCTTGAGCTGATGGGGCTCTTCGGCGACCGAGACGATCGTATGGCTGCGCGCAGCGGCGGCGGCCTGGCTCATGTCAAGCGCCTTTCCTTTCGCAATATCTATTTTGTTGTCTCTGAGTATGATTTCATGGCACGAACCATTCATGGCAAGAATAAACGCGGCTGTCGAACCGACATTTCCGGCTCCGACGATACCGACTCGTTTTCCTTTTCCCATTGGCAATCCTTAATTTTAGTTTTTCTTCAGCCTGCCGATCAGGGAGACTTTCAGTTTGATAATTCCGGAAGATAAACGAATAAAACTTCAATCTTTCAAACTGATGTATACTGCGCAACATCAGTTTCAAAGTTTTACTCACCTATCTTGCCGCACCCGAAGGTGCGGGAAAATCACGCGATGGAATCGATAATATCGTTGAATGTCGTGCTCGGACGCATAGCCTTTTCTGCCTTGATATCGTCAGGATCGTAATAACCTCCGATATCTTTGGAGCTGCCTTCGCTGGCTAGCAACTCTTCGAGAATCTTCTCTTCGTTTTTGATAAGCGCTTCGGCTATCGGCGTGAAGGTGTCAGCCAGCTCTTTGTCCGCGGTCTGTGTGCTCAGAGCTTCCGCCCAGTAGCGTGCCAGCCAGTAGTGGGAAGCTTTGTTGTCGGGTTCGCAGCATTTTCGGCTGGGAGCCTTGTCGTTTTCCAGATACCCTTCGTTGGCTTTGTCGAGGGTGTCGGCCATGACACCGATCCGCTCGTCTTCGGATTTCATATACTCCATGCGAAGCGATTCGGCCAGGGCCAGGAACTCACCCAGGCTGTCCCAGCGCAGGTGCCCCTCTTTGAGGAACTGGTCCACATGCTTGGGCGCGGAGCCCCCGGCACCGGTTTCAAAAAGGCCGCCGCCCGCCAGCAGCGGTACGATGGAGAGCATCTTCGCCGACGTTCCGAGCTCCAGAATCGGGTACATGTCGGTCAGGTAATCCCGCAGGACGTTACCGGTGACGGAGATGGTATCCAGACCCGCACGGGCGCGCTCGTTGGTGAAGTAGGTTGCGGTTTCCACATCCATGATGGGCAATTCCAGGCCGGTCGTGTCATGTTCTTTGAGATATTTTTCGACCAGCTGGATCATATTGGCGTCGTGGGCACGCTTCTTGTCGAGCCAGAAGACGGCAGGTACGCCTTCGATGCGGGCACGCTCGACCGCCAGGCGAACCCAGTCGCGGATCGCTTCGTCTTTGGCACGCACCAGTCGCCAGATATCCCCTTTTTCCACTTCGTGCTTCATCAGCACTTCGCCGCTTTCGGAGACCACTTCCATGACTCCGTCTTCGGCCACTTCAAAGGTGGTGGGGTGGGAGCCGTACTCTTCGGCTTTTTTCGCCATCAGACCCACGTTGGAGACACGTCCCATGGTCGTGACGTCGAACTGGCCGTTCTTCTTGCAGTCTTCCATCATCGCTTCATAGAAACGGCCGTAGCTGCTGTCGGGGATGACCGCCAGGGTTTCACGGGCGTCGCCGTTTTTGTCCCACTGCTTGCCTCCTTCACGAATGACGACCGGCATGGAAGCGTCGACGATGACCAGGTTGGAGGCGTGGAGGTTGGTGATGAGATTGTCGCTGTCGCTCATGGCCAGGTCGGGTTTTTTGTTCAAAATAGCCTGCTTGAACTCTTCGATTACATCGTTTCGGCCCGCTTTCTCCAGGCGCCCGAAGAGATCGCCAAGACCCAGGTTGGGGTTGTATCCCAGCTCTTTGAAGAGATCACCATGCTTTTCGAAAAGCTCTTTAAAGAAGATTTCGACAGCATGGCCAAACATGATGGGATCGGAGATTTTCATCATCGTCGCTTTGAGGTGCAAAGACCAGATGAGATCTTTCTCTTTGGCTTCTTCGATCGTCTTTTCATAGAAGGCACGGAGTTTTTTGGCGGACATGAAGGTGGCATCCAGCACCTCGTCGGTTTCGGCTTCGATCTCTTTGAGGGTTTTGCCATTGAGCTTGATGGAGACGGTCTGCGCTTTGGGGATAATGACGGACTGCTCGTTGGAATAGAAGTCGCCGTCACCGTCCATGTGGGCGACGCGGGCTTGGCAATCTTCGGCGAAAGGCTTCAGGCGGTGGGGATTTTTCTGGGCATACCGTTTGACCGCCAGGGCGGAGCGGCGGTCGGAGTTGCCTTCCCGAAGCACCGGGTTGACCGCGGAGCCGAGGCAGGTGGCGTATTTGGCGGCAATCTGCTTCTCCTCTTCGGTCTGGGGATTTTCGGGATAGTCGGGAATGTCGTGACCGTGCGCCTGCAGTTCGGCGATGCACTCTTTGAGCTGGGTAACGGAAGCGGAAATATTGGGCAGTTTGATGATATTGGCTTCCGGCTTGTGGACCAGTTCGCCCAGTTTGGCCAGTTCATCCTCCGCTTTGCCCATGGCGGCAAGCACGCGGCCGGCCAGGGAGATGTCGCTCAGTTTCACGTCGACACCCGCTTTGGAAACGAACTTCTTGACGACGGGATAGAGCGAATAGGTAGCCAATGCTGGCGCCTCGTCGATTTTGGACCAGATGATGGTCGGATTGGATGCCATGCTTTCTCCTTGCTTTTGGTTGTTTGTAATCTTTATATTATCAACCAATCGGTTAGTAACTTATAAATAGCAGGCAATCGAAAAAATTAGGATCATGTATGTTTCATTTATTCACACTTTTGATGTTTCTAAGATGCGTTTTGTAACGCTTCGTAAAAATATGTTTTCCATTCTTTCCTTTGACGAAATAGAGATAATCCACATTCGCCGGTTTGATGGCCGCCTTGATGGCATCGAGAGAGACACTGCCGACCGGGGAGGGGGGCAGACCGGTATATTTATAGGTGTTGAAGCGGCTCATATCTTCATCAATTCGGCGTTTCGTCACTTTGACATGGGAATATTTGCCATAATTGAGAGCGCCGTCCATCTGAAGCGGCATCCCCTTTTTCATACGGTTGTAAATTACAGCCGAAACGAGCGGCATCTCCCTGGTATCGGCCGCTTCTTTCTGAATAATCGAGGCAATCGTTACGTATCGAAACCATTTTTTCTCATTGTAGGTACCGAAAAACTTTTTCGAAAGTCTTTCGTGACGTGCCATCGACCGTTTGATCAGATGATAGACGAGATGTTCCTCGGTAATTCCCATGGGCACGAAATAGGTATCGGGCCATATGACGCCGTCGGGATAGGGAGCGTACCTGCGGTAGGCGTTATCTAGCTTTTTTGGGTCCAGTTTCAGTGTCCGCGCCAACTGATCGAAAAAAATGACGCGTGTCTCGCCAGGGATCAGTTTCACTTTCGTCATCGCCGCTTTGGCATGGGTCAGCCGATAGAGAAAATCGGCTTTTGTCAGACACGTGGTCCCGATATCGATCCAACCCTGCTGGGGATAGCCGAAAAAACGCAGCAGGTAACGGTCGAGCCCGTTGGCATCGATGCCGCTGCGATGCAGATATGCTATAATCGTAGCCCCTGTGCCGGCAGGAAGAAAGAGTACCCGATTGCTTTTTACCGGCTGAACAAGATAAAACGCAAGTGAAACGATGATAACAACGACAGCGAAAATAGTCCACTCTGCACTTTTGAAAATCGTTTTCACTATACTTTTTCTGTTCATTGTGCTGGCCGTTGTCCTTGCTCATGGTGTAAAGATCCCCCACATCGATCTTCCCGGTCTCAAAATAAGCGAATTTTACATCAAATTAGATAAAAAACTCATCATCGAAATCGATCGTGTAACGATGGAAGGTGCGTCCGGAAACCGCAATTCACTGCAGGAGATGGAGAAAATCGGCGATCTTCTGCGTTATCTTCCCCACTTTTTCGACACGATACAGATCAACGACCTCATCGTCGGCAAGGAGACTGTCCATCTTCTCTTCTATGACGATATCTTTTATGTAGAGACCGACAAACTCCAGCTCGCGACGAAAATCTATTACGATTCCAGGCGGAAGATCCTTTTCGCAAAAATTGCCACCCTCTATTTCATCCAGCCCGATCTTTCCTTAAAGGGACGCTTTGCGTACGACGGGAGCAACGGCATCTGGAAAGGGGAAGGCAAATTCGACGGCCTTGGGCTTCGGGGCAACTTCCTTGTGTGGCACAGTGACGATACCGTCCGTTTCATCGTCAACAGCGACATGGCCGACTCGATCAAGCCGCTCGTGGACTATCTCGCTCCGCCTGAACCTGTCAAAGTATGGATCTATCCGAAAATCCCAGCGAAACAATACATTCTCCACTATCTCAAAGGGGAGTTGACCCTCAAAAAGGATGGATCCATCATCATCGATCCAACGAAAATGGAGGGGTACGCCACCGCTTACGATGCTCAAATCCATTTCCATCCCGACCTGCCCCCTGTCAGAACACCCCGCATCGATGTGAGTTTTCGCCACAACACATTGGGCTTCAAACTTCACCACCCGCGCTATCGAAAGAAAAAACTCGACGGCAGCCGTGTCCGGATACGCAATCTCATCCCCTCCGGGAAAAAACCCGAGCTCGATGCCCATATCGTGGTACAAGACAGATTCGACGAATCGGTTCGTAAAATTCTTGAAACATACGGCATTCCTATCCCTTTCGTACAGACAAGAGGGATCGTGGATGCCATCGTCGATTTTACCGTCTCTCTGACCGACGGCCGTATTGTCTCATACAAAGGAGATTACAGAAGCGAAAGCGCCGAACTGCTCTTCGACAATGCGATACCGGTGCCGGTTCGCGATCTGCATGTGGTTTCCCGGAACAAAACCGTCACCATCGAACACTGCCGCATCACCATGAAACCCTATCTCGAAGCGAAATTCCGGGGCACCATCGATCTTTCCGCCAGAGAGGGGAGCTTCCAGTCGACTATCGAAAAGCTGCGCTATACAACTTCCAAAGGCGTAAACCTATTTAAGATGGAGAACAAACCCCTGCAGGTCATGATGGCGTTCAAAGAGGATATCCTTTTCGATATCCCGGACCTGAAAACGAAATTCAGATACCGTCCCGGCGGACTACTCCGCGTTTCGGCCACGAATCTCGAAACATACAAGCCTTATCTGCTTGGGCCTCTCAAACCTCTAAAAAATGGATACATCCACCTTCTTTACAAAAAGGGAAAAACCGACATTCGAGGAAAAGTGATCTATCCGAACGATATACTCAGCTACCGGCATACGCCCATCGAACAATTGGATATCGACATTCATCATACACCCCGCAAGAGTATCGTTAAGATCAACGACAAAATCACGCTGGTCCAGCAAGGGGAAACGACAACGATCGACATGGACAAAATCGATGTGAACATTACCGGAGTACAAAAGCTCATCGACCCCTATCTGAAAAGTTCCGCCGCCGGATTGAAGAATTCAGCCGCCTCCCGAGTCATCCATGTACATGCCGGGGAGAGTACCCTCTATACGCGCTTTGCCTATCTGCCGTGCGACACCTTCGATCTTAAAATAACAACGGCGCATCCTTTCTCCCTCCTTTTCGAGTCGACCCATGGAAGCGGACATATCAACGCCATTATCTACAACGACGATATCAAGGTCATAGGAAAAAACTTGCCCGACAGAGTGATGCACGGGATTCCCGCCTTTAAGAATCTTTACGGTGGCTATTTCGACTTCGATGCCGTTGGGAAGATCGACGATTTCAACGGAACCGTCGTTTTCAAGGACACCCTGTGGGCGAAAAACGCTGTCTACAACAACATTCTGGCGGTACTGAACTCCGTTCCCGCCATTTTGATGCTGAAAAATCCGGGATTCAGCAACCGGGGTTTCAAGATCGAAAAAGGTATTGTCAAATACCGTTACAAGGCACCGCGCTTCCATTTCGAACAGATCGATATCAAGGGCGAAAGCGCCAATATTTTCGGCAAAGGTTTCATCGATCTTGAGAGTCGGCGAATCGATGTAAAAATGCGGATCAAATTTTTAGAAACCATCAGCAAGACAATGCACAAGATTCCGGTGGCCGGCTATATTCTTTTCGGGAAAGACGGGACCATCTCCATAGGTCTCTTGGTCGAAGGATCGCTGGACGATCCGACCGTCCGTACCAGCGCGGCGAAAGACATCGTGACGGCACCTCTTAACATCATCAAACGCACTTTCACCTTTCCCTTCCATCTTTTCGAATAGTCGGTAACGCGGCATCTCATTCCAGTGAATCAAAAGCGTGGGGAAGCAGATCGGCAATGGAGTGTACCGTAACATCCTCTCGGGAGCGGTAGATATGAATTTTGGCGGCATTGCGAGAGAGTTCGGCAATCACCTGACGGCAGGCGCCGCAGGGATAGGCTTTGACACACTCCCCTTCCCCGTTCACCGCCAGGATATGCACTTCGGCGATATCCCCGGGTTTCGCACCTTCCGTTACACTATGAAATATGGCATTGCGTTCGGCACACATCGTTGTCGGATAGGCCACCGATTCCACATTGACGCCCCCATACGTTCTGTCATCTTCCAAAACCGCGATAGAAGCCACACGAAATTTGCTGTAGGGGGCATAACAGTTGTCTATAAGCTCCCGAAGGCGGTCAAAATGGTTCACAGCACCTTCTCGTATGTATCGGTGGAATCGGGAACTTTCCTAAAGCCTATGCGCTCAAGGTATCGGGCGTATTCTTCGCTTCTGGCATGGGCAAAAATTTTTTTGATCCCCCGTTCCCTGAAAAGCTCTGGATGTTTAACAAAAAAGTATTCGCCCAGTTTGTAGTCCCGGTAGCGGGGAAATACGAAATCGAGCTTGATATCAAGAATGTCGCCAAAACGGTCTCCCGCAATAATCCCGGCTATTTCATTGTTACGAAGCTGGTAGAGCGCCTTTTGGCACTGTTTCAGTATCTCGATGGAGACCAGTTTCTCGATCTCTTCCCGGTAGGTCTGCAGAAAGTGATTGAAAAGTTCCGAATCGATGTCGGCCGCGACTACCGTGAATTTCTCTCTGGCCGTATAGAAAATATAGAGATAGTAGATATTGATGAGCACGATACCAAAATTCAAGAAAGCGACGGGAATGGAGTGAATCAGCAGCCCGTATATCGTATAAAGAAGGGCGCCTACCAGGTTGATCCAGCGCAGTTTGACGATGGAAGCCATCGTCAGGGAGATCAAAATGACGACGGAGGCGAGATATCCTAGCCATTCGATCCAGTCGATTTGCATCATCACTCCTTAGCAATCTTTTTTAGAATCATCGGTTTGGGTTCTGGGGTACTTTCTCCAACCTGCACCGCCTGGCGAATACGCCTTTGCGCCTCTTTAAATTGCGCTTCGCTGCGCACATGGGCGACGGCCAGGGGCCTTTGGCCATCGACCCGCTCTCCCAGGGCGGCGAAATCACTAAAACCCACGGCGTAGTCGATGGGATCGCTCGGCCGGGTTCTTCCGCCTCCCAAGGCGACGACGGCAAGGCCCACGGCGCGGGTGTCCATCGCCTCCACGACCCCCTCCTTTTCGGGATAGATGGGGCGTACGATGGGCGCACGTTCCAGATAGTCGTCGTAACGATCCATGAAATCGGCCGGGCCGCCCAGGGCCGAAACCATGTGTGCGAAACGCTCCGCCGCTTCCCCGTTGTCGAGGACAGTCTGAAGTTTCCGCCGGGCCTCCTCTTCCGAGGATGCCAGTTTGCCCAAAAGCAGCATCTCGGCACACAGCGCCATCGTCACTTCATGAAGCCTGGGGTTGCGCTTATCGCCTCTTAGGTACCGAACCGCTTCGCGCACCTCCACCGCGTTGCCGGCGCTGCTTGCGAGCACTTGGTCCATGTTGGTGATCAGCGCGGACGTCCGGCACCCCGCCCCGTTGGCCACCTCCACGATGCTTTCGGCCAACTCCACGGACTTTTCGAAGGTGGGCATGAAGGCGCCGCTGCCCGCTTTGACATCCATCACCAACACCGCCAGCCCCGCCGCCAGTTTTTTGGAGAGGATGGATGCGGTAATGAGGGGAATCGACTCCACCGTCGCCGTCACGTCCCGGATGGCGTAGAAGCGCCTGTCCGCCGGCGCCAGGTTGCCGGTCTGGCCGATGATGGCGACACCCACCTCTTTGACCACCTTTCTGAAAAGTGCATTGTTGGGTGCCGTGTCGTACCCCGGTATCGCGTCGAACTTGTCCAGCGTGCCACCCGTATGACCCAGTCCGTGTCCTGATATCATCGGCACGTATCCGCCGCAGGCAGCCACCATGGGCCCCAGCATCAAAGAGACCACGTCGCCGACCCCGCCGGTGGAGTGTTTGTCGAGCACCGGCCCGTCCAGCCCCAGACTTCGCCACTCCAGCACTTCGCCGCTGTCGCGCATCGCCTCGGTCAGGGCGATACGCTCCTTCATCGTCATCCCATTGAAATAGACCGCCATGGCAAACGCCGCGATCTGCCCCTCGCTCACGTTCCCGTCCGTGATTCCTTTGACGAAAAAGGCGATCTCCTCCCGGCTCAGTTCGCCGCCGTCTCTCTTTTTGCGGATAATCTCCTGGGGAAGCAGCATATCGATCCTTTTAGAACTGAAGTTAGAAGTTATATTTCAAAGTGTAAATCACACCTGTTAGATAGTCGTAGGAGCCCAGTTTGTGCCACGCATACCGGTACTGAACGCCTCCGGAAAAATGTTCATTCACATGCCACCAGGCAGCCAGTGCCCCCTGCACGCCCCAGGATGAGCGGTCTCCAAAGGGCTGCCTAGAGCCGTCCGGGTTGAGATAGGTCGATTCATCCCGGTCCCACTCGAATTCGTGCCAGTTGGAGAGGGAGAATTTTTGGTTGAAGAGCCTAAAATCGTAGTTGAAGACCCATCCCCCCATATAACCGTTCCAAAGCGATTCGTGGAAAGAGTCGTGCATGTAGTGGAGGCCCACGAAAGGGCGCATAAAAAAGTTGTCGCTTATATATTTGTAAGCCAATCCGATCACCAGATTGTTGACATGGAAAGTCTTGCCATAGAGATAGTAGTCTTGAATATGCAGCTGCACATTCTTCATCCACCCTTTTGCTTTGGGAATATTGATATCGAGAATCGGCTTGATGACCCATCGGCTGTCCCTGGGCGCCTTATCGGCATCGAATCCTTTGCCCGGATTCTCCCAGTCGGTGAAAAAGTAAAATTCACCCCACCCCCAACCGGCTCCCCCTTCCAGTTCAATATAGGGGAAATCGTCGTAGTTACCTGCCCCCCGGCGTTCGCTTCCGTCGCTCCAGTCGAGATAGTTGATGTTGACGTCGTTCCAGGTAAAATCGGGTTTGTACCAGGGCTTTGAGGCCTCCTGCTCTCCCTCACTTTTGTAAGCGGCGATCTCCGCCTGGGCTTCCGAAGCCTCTTTCGCCCACAGCGATGGTCCCGCCATCAACAGCGACCCCAAAAAGAGCGTGACGATCCATCTTTTCCTTTTATTCATAATCATCAACCTATGAAACGGCCACATCCAGGGCAATCTCCATCATCGCGTTGAACTTGGTCTGCCGCTCTTCGGAGGTGGTTTTGACACCGGTGCGGATATGGTCGGAGACGGTGAGGATGGTCAGAGCCTTGGCGCCGAACTCCGCCGCCACACCGTAGAGGCCTGCCGCCTCCATATCCACCCCCAGAATGTTCAGCTTCTCCATCAGATCGAACATCTCCGGTTGGGGCGTATAGAAGAGGTCAGCGGAGTAGATGTTGCCCACCTTCGTGTCGATCCCTTTGGCCTTGGCGGTGTCCACCGCCTTTCGCAGCAGTTCGTAGTCGCAGATGGCGGCGAAATCGTGGCCGTTGAATCGCATCCGGTTGACCTTGGAATCGGTAGAGGCGCCCATACCGATGATGACATCCAGCACCTCGATATCCCGGCTCACCGCGCCGCAGGTGCCTACCCGAATGATTTGCTTCACGCCATATTCGGTGATGAGTTCGGTGGCGTAGATGGAGGCGGAGGGAATACCCATGCCGCTTCCCATCACCGAGACCCGTTTGCCTTTGTAGGTGCCGGTAAACCCGAACATGTTGCGCACGTCGGTGACCAGTTTGGCATCCTCCATGAAGGTTTCGGCGATGAATTTGGCCCGAAGGGGATCTCCGGGCAGCAGCACCGTTTCGGCGAAATCGTCCGGTTGTGCGTTGATATGGGGGGTTGGCATAACTTCTCCTTTAGCTTCTGTAAATTTCCTGATAAAAACTCTTGCCTACCAACAGCGGCTTCATGCCGTGATGCTCGGCGATGGTCTGACCGATATCGGCGAAGGTGTAACGGTGCCCCAGGTTGACGGGGCGCACCTTTTTGCCGTAGAAGAGCACGGGGATGTGCTCTCTGGTATGGTCGGTGCCCCACCAGGTCGGGTCGCATCCGTGGTCGGCGGTCACCACCAGCAGATCCTCTTCATTCAACAGTGCCATCATCTCCGGCAGCCGGCTGTCAAAATACTCCAGCTCCCTGGCGTAGCCGGAGATGTTGCGCCTATGGCCGTAGTCGGCGTCGAAATTGACGAAGTTGGTAAAGACGATGCCATCATCCTTTAGCGACTTCACCGCCTCCAGCGTCGTGTCGAAGAGCTCCTCGATCCCGTTGGCGCGGTAGGCGCGTGTGATGCCGCAACCGGCGAAGATATCCTTGATCTTGCCCACGCTCACCACCTCTTTGCCCGCCTCTTTCATTTCGTCCAGCAGGGTTTTCGCCGGCGGTTTGACGGAGTAGTCGTGACGGTTGCCGGTGCGCTTGAAGGTTTGGGGCGACTCGCCCACGAAAGGGCGGGCGATGACCCGGGCCACATTGTACCGGTCCACCAGTTTTCTGGCGATTTCACATATCTCGTATAGCCGCTCGAGGCCGAAGTGCTCTTCGTGAGCGGCTATCTGGAAAACGCTGTCGGCGGAGGTGTAGACGATAGGCTTGCCGGTTTTTATATGTTCCATGCCATATTTTTCGATAATCTGCGTTCCCGACGCCTGGCAGTTGCCCAGAATCCCCGGTACTTTCGCCTCTTTGATGAACGCTTCGATCAGTTCGGGCGGGAAGGAGTCGGTTTTTTTGCGGAAATAGCCCCATTTGAAGGTCACGGGGGCGCCCATCATCTCCCAGTGGCCGCTGGAGGTGTCCTTGCCGGTGGAGACTTCCGACGCGTATCCGTACGCCCCTTCGGGCACCACATCTTCATTAAGCCCCTCGGGGTAGCATCCGCCGCAACTCTCTTTGGCGGCGAATCCCAGACCCAGCCGGTTGAGATGGGGCAGTTTCAAAGCCCCGGTGCGCCCCTCCTCCGCCAGTCCCGCGTTGCAGAAGGCGGCGATGTTGCCCAGGGTATTGGCCCCGTCGTCGTTGAAGGGCCGACCCTCCTTCGTCACATCTCGGAATCGGCAGGCATCTTCGGCCCCGCCGATTCCGAAGGAGTCCAGCAGCAGTATAATCGTGCGTCTCATCAGTAAACCTCCCCTTCCCTCTTCTCTTCATCGGCACTGGCCAAACCCAGCGTCTCCAGAATACTCTTCAAAAGTCCCGAAGCCCCGAAACGGAAATGCTCTTTGGATATCCAGCCCGGGCCCATGACCCGCTCCGCCAACTCCAGATAGGCTTTGGCACTTTTGACGTCCCGGATACCGCCTGCAGCCTTGAACCCTACACCGGGATTGACCTCTTTGATGATAGTCAGCATCACCTCCGCCGCTTCGAGGGTGGCGTTGACGGGCACTTTGCCGGTGGAGGTCTTGATGAAATGCGCGCCCGCATCGATGGCGATGCGGGAAGCTTTGGCGATCAGCTCAGACTCTTTCAGCTCCCCCGTCTCCAGAATGACTTTCAGTTTCACCCCGTCTCCGCACGCCATCCGGCACGCTTTGACCAGGTCGAAGCCGACCCGCTCGTCTCCCGCCATCAACGCCCGGTAGGGAAAGACCACATCCACCTCGTCGGCACCGTAGGCGATGGCGGCTTTGGTTTCCGCCACGGCGATGTCGATGTCATCGTCCCCCCACGGGAAATTGGTGACCGTCGCCACGCTGATGCGGGGTGTCCCCTGCTCTATTAGCGTCTTTTTGGCGATGGGAACGAACCGGGGATAGATGCAGACCGCCGCCGTATCGCCCGCGGGGGTGTGGGCGTCATGGCAGAGTTGGACGATCACTTCTTTGGTATCGTCGTCGTTAAGAGATGTCAGGTCCATCAGGACCAAAGCGGTTTTCGCCGCCGTTTGCGGATCTTGCATTGGGGTTTCCTTAGAGCATTTTGATCGCGACAAATATACCCACCAGCGTGGCACTCATGAAATTGGAAAGCGTTCCCGCCAGAATCGCTTTCATTCCCATACGGGCGATATCACCCCGTCTGCCCGGGGCGATGACCCCCAGGCCCCCCAAAAGAATGGCGAGCGAGGAGAGGTTGGCGAAACCGCAGAGCGCCACCGTCGCGATGGCGAAAGAGTGCACGTCGAGGCTCTCTTTCATCTTCACCAGATCGATATAGGCGACGAATTCGTTGATGATGAGTTTGATACCAAGCAGCGAGCCCACATCGGTCGCATGCTCCCACGGCACGCCGAGAATAAAGGCGACGGGGGCGAAGAGGTACCCCAGCATCTGCTGGATCGTCAGGTTTTCCAGGCCGAACATACCGCCGATGCCCCCCACCATCATGTTCAGCAGGGCGATCAGCGCGACGAAGGCGATCAGCATGGCGCCGACATTGGCCGCGAGCTTCAGCCCGTCCGACGCACCGATGGCGGCCGCGTCTATGACGTTGACCGCCTCCGTCTCCTTCTCCTGCTCTTCGACGATTTTGGATTCCAGATCCGTCCTGGGGGTATCGGTTTCGGGTTCTAACATTTTGGCCATCAACAGCCCGCCGGGTGCGGCCATGAAGGAGGCTGCGATCAGATAGTTCAAGGGAATGCCCATGGTGGCGTATCCGGCCAGCACCGCTCCGGCGACGGAAGCGAGCCCGCCCGACATGATGGCGAAGAGTTCCGATTTCGTCATCGTCGGAAGATAAGGCTTGACCACCAGGGGCGCTTCGGTCTGGCCGACGAAAATGTTGGCGGCCGCCGATAGGGATTCGACGGGCGAGGTTTTGAGCAGCTTCTGCAGGCCGCCTCCCATCACCTTGATAACCACCTGCATGATCTTCAGATAATAAAGCACCGACATCAGCGCTGCGAAGAAGATGATGACCGGCAGCACCTTGACCGCGAAAATGAAACCGATCTTCTTCACATCCACCAGAGGGCCGAAGACAAAACCGATACCGGTCTGGGCACTGTCGATCACCGCCTGGACCCCGTCACTGATCGCCTGCAGCGTCGCCGCACCCGAATCGGTATAGATCACAAACGCCGGCACCAGCGCCTGCAACGCCAACGCACCCAAAATCGTTCGTGGGTTGATCGCCTTGCGATTGCTGGAAAAGAGAAATGCGACCGTCAGCAGAGCGACGACACCGAGCAAGCCGATAAAAACATGTTGCATGCCATACTCCTCATCCGTGAAACTTCAAACCTGGAGTTGTTGTAATCTATGATGAGATCACAGAATTCATTTCGTTAAAGATTATAACTATATTACATTAAATGTTTATTTATCCGTTTTAAAAGAAATCTTTAAAGAGGTACCGGCAGATGGATTTCGCTGATACGGGTATATCAGAGAAAGTTTACAAGAGAGTAAAATAAAACTATTCGTTCCTGAGAACTTTGAGCGGATCTACTTGCGAGGCCTTCTTCGCCGGGTAGAGGGATGAGAAGAGTGTAATTAAAAAAGCACCCACAAGGATACTCACGAAATCGACGGCATCCAAATCCAACGGCAGGCGGCTGGTGCCATAGACATCTTCGGGAAGGGATACGATATCGAAGTGACTCAGCAGTTCCACGCCGACCAGGCCCAGCAGTGCGCCGAAGAATACGCCGCCCAGTCCGATGATAAGACCGAGTCTGAAAAAAATCTGCATGATCTCCCGTTTCGATGCGCCTAGTGAAAGTAGAAGCGCCACCTCGCTGCGACGGTTCATCACCGTCATCAACAGTGAACTGACGATGTTGAGCGAAGCGATGAGAATAATGAGCATCAACACGATGAAAAGGGCGTGTTTTTCCATCTGCATCGCAGTGAAGAAGTTGCCGTTTTGCTGCCACCAGCCGATGATACCCACGGACCCGGGCAGCTCCTCTTTGATCGTCTCAATATCTTTCATGGGATGATGCGATTCGATATGGATACCGTCGTAGTGGCCGGGTTTTCGGCCCAATATCTTTTCAAATGTCCGAAACGAGGTATAATAGTAGCTCTCGTCGTAGGCGTTGAGTCCCGACCTGAAAAGTCCCTCGATCGTGAAACGTTTGGAAAGGGGCATCAGTGTAAGACCGGCGGGCCGAAGTGTCGAAAAAATGAACATGATCTTGTCGCCGATATCCAGCCGAAGATGTTCCGCCAATGGTTTGCCGATAACGACGCCATATTTTCCGAAAGGTTTGGCATAGGCTTTTGCGAAAACCTCGTTGACGACCTTTTCCCGCTCCGGATCGATACCGAACATCAATCCCCCCTTCAGGGTCCCGCCTTTGCGGACCATTACCTGTGTCTGCATATAGGGACTAAACGACAGATCGGGAAACTTGTCTTCCAAAGCTGTAACGAGAGCGTCGTCGATGGCGTTTCGAAGTTTCGGATAGACAGTCAGAGGGTAGTTCATCACGAAGAGCCGTTTTTCGAACTCCTTCTCCATTCCGTTCATGATCGCCATGGCAATGATAAGGACGGTCACACCGATCATGATACCGAGAAAAGCGAGAATTGCCGAGAGAAATATAAAAGGATGCTCTCTGTCAAAGCGCAGATAGCGCCGTACCATCGTATTGACGAAACGTTTATTCACGATTTACCTTTCGTGAATGGAAAAACGGGAACCGGAAACAGACGATGGCAAGCGCACTCTTTTTTTCCGCATTTTTGCTTTCTGTTTCACGATTTTTGAAATTTCATCAGGAATTTTTTGCCAAAGCGCCTTTTTTCGGGCCGCTTCTGCCACAGCAGTGTTTGTACTTCTTGCCGCTTCCGCAGGGGCACGGTTCGTTGCGGGCCGGTTTCTTTTTGCCTGCCAGGGGAGCGAGCTCTTCCTCCTTGTTGGTCGAGAAGTTATCCATTTCCGCTTCCATCTGCTCCCGCATCCGCTCGATGGCCGCCTGCTCTTCGGCCAGCTCCTCTTCGCTTTTGAATTGGATGAGATAGAGGGTTTTGAGTGCTTCGAACTTGATTGATTCGACCAGTTCGGTAAAGAGATTGTAGCTCTCTTTTTTGTATTCGACCAGCGGATCCTTCTGATTGTAACCCCGCAGTCCGATACCGGTTTTAAGGATATCCATTTGGTAAAGATGGTCGCGCCAGGCGTTGTCGAGCACCTGCAGATAAATGATTCGTTCGATCTCGTTGCGCTGTTCGGGATGAATGGCGGCCATCTTCTCTTCGTAACGCCTCTTGAGCTCTTCGAGCAGAAATTCTCTGAGGTCGTGATACTCTTTGCCTTCCAGTTCGGAGGGTTCGAAGGCTTCACCCAGCTCTTCAAGAAGCTTCAGACGCAATCTCTCCAGATCGAAATCCTCCCGTGGGGCACCGTCGAATATACCGCAATCCATCATCAGATTGTCGAGATACTCCTCTCTTACCGTATCGATTTTCTCGGAAATATTGAATTCGGGATTGAGAAGTTCGTGGCGGAACTTGTAGACCAGCTTGCGCTGTTCGTTGGCGACATCGTCGTATTCAAGGAGGTGTTTACGCGACTCGAAATGGAGGTTTTCGACCTTCTTCTGCGCCTTCTCGACGGCACGGGTCACCATCTTCGATTCGATATACTCGCCCTCTTCGACACCCATCTTCTCCATGATGGTTTTGATGCGTTCACTGCCGAAAATACGCAGCAGGTGATCTTCGAGGCTCAGGTAGAAGCGGCTCTCGCCCGGATCTCCCTGGCGACCGGAGCGTCCCCGAAGCTGATTGTCGATCCGACGGCTCTCGTGGCGTTCCGTACCGATAATGTAAAGGCCGCCGAGTTCGCGCACCTCGTCGTCGATCTTGATATCGACACCGCGTCCTGCCATATTGGTCGCGATGGTGACCGCCCCTTTTTTGCCGGCGTCTTTGATGATTTCCGCTTCGTGTTCGTGGTTTTTGGCATTGAGCACGTTGTGCGGAATCTTCTCTTTTTTGAGCAGTTCGTGGAGCACTTCCGACTTTTCGATCGATGCCGTACCGACCAGGATCGGCTGCCCTTTTTTGTTGCGTTCCCTGATATCCCGGAGGACGGCATCAAATTTCTCTTTTTCCGTTTTGTAGATCAGGTCGGGCATATCTTTGCGAATCACCGGCACATTGGTCGGAATGGAGATAACATCGAGTCCGTAAATCTCGGCGAATTCCGTCGCTTCCGTCTGTGCCGTACCCGTCATACCCGCCAGTTTCTCATACATACGGAAATAATTCTGGAAAGTGATGTCCGCCAATGTCTGGGATTCCTCCTTGATCTCCACACCCTCTTTGGCTTCCAGCGCCTGATGCAGCCCTTCGCTGAAGCGGCGCCCTTCGCTCAAGCGTCCCGTGAATTCGTCGACAATGACGATCTCCCCATCTTTGACCACATAATCCACATCCCTTTCGAAAAGGTGGTGCGCCTTGAGCGCCTGGTCGAGATGGTGAGCGAGAATGGCATTCTCCATCGCGTAGAGATTGTCGACACCGAAAAGTTTCTCGGCTTTTTCGATCCCTTTTTCGGTTACGAGTATGACCCGATTTTTTTCATCGACCGTGAAATCCTCGTCCCGCACCATCTGCCTCGCCACCTTGTCGGCCCGCATGTAGTTATCCAGTTTGCTCTTGGTGGGACCCGAGATGATCAGCGGTGTGCGTGCCTCGTCGATCAGGATCGAATCGACCTCGTCCACAATCGCGTAGTAGTGGTCACGCTGCACCATCTCCTCCAGGGAGTATTTCATGTTGTCACGCAGATAATCGAACCCGAATTCGTTGTTGGTACCGTAGGTGATATCGGCATCGTACTGCGCTTTGCGGGTCGCGTCATCGGGTATATCCGCCGTGATCGTACCGACGGAATATCCCAGGAAATTGTAAATCTTTCCCATCTCCGTCGCATCCCGTTTGGCGAGGTAGTCGTTAACCGTGACGACATGGACGCCGCGTCCGAGCATCGCATTGAGTACCACGGGCAGCGTGGCGACAAGTGTTTTACCCTCGCCGGTCTTCATTTCGGCGATTTTGTTGTCGTGGAGAACCATGCCTCCGATGAGCTGGACATCGAAGTGCCGCATGCCGAGAGTGCGTTTCGCCGCTTCCCGCGTAATGGCAAACGAGTCGAAAAGAACATCATCCAAGGTGGCGTCTGCCGCCACTACCTTCTCTTTCAGAGTGTTGAACGCCCTTTTGAGCTCCTCGTCATCCATCTTTTCGTATTTGGGTTCCAGGGCGTTTATCTTTTTGACTTTTTTGGCGTACTTTTTCAGCTCCCTGTCGTTGGCCGTTCCGACTATGGCACGAAAAACCGATTTAATCATTCTTGTTTACCTTCATTGAGTAGTGGGACAATCTGCAAAAAATTTGTAGCGGATTATTAAGCGTATAATTTTATCACATATTCACACAGCTTTTTATAAAATCGTCCCATGAACAGAATATTTGCCGCCATAGCCCTCTCGACCGCCCTCTTTGCCGCACTGCCGGTCCCCGAACAGATGCGTGCCGATTTCAACCAGACCGTTCTCAACAGCGAGAACAACCGGACACTCCGTTACAGCGGCCATGTCGCCGTCAAGGTCCCCGACCGGGCGAAATGGATTTACGAAACTCCGGTGAAAAAAACGATCTGTCTACAGGGCAACCGTGCCTGGGTTATCGAACCCGAACTGGAACAGGCCACTCTCTATCGTCTCGACAGAACCATTCCCCTGCTTGCCATTCTCGAACATGCGAAGAACATCGATAAAACCCACTATATCGCCCACTACAACGGTGTCGCCTACGACATATATGTCGACGGCGGAAAACATCTCAACTCTGTCGGATATACGGATGAGCTGGGTAATCGTGTCACCCTCAAATTCAGCCGTGTCGATACTTCCAAAATCGACGATTCGCTTCTTGAATGCGATATCCCCGAAGATTACGACATTATCGACGGAAGATTTTAACGGGGTATCTTTCTGATCAGTTCGAGACACTTTTCAAGCGTGTCGGTCTCGATGCGTATATTCTGTATATAGACGAAATCGATTTCAATGCCGTACTGCCTGTCGGCCAGTTCGACCACCATCTTTTTGAATTGCGCCTTGCCCCGTGACGTCACAAGTGTTTCGGCCCAAAAACTCCCAACGGCCGTCTGAATCACATCCATCAACGCCACCTCGCTTTGTTGGATATCGCGCCCCTGAAGCACGATGGAGAGTTCCACGTTGACGGGTTTTCCGCTCTTTTTCTCCAAAACAGTGGTTTCCAGATGGTCAATGTGAAGCTCTCCGGCACAAAGAGCCAATGCAAGTGAGAGCATCAAAAGAACTGTTTTCATAGGGGTATTGTAGCGTATCGAGAAGAAAAAAAGGTTTGGCCGGGAAGGTATCCCGGCCAAACAGGGTATCAGCCGACCATGTATTCGAGGGTTTCCCTGTCAACTTTGTCGAAGCTGAGATATTTGTAGACGTCTTCCTCTTTGCCGGCGATCGCCTGGGGCACGATCTCGAGGTACTCCTCTTTGGTCGGAATGCGTCCGAGAATCGCACAGACCGCCGCCAGTTCCGCGGAACCCAGATAGACCTGGGCTCCTTTGCCGAGCCGGTTGTCGAAATTGCGCGTCGACGTGGAGAAGACGATGGCGTTGTCGCGTACACGGGCCTGGTTGCCCATACAGAGCGAACATCCCGGGATCTCCGTGCGCGCACCCGCCTGACCGAAGATGGCGTAGTAGCCCTCTTCGATGAGCTGTTTCTCGTCCATTTTGGTCGGCGGTGCGATCCAGAGGCGGGTAGGCACCTGGCCTTTGCCTTTGAGCACCTCTCCGAGCGCGCGGAAGAGGCCGATGTTGGTCATGCACGAACCCACGAAGACCTCTTCGATCTTGTGAGGACGATTCGGATCGGCGAGTACTTCGCTCAGTGTCGCCACATCGTCCGGGTCGTTCGGACAAGCGACGATCGGTTCGGTCACTTCGTTCAGGTCGATCTCAATGACAGCGGCATATTCGGCGTTTTCGTCCGCCTCCATCAGCGTCGGGTTTTCGAGCCATTTCTTCATGTTGTCGATACGACGCTGAATGGTGCGCTTGTCTTCGTATCCCTGGTCGATCATCGCTTCGAGAAGCTTGATGTTGGAGTTGATGTACTCGATGACGGGCTCTTTGTCGAGTTTGACGGTACAGGCAGCCGCGCTTCGTTCCGCCGATGCGTCGGAGAGTTCGAAAGCCTGCTCGCATTTGAGGAAGGGAAGCCCTTCGATCTCCAGCACACGGCCGGCGAAGATGTTCTTCTTGCCTTTCTTCTCGACGGTCAGCAATCCCTGCTTGATCGCGAAGTAGGGAATCGCGTTGACCAGGTCACGGAGCGTGATTCCCGGCTGCAGTTCTCCCTTGAAGCGGACCAGTACCGATTCAGGCATGTTCAGCGGCATCGTGCCGGTGACCGCCGCGAAAGCAACCAGACCGGAACCTGCCGGAAAGCTGATACCGATCGGGAAACGTGTATGGCTGTCACCGCCGGTGCCGACCGTGTCGGGAAGCACCATGCGGTTGAGCCAGCTGTGGATGACCCCGTCGCCGGGTCGCAGAATGACGCCGCCCCGGCTGGTCCAGAAGGGCGGAAGCGTGTGCTGCAACTGCACATCCGACGGCTTCGGATAGGCGGCCGTATGGCAGAAAGACTGCATGACAAGATCGGCACCGAAACTGAGGGCCGCCAGTTCTTTGATCTCGTCGCGCGTCATCGGTCCTGTCGTATCCTGGCTGCCCACGGTGGAGACTTCCGGCTCGACATACATACCGGGGCGGACACCTTCCATGCCGCACGCTTTGCCCACCATTTTCTGTGCCAGCGTATAACCGACGCCCTCTTTGCCTTCCGGCTGTTCGGGTCGCGCAAAGATGTTCTCTTCACCCATCCCCAGGACTTCACGCGCCTTGCGTGTCAGATTGCGGCCGATGATGAGCGGAATCCGGCCGCCTGCACGGTATTCGTCCGGAAGCGTGTTGGGTTTGAGCTTGAACTCGCTGACCACTTCGCCGTTTTTGTAGATCTTTCCTTCGTAGGGTTTGATCGTAATGACGTCGCCCGTCTCCAGTTTCTCGACCGGCGCTTCGATCGGCAGGGCTCCGGAGTCTTCGGCCGTGTTGAAGAAGATCGGTGCGATGATGCCGCCGATGATCACGCCGCCCGTGCGTTTGTTGGGCACACCCGGAATATCTTCGCCCAGGTGCCACTGGACCGAGTTGATACCCGATTTTCGGGAGGACCCCGTACCGACAACGTCGCCGACATAGGCCACCGGATGCCCCTTCTCTTTCAGCTTTTTGATCGTACCGATCGGATCCTCCATCTTCGCGGTGAGCATGCTGTTGGCATGGAGGGGAATGTCGCTGCGGGTAAAAGCTTCGCTGGCCGGAGAGAGGTCGTCGGTATTGGTTTCACCGGGGACCTTGAAGACCGTAACGGTGATCTCTTCCGGAAGTTCCGGACGATTCAGGAACCATTCGGCGTTCGCCCAGCTCTCCAGGACTTCCTTGGCATATCGGTTGCCCTGGTCGGCAAGCTCTTTCACATCGTTGAACGCATCATAAACGAGGAGGGTGTTTTTCAGTTGGTTCGCCGCTTCCTGGGCGATTTGGGGATCTTTGTGGCTCAAGGCATCGACCAGAGGCTTGACATTGAAGCCGCCCAGCATCATGCCCAGCATCCTGACGGTACGCAGCGGAGAGATCGCGGCCGTTTCCGCTTTGCCCTGTACGATATCGTTCAGAAACGCCGCTTTGACATAAGCGGCATCATCAACGCCCGGCGGCACACGGTTTTCGAGAAGATCCAGAAGCTTCTCCTCCTCCACGATCGGAATCTCTTTGAGAAGTTCGATAACCTGTGCCGTCTGCTCTGCGTTCAGCGGAAGCGGAGGAACGCCCAGCGCTTCGCGCTCTTTCACATGCTTTTCATAATCGGCCATAAAACCCATTCTTTCTCCTTCATTATGGTATGTATCGATCTATTTTAACAAAGAGTTCCGTAATCTTCGCCACTGTGTAACGATTGGTAACATACAAATTTCTACTGTGTGTTGAATGGTAACGTGGTATGCCAGAGAGATTTTGAAGAGATTCGGTTTACCCCTCGAGAATTTCCCTGTTTCCCTTCGCATTGGGCGCCGATACGACACCCATGCTCTCAAGCTGTTCGACAATGCGTGCCGCACGGTTGTAACCTATCTGAAGACGGCGTTGCAGATAGCTGATACTCGTTTTTCTGTCCGTTAGAACGATCTGTTTCGCCTCTTCGAAGAGGGGATCGATATCGTCCACCGTCCCGCCGCCGGGCAGCGCGCCGCCCTCCGCGTCGCTCTCCATAAGGAAATGCTCGTCGTACTCCGCGAGCCGCTGCGCTTTGAGATACTCAACGATGGTTTCAATCTCCTGTTCGCTGCTCCAGGGAGCGTGCAGCCGGATAAGCCCGCCTCCGCCGGGAGGAGTGAAGAGCATGTCGCCGCGTCCGAGGAGCGATTCTGCTCCCAGGGAATCGAGGATCACCTTGGAGTCGATCTTCTGTCCCACTTTGTAACTGATGCGCGATGGAAGATTCGCTTTGATGAGACCCGTGACGACGTCGACGCTGGGACGCTGTGTCGCGACGATGAGATGGATGCCGCTGGCCCGCGCCATCTGCGCCAGACGGGCGATCGAAAACTCGACATCCTTGCCGCCTGTCATCATCAGGTCCGCCAGTTCGTCGATAATGACGACGATGTAGGGCAACGCCTCCCTCTTCTCTCTCTTTGCCTTTTCGTTGTAGGTTTCGATATTTTTGGTGCGGGTCTGGCTCATCAATTGGTAGCGCCGTTCCATCTCCGTGACCATGTTCGAAAGTGCCGTGATCGCCTTCTTCGGCTGGGTGATGACCGGCGTTAGAAGATGGGGAATGTCATTGTAAATCGAAAACTCCAGCATTTTCGGATCGATCATCATCAGTTTCAGTTGATCGGGCGAATTGCGGTAAAGAAGGCTCAAAATCATCGCGTTGATCCCGACACTCTTTCCACTTCCTGTCGTTCCAGCGATCAGCAGATGGGGAAGTTTTTTCAGATCGGTGACAAAAGGTTTTCCTACGATATCCTTGCCCAGAGCGATCGTCAGGGGCGATTTCGACTTTTTGAAGATATTGTCTTCGAGAATCTCTCTTAGATAGATCGTTTCGACCTCTTTGTTGGGAATTTCGATACCGACCACATCTTTTCCCGGTACCGGTGCCTGTATGCGGATGGTCTGCGCCCGCAGCGCCATCGCCAGATCATCCTGCAGGTTCAAAATTTTCGAGACTTTGATGTGTGCGGCCGGCTTGAATTCGAAAGTGGTCACGACCGGCCCGGCATAGGTGCGCACCACGTCTCCCTCGATTTTGAACTTGGCCAGCTTCTCCAGCAGATCGCTGATCTTCGTGTCGATCTCCGCTTCGTTCACCTCTTTGCCTCTTTTGGGCGGTTTCTGAAGAAAATCGATTTTGGGAAGCTTGAAATTTTTCGGTTTTGTCTGTTCTTTCTCTCCCAGTTCGATCTGTTCGAGAAGTCTCTTGTTCTCCTCGATTTCGTGGACGATTTCGACCGACGCATGGTCCGGGTTGGAACGCGGTGGCTGCTCATCCTCTTTCTCCTGCGGGGTCTCTTCGTCGGATGCCTCTTCAAACGGCGGTCTCTCCTGCTCTGTCACTTCGGCAGAAACCATGGTTTCGGACACCTCTTTTTTCGCCGCGGCTTTTGGCTTTCTCTCCGCTTTTTTGCGCGGGGTTTCGGCCAGCCCGACATCCGGCTCTTTCGGTTTGGACGCCAACATCTCCCGGATGTCGGAGAGTTTCCAGTGAATCTTCTCTCCCCACAGAATCACACCCGAGAGTGTCAGGGTCATCAGCCAGAAAAGCCAGACTCCCGCATCTCCAATAAACGGATGAAGAAAATCGACGATGGACGCCCCTACCCATCCCCGCATCGCAGATGCCGCCACCAGCGCCTGGAGAATCAGCAGCGAAAAGAGAAAAAGAGTCCATGCGGCGAAACTCTCTATTTCGAAATCATCGATACTGCGAAGTTTGTAGAGTCGGTAGAGAGGATAGAGAAGAAAGATGAAATCGACATAGCCGAGGTACCCGAAAAGCTCCAGGTTGTGCGTTCCGACAAGTGTGCCGAGTGTACCCACCATGGCACTCTGGGGAAAAAATGTCGCGATGGTTCCGTAGATAAAAAGAATTGCGATGGTGAGGAGAAAAGCTGTTTTAAAAATTGTCCGTTCCTTCTTGTCGAATTCGAAGAAAGATTATATCTCATCCTTCGAATTCATTGCAAGACGATTAAATGTAATTAACCAAAGAGAGATTCTGCACTTTGGCGATGGAGGCCATCATCGCCTGAAAATTGAGGCTGAGCTGGTTCAACCGTACCGTCGCTTCACCGATATCGGTGTCGAGTACATCGGACCGAAGGGTCTGGACATTGATACGCAGCGTCTCGCTTCGCTCGACGGCATATTTGAGGCTGTTGGACATGGCACCGATTTTCGTATGCTCCTTTTCGACATGGTCCAGCACGTGATCGATGCGCTCGAGTGCATTTTCGATACCGGGATTTCTCGCCAGCGCATCGTTGCTGCCGTCGGGATAGAGCAGACCGTTCTCCACCGCTTCGATCGCTTCGCCGAGGGAAGCGAAAAGATCGTGTTTCGGGTCGTCCACGGTCAACGCGTCGTTGGTGTTGAAAAGCAGCGAGGGTGCATTGGCGTCATAAAGGGCAAAACTGTCGAGTCCCTCCGATTGGATATTCAGTTTCCCGTTTCTATCGATCCATACGGCAGCGTCATTGCCCGTTACCGCCGATACCTGGGACTTCAATTCGTCGATCAGTTGCTGGTAGGAAGTGGTTTCGTCAATGCCAAAGGCTGCGGCAGGATCGGTTCCGTTGATGGCGATATTCAACGTTCTTCCGCCGCTTAGATCGACAGCCGTCGTCTCCTGAAGTCTGTTGGACCCCTTAGCCACAGAACCGTTGGAGAGCAAAAACTGTCCCATATTTCCCCTGAAGGTATATTCTCCCGTTTTTTCAAACGGTACACCGTCATACGTACCGGATGCCGTGCCGGGAGTTTTTATAAAATCTATGTCCTCGGTGCCATCCGTACCATATATATGGAAATCAAACAGGCTGTTTCCTTTCAATTTGTCTCTGACATGAATGTACCCGTTGACCAGTCCGACATCGACAGTGTCGTTGCTGTACTGTTCGGCTATTTTGTCCAGCAGGTCTTTGACAGTCTGAGCCGGATTCAATGAGAAACTGCTCGAAACGATCGTTCCGTCGCTTTTTCGTCCCTGTACGGTGAATGTAAAACTGTTGGCATTGCCCGTCACCTCCTGAAGGGTCGTATCGAGCGTGACGGGGTCGTTTCCGTTCGCTTTCAGAAGAGGGATGTTGGTCGTTACCACACGGTGCACATTGGCGTCTTCGCCCAAAAAAAGATCTTCTCCTGGAATGTTGTAGGGCACTTCCACACCGGCTCCGACAACCGCTTTGAGTTCCTCCCCGTTGCCGTGATAGTGGCCATTTTTATCGAGCGGTTTGACATCCAGCTTGCTGCCGGAAAAGAGAAAGCGTCCGTTGATGGAACTGTTGCCCAGATTGACGAGATGTTCCTTGAGCGACTTGAGCTCGTTGCTGATGGCGTAGTAGTTACTCTCGGCGTTGGAACCGTTGGCCGCCTGAATCAGCAGCGTCTTGAAACGGGTGAGCGCATCGCTGAACTGAAACATCACACTGTCGGTATTGTCGGCGAAATTCTGCGCATCGGTCGCGACACTGACCGCCTGTGTCAACGAATGTTCCTCGTAATCGAGTCGAAGCGTGTCGGCAAAGACCGCCGGATCTTCGTACCCGTATTTGATCTTCGTACCCGAGGAGATCTGCCGGCTCAAAGCATCGAGCTGCTGTTTGATCCCTTGCTGCTCCGCGACGAATCTGTTGTAAAAATTGTTCTGTGTAATGCGCATTTTGGCTCCTTCGCCTGCCGTGAACGATCACTTTCATGGGGCTTTGCATCAACCTGCTTTCAAAGAAGCAAATTTGGTTCCCAGTCCGCTTTTGTTGCAGTAAATATCGGCATCATGGCATTTAAGTTGAGTTTTTCCCTGTAATTTCTTGCAATTTGAAATAAAACATTGTACAATGACCGTGTAAATCTCACATAAGGATAGCCCCATGAAAAAAGCCGAGTTCGTTCAAGCTGTCGCCGAAAAAGCGGGATTGTCTAAAAAAGACACCGAAGCGGTCCTCGATGCTGCCATCGATACAATCACGGAAGCACTTGCGGCAGGCAAGAGTGTAAGTTTCATCGGTTTCGGTACGTTTACTACGGCTGAGCGTGCTGCGAGAAAAGCGAAAGTTCCGGGTACAGACAGAGTCGTCGACGTTCCTGCTACACGTGCCGTCAAATTCAAAGTAGGGAAAAAACTGAAAGAAGCGGTTGCGAAATAATCTGAAAAAGAGAAGCACCGATTGCCTTTAATCGGTGTTTAAGCTGCCAGTCAATAAAATTCCACTCGTGATTATTCAGGGTACCAGAAGCCGGGGTGGTGAAACTGGTAGACACGCCAGACTCAAAATCTGGTGGGCATTAGCCCGTGCCGGTTCGAGTCCGGCCCTCGGTACCATTTTTCACGCGGGAGTAGCTCAGTGGTAGAGCACAACCTTGCCAAGGTTGGGGTCGCGGGTTCGACCCCCGTCTCCCGCTCCATTTTATTCATTTTTTCTCTCCTTGTTTTTGGTGCTTTTTCATATTCCGACACTATTGAACTAAAAGATCGCTATACTCTTAGAAACAACTGTATAACCCCTGAGACTTTCGGACTGAAGGGGCATAATAACTGCTTGAAACGATTGCCAAAAGAGCGCTTCCGCTGGCAGATACCCGTCTATGAAATCAAAACGCTTCTGGAAAAAGAGGGACATCGTGTCCGACTGCCCAAAAGCGGCATCATCACATTCGAACGTTCCTTTATCGGCCGCTACCCGGCACTCGAAAAAGAGGTCGCCGGAAAATTCAGAAGACACTACCCCGCCATAGAGATCAAAAGCATCACCGTCAAACCGACCGGTTTAAAATACAGTGCCTTCGAATTTTCGAAAAAATGTACACTGCGGCTTTCTGAAGGCGCTCTGGGCAGAAACCACGGCACCTTTGTGGTCAAGTGCGGGAAAAAAAACCACTTTTTCCAATTTCGTATCGATGCACAGCTGGGTGTCTATAAAGCGAATCATCAAATAAAAAAAGATAGAATAATTGACTTAAACAGCCTGCGGTACGAAAACATACCGCTCGTCAGGATGCACGACACGCCGGTAACCGACCTCTCAGGCGGCAGGTACATGGCACGGCAGATAATCCCGGCAGACAAAATCATCACTGCCAGAATGGTGGCGCCGATACCGGCTGTCAAAAAGGACGAAAGGGTCCTTTGCATCTACCAAGAGGGAAACGTACGTATCGAATTCGAGGCAACGGCGTTGCAAAACGGCTATATGGGCAACAGTGTCACCGTTAAAAAATCGGATGGCAAGTCGATCAGAGGCGTCGTGACAGGAGAGAAAAAGGTGGAAATTCGATGAAACTGACAGTCGCCGTTACAGGAGCGAGCGGAGTGCAGCTCGGCTTTCGTCTCCTTGAGTATCTTCCCGCCCACGTCAGCCCCTATCTGATCGTCACCGACAACGGCCGTAAAGTGATCGAACACGAAAGTGTCCGAATCTATCAAAACGACGACATTTCCGCCCCCATGGCGTCGGGATCCTTTCGTATCGATGCCATGATTGTCACTCCCTGCAGCATGAACACGCTGGCGAAGATCGCCTGCGGCATCGCCGACAACCTGGTGACACGCGCCGCCGCTGTGATGATCAAGGAGCGTAAACCTCTCCTGCTTGCACCGCGTGAAATGCCTTTCAGCGCCATCGCGCTCGAAAACATGCTCAAACTCTCCCGCCTCGGCGTCATCGTGGCTCCCCCGATCGCCGGATATTACAGCGATCACGAAACGGTGGAGGAGATGGAGCGTTTCATCGTAGGGAAGTGGTTCGATCTGCTCGGCATCGAAAACACCCTTTTCAAACGTTGGAAAAACGAGGAAGCATGAAAAACAAAAAAGTGATTTACCCCGGTACTTTCGATCCCATCACGAACGGCCATCTCGACATCATCATCCGGGCGACGCACCTTTTCGACGAAATCATCGTCGCCGTGGCGGAATCGAGTGAAAAGAGACCGATGTTTTCCCACGATCAGCGTATCGCCATGGCAAAAGCCGCGTGCGGCGGTCTGAAATCTGTCTCGGTCCAGGGATTTTCGAGCCTGCTGGTGGAATTCTGCCGGCAGATGGACTCTTCGATCATCATCCGCGGACTGCGCGCCGTCAGCGATTTCGAATACGAACTGCAGATGGGATACGCCAACGCTTCCCTAGCTCCCGAGATCGAAACGGTCTACCTGATGCCGAGCCTTGAAAATGCCTTCATCAGTTCCTCTGTCGTCCGGTCGATCCTCAAACACGATGCATCCTGCGCCCATCTTCTGCCACCCGAGGTGAACAGGATGGTCGAAACAGCCAGAAAGCAAGAAGCCTAAAAGATGTATGTCGCTTTCGAAGGGATCGACACGGTCGGCAAAAGCACCCAGGTGGCACGGGTGGCACGCGCTTTCGACAATGTACTCGTCACCAAAGAGCCGGGAGGAACGCCACTGGGAAGAAAGATACGCACGATCCTTCTTGAAGAAGGCGATCTGCACCCGCGCAGCGAGGTGCTCCTCTTTCTGGCCGACCGGGCCGAACACACCGAACGTGTGATCCGTCCCAACCACGACAGACTGATTCTGAGCGACCGCTCTTTCATCTCCGGCGTCGCTTACGCCCATGTCCATGAGAAGATAGCCATCGACACGCTTCTACAACTCAACCGCTACGCGACAGCGAATCTTGTTCCCGATGCGGTCGTCTTGATGACGATCGACGAGGAGAGTCTGCTGAAGAGACTCTCTGACAAAAAACACGACACGATCGAAAAGCGGGGCATCGAATACATGATGGCGGTGCAGCGGTGCATGGAGGAGCTGACCGACCTGCTCGAAATTGACCGGCTCGTCGTCGATGCCACCCAGTCTGTTGATACGATTACCCGACTTATCACCCAATTTATCAAGGAACGCCTATGATTCAAGCCCTTCGAGGAATGAAAGATATCATCGCACCGGAAAACGAAACCTTTACCCATATCCTGAAGACGGCAGGCGACATCGCCGAACGGTACGGATACGAATATATCGAAACCCCGCTGCTGGAAGAGACGGCACTTTTCAAACGGAGCGTGGGCGAAAGCAGCGATATCGTCGGCAAGGAGATGTATCAGTTCATAGACAAAGGGGGCCACGATGTCTGTCTGCGACCGGAAGGAACGGCCGGTGTGGTCCGGATGTTCATCCAGAACAAGTTGGACAAAAAGGGAGGCATCCACCGGATGTACTATCACGGCCCGATGTTCCGCTACGAGCGTCCGCAGAAAGGACGCCTCAGGGAATTCCACCAGTTCGGATGCGAAAGTTTCGGTGAAGAGAGCGTCTACGAGGATTTCAATATCATTTTGATGATCAAGGATATCTTCGATGCCCTCGGTATCGGCTACCGAATCAAAATCAACTCCCTGGGGTGTCCGGAGTGCATGCCCGGTTACCGGGAGCACCTTGTCAGCCATCTCCACGATATCAGTGACGGCCTCTGTGAAGATTGTCTGCGTCGCATCGATACCAATCCCATCCGGGTTCTCGACTGTAAAAACGAAAATTGTCAGGCCCTGCTCGAAAACGCGCCGTTGATCACCGAAAAACTGTGTGAAACCTGCGATGCCGATTTCTCCACACTCGTCAGGCTTCTGGAAGCGCACAATCTCCCTTTCGAGCTCGATCCCAAGCTCGTCCGCGGACTCGACTACTACACCCGTACCGCTTTCGAATTCGTCAGCGATGAAATCGGTGCCCAGAGTGCCATCGCCGGCGGGGGGCGCTACAACCGTCTGGTCGAGTTTCTCGGCGGCAAACCGACACCGGCTGTTGGATTCGCCCTTGGAATCGAAAGGATTCTCGAGCTGGTGAAACTCCCGAGAAAGGGAAGAGAGGGTGTCTATCTGGGTGTCATGGTCCCCGAAGCCGTCGATATCATCGTCGACCTGGCCCACAAAATGAGACAGAACGAAAAGGTCTTCGCCGAATATAACAAAAAATCTCTCAAAGCGCACCTCAAGGCCGCGGACCGCCTGGGCGTCAGAAAATGCGCCATTATCGGGGAAGACGAACTTAAAACGGGAGAAATCTGGGTCAAGGACCTCGAGAAGAAAGAGGAGCAGCGCATTGCCGTCGACCGATTCGCATGATCCAAAAAAGATTTACGGCATCCATATCTGGGGCGAAGGAAACTTCGTCGTCGAGGATGGAGTGGTCAAAATCAACCACGGCTGCAAGCCCTCTTTGATGGAGATTACAAAAAGACTCCGCGATGAAGGATACAAAGGACCTCTTTTTCTCCGTTTTCCCCACCTTTCCGCCCAAAATGTCCGCAATCTCTTCGCCCATTTCGAACGGGCGAAGAGGGAGTTCGGCTACGGAGGAAAGTTCAAGGCGGTCTTTCCGCTGAAAGTGAACCAGTTTCCGGGCTTCATCATTCCGCTGATGGAGGCGACAAAGGAGCTGGAGTACGGCCTCGAAGCGGGGAGCAAGGGGGAGCTGATCCTCGCCATGGCCTATACCAACCTGGGCAAACCGATCACCGTCAACGGGTTCAAGGACCAGGAACTCATAAGCATCGGCTTTCTCGCCGCGAAGATGGGGCACAACATCACCCTGACGATCGAAGGGATCAACGAACTGGAACTGATCATCAAAGAGGCCAAGCGATTCGGCACGCCCGTACCGAAAATCGGCCTGCGCATCCGACTCCACACGGGCGGCATCGGCATCTGGGCCAAAAGCGGCGGGTACAGCTCAAAGTTCGGCCTTACATCCACCGAACTGCTCGAAGCGATGGACCTGCTAAAAGCCCACGACCTCACCGACAGGCTTTCGATGATCCATTTCCATATCGGTTCCCAGATGAACCACATCTCTCCGCTGAAAAAGGCGATCCGGGAAGCCGGAAACATCTATGCCGAACTGCGGAAACTGGGTGCCGAAAACCTGCACGCCATCAACATAGGAGGTGGGCTGGCCGTCGAATACAGCCAGCAGGAGTCACAGACAAGCCGCAACTACACCCTCGAAGAGTTCACCAACGACGTGGTATTCCTTCTTAAGGAGATATCCCAGGCCAAAGGGGTGCGCGAACCGACCATCTTCACCGAATCGGGGCGCTACGTGGCCGCCAATCACGCCGTCCTCGTCGCGCCGGTCCTCGAACTCTTCAGCCAGGAGTACAGCGAAAAGATCCTGCGTCTGAAAGAGACCAATCCTCCGCTGGTTCAGGAGCTCTACGACCTTTACCGCTCCATATCGACGAAAAACGCCAGAGAGTATCTTCACGACGCCCTCGATCATATGGAGTCGCTTCTTACACTTTTCGACCTGGGCTATATCGATCTGACAGACCGGGCCAACACCGAAACACTGGTGCACCTGATCATCAAGAAGGCGCTGGAACTCCTGCGCGACAAACCGTCCAAAGAGATCAAAGACATACTCGATCGGGTGCAGGAGCGCTACCTGGTGAATTTCTCCCTTTTCCAGTCGCTTCCCGACTACTGGGGTCTCGGCCAGACATTTCCCCTGATGCCTCTTGACAGGCTCGACCAGCCCCCCACCCGCTCCGCCAGCTTGTGGGACATCACCTGCGACAGCGATGGGGAAATCGCCTTCAATATCGACAATCCGCTCTATCTCCACGATGTGAATGTCGAAAAAGAGGAGTACTTCCTGGGTTTCTTCAAAGTCGGTGCCTATCAGGAGATTCTCGGCATGCGCCACAACCTCTTCACCCATCCGACCGAAGCGATCGTACGTTTCGAAGAGGATGGCACCTATCGCATCGAAAAGATTCTGGAGGCCCAGAATATCCTCGATGTGCTCGAAGATATCGATTACGATACCAAAGAGGTCGAACGACGCATCAGACAATTGATCGAGGATTCCGAAAAAATAGAGGAAGATGAGCGCAAAGAAATACTTGGCAAACTTTACCTCTATCTCAGTGAAAATGGTTATCTTAGAACCATCAATTTTGCGGAATAGTTCCATTCGAGGGGAAGAAAAACGATGACACCACCGCTCTATCGGCTCATTGTGGAGGATTTTCACAGTGTCTACCGGCGCGATCCGGCCATACACTCGAAATTCGAGCTCTTCTTCAACTACCCCGGTGTTTGGGCCATCGTCAACTACCGCATCGCCAACTGGTTCCATCGCAAAGGATTGCGTCTGATCGCACGCATCTGGATGGGTATCTCCCAGTTCATCACCAATATCGACATCCACCCCGCCGCGACGATCGGCCGGCGCGTCTTCATCGACCACGGCATCGGCGTCGTTATTGGCGAAACCGCTATCGTGGGTGACGATGTCACGATCTACCAGGGGGTCACCCTGGGCGGTGTCTCCCTCAATCCCGGCAAACGCCACCCCACAATAGAACGGGGCGTCGTCATCGGGGCGGGAGCGAAGGTTCTCGGCAATATCACGATTGGATACGACTCCAAAATCGGTGCCAACTCCGTCGTTGTCCGCTCGGTCCCGCCCGAATCGACGGCAGTCGGAATCCCGGCCAAAGTGGTCACCAAAGGGCGTGACAAGAGCCCCCTCAGCCACAACAAGATTCCCGACATCAACAAAGAACTTTTTGAATACCTCCTCAAACGGGTCGCGGTCATCGAACACATACTCGCTCCCGAGCACAAAGAGCTGCTCGAGGAAGACAAGAAACTGGACGAAATTTACAAAGCTTTTATCAAATCTATGAAACAATAGGTCAGCCACACCGGCAGAAAGGAATCCACGATGAAAAAAACTCTGCTTCTGGGAGCGGCCGCTCTGCTTCTTTTTGCGTTCAGCGGCTGCAGCGACAAGCAGCATCAAGTCAAGGCGGCCGATATCGAAGCCGGCAAAATCGATGTCGACAATGTCTCCTACTTCTGTCTTGATGGCGTACGTTACATCAAATACGATGATGACGACCAGTTCGGCGTCACTGTGAAATTCAACAAAGACGGCAGCGTCGATACCAACTGCGAAGCCGAAAAACGCTGATTCTGCGAAAGGGTCGAAGCGACCCTTCCACGCTTCCTTGCAACACAATGAAAGCAGGAGAAGATACAGTTTTTCTCTGTTTAAGTCTCCATTCCCCGATTTTTCGATAGAATGAAAAGAAAAAAAGGGTATTGATGCTTTCCAACAGAATTCAGACACTCTCGGAATCTCTTACCATTGCGATCACTTCACTGGCACAACAACTCAAACGTGAAGGAAAGGATGTCCTGGGTTTCTCCGCCGGAGAACCCGATTTCGACACGCCCCAGGTCATCAAAGATGCGGCAATCAGGGCGATCGAAGAGGGTTTTACGAAATATACGCCGGTGGATGGCATACCGGAGCTCAAAGAGGCGATTGCCGAAAAGTTGCGGCGCGACAACGGCCTGCACTACACGACCGACCAGGTGATCGCCAGCAACGGTGCGAAGCAGTCGCTTTTCAACCTTTTCCAGGCGACCATCAATCCGGGAGACGAAGTGATCATACCCGCACCCTACTGGGTCACCTATCCCGAACTCGTCAAATACAGCGGAGGCATCCCGGTCACGATCGAAACGGACGATACGACAGCATTTAAAATCACGCCCGAACAGCTCGAGGCCGCCATTACCCCCAAAACGAAGATGCTCGTTCTCACATCCCCCTCCAATCCGACCGGCTCGGTCTATTCGCGAGAAGAACTCGAGGCGATCGGGAACGTACTGAAAGATACCGATATCATGATCGCAAGCGATGAAATGTACGAAAAGCTTGTCTACGAAGGCACCACCTTCACCGCTGCCGCCTCTGTCAGCGACGACATGTTCGAAAGAACCGTCACCGTCAACGGACTGAGCAAATCGGTCGCGATGACAGGATGGCGCTTCGGATATTGCGCGAGCGCCGACCGTGAACTGGTCAAAGCGATGAAAAAACTCCAGAGCCAGAGTACATCGAACATCAACTCCATCACGCAGCTGGCGGCGATCAAAGGACTGGACGGCAGCGCCGACGCCGATATCGAAATGATGCGTCAGGCTTTCGAAGCGCGTTGTGAGGAGGCGACGCGCCTCTTCAACGAAATCGAAGGGCTTTGTGTCATCAAACCGAAAGGGGCTTTCTATCTCTTCGTCAACCACAAGGCGATCGAACCCGATTCGATGAAATTCGCCAAGGCGATGCTCGAAAAAGCGGGTATCGCTGTCGTTCCGGGCGCCGGTTTCGGAACGGACGGCTATTTCCGGTTCAGCTTCGCGACCGACATCGAAACGATACGCAAAGGGATAGAGCGCATCGCCGAATTTGTCAAAAGCTATCGCTGATGCAGGCTTTTCTCATCTTTCTGGCAGCTGTGCTCGTTCTGGTGGTTCTGGGATATTTTTTCCCGACCAAAACCCACAAGACACCCCAGAGTGACAGAAAGACGAGGCAGGGAAACACTTCAAAATGGATCGAAGAGATCAACTCGACAATGGAAAAGAAGAGGTAATCATGGATGCATTTTACATAGCGAGACAGCCGATCGTCGACAGAAACAATCGTCTTTTTGGATACGAAATACTTTTTCGCGGACACAAACCCGATGAAGATGTAGACAAAGGGACTGTGATGACGGCGACCGCCGTCAACAATCTGATCAACGTCATCGGTGTGGACAACGTCATCGGCCTGCATTACGGCATCATCAAAATCACGCCTCTTTTCCTCAAGAGAAAACTCCTCGAAGCCCTCCCGAAAGAGAGACTCATATTCGCCCTTTTCGAAGAGGATATGCACGACCCCGAACTGATCCGCCTTCTCGAGCACTACAAAGCGGAAGGCTATACGTTCGCTATCAACGATCTGCACGATCCCAAAACGATCGGACTGCCCCATATTCTCGATCTGATCAGTTACATCAAAATCGACCATGAAGCCCTGGATGAAGCGACGATCAAAAAGATCATCGAAACAGCAAAAGCGCATGGTATCAAGACGATCTGCTCCAAAATCGAGACGAGAGAGGCCCACCAGAACATGCTCGATATGGGGTGTGACTATTTTCAGGGCTACTTTTTCAAACAGCCGGAAGTGCTCGAAGAGTATCCTATCCACGCAGAAACCGGCGCGATTTTGCTGCTGTGGAACCTGATACGCAACGATGCATCGACCGACGAACTCGTGGAAGCTTTCGAAAGAGAACACACAATCACGCTCCAGCTGCTCCGTTTCATCAATTCCCCCTTTTTCTCCCTTCGGCAGACTGTCACGTCGATACGCCATCTCATTACGCTGCTGGGGCGCAACCAGCTCTCCCAATGGCTGCTCGTCATGCTTTTTGCAAAAGAGACACAGCGCGACAATGGTAACCATCCGCTGGTTCTGATGGTCATCAACCGTACAGAACTGATGGTAGGGCTGCTGAAACTGATAAAACCCGATGCCAGCAAATCGATGCAGGAGACCGCCTATCTTGTGGGTATGCTCTCGCTTATCCATCTCATTTTCCACCGTCCCCCCAGAGAAATCCTCCACCATCTGCATGTCTCCGATGAGATAGAAAACGCTCTCTTCGAAGCCGACGGACTCTATGGTAGGCTTCTGAACATGGTGAGGGTTATCGAAAACAACGATGTCCAAAAGTTGAATCAGATCGTCATGAAATACAACCTTTCACCGGACGCGATCAACAAACTCTCCCTCGAAGCGATGAAAAAAGTCAATGCGTTCGACGAAGCGTTGAAGGCGATGCAGTAAACACCGTTGATTGATACCGATGGAGACTCCGTCCCCATCAAAATGTCAAAGTCTTTCTCTCACTCTTATCGTCGCCTCCACCATATGTTGTAGGCTCGGTTTCACCTCTTCCCAGCGGCGGGTTTTCAGGCCGCAGTCGGGATTGATCCAGAGTTGTCTGGCGGGCAGTACCTCCAACAGGGCTTCGATCTGCTTTTCGATCTCTTCGACGCTCGGAATGCGTGGCGAATGGATGTCGTAGACCCCCGGCCCGATCTCTTTTTCGTACCCGTAGGATTTGAAGACTTTGAGAAGCACGTTGCCGCTTCGCGCTGTTTCGATGGAGATGACGTCGGCATCCATCGCTTCGATCGTTTCGATGATGTCGTTGAAATCGCTGTAACACATGTGGGTATGAATCTGCGTCTCTGGCTCGGCCACGTTGGTGGCGATCCAGAAACTTTCCAATGCGAACCGCTCATAAGCCGGGCGTTTGGAGACTCTTAGAGGGTACCCCTCTTTGAAGGCCGCTTCATCCACCTGGATCATGCCGATCCCCGCTTTTTGCAGGTCGTCCACTTCGTCACGGATCGCAAAAGCGATCTGGTAGCAAGTTTCACTGCGGGGCTGGTCGTCGCGTACGAAGGACCAGTTGAGAATCGTCACGGGGCCGGTGAGCATCCCTTTCATCGGTTTTTCGGTCAGGCTCTGGGCGTAGGTGCTCCAAAAAACCGTCATCGGCTCTGGCCGGCTCACGTCACCGTAGATAATGGGCGGTTTGACGCAGCGGCTGCCGTAACTCTGCACCCAGCCGTTTTCGCTGAAAGCCACCCCTTTGAGCTGCTCACCGAAATATTCGACCATATCGTTGCGCTCGAACTCGCCGTGCACCAGCACCTCAAGCCCGATCTCCTCCTGGAAGGCGACGCAATCGCGGATGAACCCCTTCATCTTTTCCACATATTCGGCTTCGCCGATCGCCCCTTTTTTGAAATCTCTCCGTACGGCACGCACCTCCGGCGTCTGGGGGAAACTGCCGATCGTGGTGGTGCAAAGGGGCGGATAGCCAAAACACGCATGCTGGCGTCCAATCCGCTCGGAAAAAGGAATGCGCTGTTTTTTGAGCGCTTTGATATCCGCCATCCTGCTTTGCACCGCTTCATCATGAATTCGCGGTGAAGTCCGCCTCTGTGCGTTGGCTTCACGGTTTTTGGCATAAGCCATCGCCTCCTTGGCATTCAGATAGTTGGCCCCCCGATGGAAAATTTTATGAATGAGCGCCACTTCGTCCAGTTTCTCCACACCGAATGCGAGCCACGATTTGATGTCGTCGTCCATCTTTTCTTCGTACTTGAGCGTGTATGGCACATGCAGCAAAGAGCAGGAGGTCGATACGACGATCTTCTCTTTCTCCATCTTTTCGGCAAGCCTTTCCAAAAACCGGACCTTCTCTTCGATATCGCTGACCCAGATATTGCGTCCGTCGACAACCCCGGCGATCAGCGTTTTGCCACTTTCGGCGATCGCTTCGACGACCCCGACATTCTCTTCACCGTGGACGAAATCGAGGCCTATACCTTTGATAGGCGTTTGTACCAACTGTGCCACCGCCTCTTTGGCGTGATCGAAGTAGGTCACAACGTAAAGATCGACATTTTCCGCAACCCCGGCCAGGCGCGTATAGGCCTCTTTGCAAAGCAGCGATACCTGCGACGCTTTGTCGGTCACCAGTATCGGCTCTTCCACCTGGAGCGTCACCCGACTATCCAGCCCGGCAAGCGCTTTCACCAGTGCTTCGTAGGCAGGGAGGATCTCTCCAAAGAGCGAGAGAGCATCCCCATCCGGCGTATCGATCCGCTTGGCGTTACCTAAAAATGTCAGCGGGCCGATCAGATTGATCTTCGGCGTAATCCCCTGGGCTTTGGCCGCTTCGTACTCGTCGACGATCTTTTGCACATTGACCGACCATGCCATGCCGGCTTTGAGTTCAGGAACGATGTAGTGGTAGTTGGTGTTGAACCATTTGGTCATCTCCATCGCCGTATGATCCGCATCGCCCCTCGCCATGGCGAAATAGCGCTGCGTAGGATCGTCGATATCCTTGAATCGATCGGGTGTCAGACCCAACATCTCCACCATATCCAGCGTCTGGTCATAAAGCGAAAAATCGTTGACGCTGACGGCATCAATACCTGCCTCTTTTTGATACGTCCAGTGGCGCTTTTTCAGCATATCCGCCGTCTCCAAAACGGCTTCGAAACCGCTCTGGCCTCTCCAGTAGGCTTCCAGCGCCTTTTTCAACTCTCTCTTTTCACCGATACGGGCGAACCCCATCACCCATGTTCCCAATGTTTCGGACATAGCAAACCCTTTCTCATTTTTGCAATTTGTAAAGTCGCAAAGCGACCACCAAAAATTTTTGGTTTTTAGTTTTTTCACTGTTCGTTGAAAAAGGGGGGTGCCAATCCGGTTTTGGTGTAGCGGCAGCGGCAGGTAAAGCGTCGGAAGTGCTCGCTGATATAGAGCAGCAGATAGGCGAGCCGTTTGAAGTAGCAGTTGCAGTGGCAGGGTTTGGCGCCGCTTGATTGAGGCCGGGCGACGAAACAGGATACAAGTGCTTGAAGCATCGCCTCCAAAGGGGGTGGATCCTCCTCCGCTTCGCCCACGCTTTTGGGGTATTCGGGACGATACGCCGCAACGGCGATATGACGTGCATGCAGCATGGCCGCCGCACTGTACGCCTGAATCGCCGCCAACGTAAAGTAGTTTTTCCCGAATCCCCGCACTTGCATCCTACACAGCCTTAGTAGACGAATCTCCAACCGGCATAAAGGCTCTGTCCTTCTGTCCTGTAACCATCGATCACCTGGTAATCTTCATCGAAAATATTGTCGAGTTTCAGGTAGAAACCGCCATATTCCGGCAAGCCGTAATTGATGACCGCATTCCAGACGATATATTCTCCCATCTGTACCGTTTTGGGTATAAACCCTTCGTAATGGACGTCCAGATAGTCCGCCGCATATTGCATACCGATCGTCACATCGAGTTTGTCCGTCGCAAAAAAGCTCCAGGAAGCGCCGACACGGTGTCTGGGACGCCGCAAAAGCCGCGCATCGTTGCGGTCTTTCGCATCGACATAGGTATAGGAGAGTTTCAAAACCGAATCGATGGCATCCACCGCTCTCTCGTAGGCGAGTTCGACACCCTGGATTTTCGATTTGCCCTCCCGGTTTTCATACCGTCCCGGTCCATAATTGGCACCGGGAACATAATCGATCAAATCGGTAATTTCATTGTAGAAATAGCCGATTGTGGCTCCATAACCGAAAAGTCTCGCATCGTAGGCCGTGGTCGATTCCGGTTTGAGGTTATCGTTTGGCAATGTATAGGCGCCATCTCCGTAACGTTCATACAAAGAGGGTACCCGGTATCCGGTACCGACGTTGGCGGCGAATCCCGCCTCGTTTGAAATACTGTATTTGAGACCGACTTTTCCCGTCGTTTTGTCGTTATAAGCGTCATAGTCGTCATAGCGCAAAGCGGCATTGGCTACCAATCTGCCATTCAGCATCGGTTGTGAAAATGCACCGTACAGGGCATTGTCTCTCACATCCCCGTCGAAATCGGCCCCATACGATTTGTCCATTTTCGACCGCCGATGGCTCACTCCCAGGGTGTAATCTCCCCGGGCAAGCGAAAAGTGCCCTTTGAGACCGGCTTCGTACTCGTTGCCTTTGTAGGCATTGCCGTCGTAGATCCTCTCGAAACGGCTACCCCATCCATACCCGGTGACCGTCACATCCCCCACTTTCTGGTCGATTTTGAGGTTGTAGAATTTCAGATCGGCACTTCCGTGTTTTTTGACCGAAGTGTTATTGAACCCACCGTCATAGTCGAAATCCGATACCACCTGCCGGTAGTTGCCTGAAATCTCCGTCGAATCGGTCGGCCGCAGCGTCAAAGCGGCGAGGTAGGTGCGTTCGGTATCTTGCGCATCGAATGTGGAAGTGGTTTTGGGCGGGAAACCGTCGGTTTTGAAACCGTCGAAACCCGCTTTGAAGCTGTAGCGGTCGCTTCCGTAGGATGCGACAAGGGAGCCCTCATGGGTCATGTAACTGCCTCCGGCGAGGTGCCCGCTGAAATGAAGCCCCTTTTTGGCCTTTTTCGTGACGATGTTGATGACCCCGCCGGCGGCATCGGCGCCCCAGACACCCGACTGTGCCCCCTTGAGGATCTCAATCTGCTCCACATCGCTCAGCCGCAAATGCTCTAGTTGCGCCTGGCCTTTGGTACTGGTGGGGTCGTTGACGCGTATACCATCAATCAACACTAATACATGTTCAGCCCCCATTCCATGAAGAGTAAAGCCGGATGTTTGTCCGGGTCCGCCGTTTTGGATGACGAAAAGTGAGGTTTGGTCTCTCAAAGCGTCGACGACGCTTCGGTAATGGTTTTGTTGAAGCTCTTCGGAGGTGATGACGCTAACGTCGGAGGTTATATTCTTTAACCTTGATGAGGAAGGAAGCGCGCTTTCGACGACGATATCTTCGAGAACTTCCGTCTCTTCGTCGGGTTCGACTTCTGTGTATTGGGCAATATGCTGTTCTTGGGATTCTATACGATTCTCCGTCGCCTGCAGATTGACGCAGCTGACCGTCGCTGCGATTGCGGCAAGAGAAAAATAACGTCCTTTGAAACCTTTGGCTAATTTCATGAGTCTCCTTTCTTTGAAATGTATCGGGATGGACCCTTTCCGGTTTTCCGGAAAAAAAGAAATTCCCGGCCCCTCTATGGGTGAAGGGAAGCGCGTTCGACGCTGTGGGCCTCAAAGGGCCTTTTTCGCCTCCTGCAGCGCCTCGATGACCTGATCCAGATTCTTTGCGGGGACATGCACCTTCCAATCCGGTTCATCGTCCGATTTCGTCAGCCATATGGCGATGCTCACGACCGGTTCGCTCCCTTCGCCGTAGGGTTCCTTGACCGTCGCGACGGATAAAACACCGTTGTCGCTGCTTGCCAGGGGAATCTCCTTGATCAGTTTCGTCTCTTTCATCTTTTCTCCTTCGATTTGTTGGATATCGCACTGTTGAGCATCCGCATCAGCAGCGCATTGAGCTTGAGCCACTTTTTGTGTTCCATGATCGGGAAACCGGCATAGACTTTGCCTCCTTCGATCGATTTGGTCACACCGCCCCGTGCCGCTATGGTCGCGAAGGGACCGATCTCCAGGTGTCCGGCAGTGCCGCTCTGACCGCCCATCACCACATTCCGGCCGAGTTTCGTCGAGCCGGAAAGTCCCACCTGTCCCGTCAATACCGAATACTCTCCGATATCGCAGTTATGGGCGATATGGACAAGATTGTCGATGATAGCGCCTTTGCGGATGATCGTCGAGGCGATCGCACCCCGGTCGATGGCGCAGTTGGCTCCGATCTCGACATCATCCTCGATCACTACGTTGCCGAGTTGAAAAAGCTTGACATGGCTGCCCTCCTTCGTATGGGCGAAACCGAACCCGTCGCTTCCCACGACCGTTCCCGCATGGATGATGCAGCGCTCCCCGATCCGGCAACCGTGATAGATCGTCACGTTGGGATAGATCAGTGTATCGCTGCCTATCTTCACATCGTCACCGATATAGGATCCGGGCATGATGGTCACCCGCTCCGCGATCACCACATTTTTTCCGAAACGGACCCCCTCCCCGATCCGGCACTCTTTGCCGAAAATCGGTTCCTTCCCCTCCTGCTTCATCGGCTCGGGAGCGAACAGACGGCTGGCATAGGCCAGTTTCAGATAGGGTTCGTCATCGACCAGGGCCACCGTCCCTTTTGGAACCTGCGATGCGAATTTCGGCGAAACCAGTACGGCGGCCGCCTTCGTTTTGGCGAGTTCATCGGCATATCTGGGATTGTCGAGAAAGCTCAGTTCCTGTGGCGTGGCGCTTTTGAGCGTGCCGATGCCGAGGATTTCACGATCTTCCCCTTCGAAGGCCACACCGATTTGGGCCGCGAGTTCACTCAGCCTCATTCGCGCTCCATGGCGACGACGCCGCCGCGCACGATTTCGACGGGATGAAAGCGCTGCGCCGCCTCGATGAAATGTTTGACCCTTTTGGGCTCGTCCGCCACCATCGTGATGATATGTTGGCTGCTGACATTGGCGATACCGCCGTTGTAGGCTTCACAGAGAGCCTGGATATTGGCCAGCGATTCGTTGATCGGAAATTTCATCATCACCAGCTCCTTTTCGACCATCTCTTCATGTTCGATCACCTTGTAGGTCGGAATCAGTTTGTGAAGCTGTTTGATGATCTGCTCGATGACCCGAACGTTTCCTTTCGTCTCGATCGTCAGCCGCGACATGTTGCTGTCGGGAATGGGTGCTACGGTCAATGTTTCGATATTGTAGCCCCGGGCGGCGAAAAGACTCGTGATGCGGGCGAGGACACTGTGTTCGTTTTGCACGATTACAGAGATTATACGTCGTTCTACTTTCATCATCAATCCTTGTATTCCAGCATCATGTTGTAGAGAGTTCCGCCACTCGGCACCATTGGGAGTACATTCTCATCCCGATCGATGATCACGTCGATCATTGCCACGACCCCTTTGTTCACCGCATCCTGAAGCGCCTCGTCGAACTCCTCTTTCGTCTCGACACGGTATCCGACACCACCGCACGCTTCGGCAAGGCGCACGAAGTCCGGCTGGAAGCTCAGATCGGTCTCCGCGTAGCGTTTGTCATAAAAGAAGGTCTGCCACTGACGCACCATGCCAAGATAGTGATTGTTTAGAATGATGTTGACCACAGGCAGTCTGCTTTCGACCGCAGTCACCAGCTCCTGGATATTCATCAGGATGGAACCGTCTCCCGTAAAGTTGATGCTGACCTTGTCGGGCACACCCCGTTTGACACCCATCGCAGCGGGGAAACCGAAACCCATCGTCCCCAGTCCCCCGCTTGTGACGAGCTGCCTGGGGTAGGAGAAAGGATAGAACTGTGCCGTCCACATCTGGTGCTGTCCGACATCGGTCGATATGACCGCCCTGTCGCCAAGAATCTCTCCGACACGCTTGATGACCCACTGGGGTTTGATGACTTTGTCGCTGTCTTCAAAATGCATCGGATGAATCTCGTTATAGCGTTTCAGGATGTTCCTCCACGCCTGGTAGCGGTCCGGGTCGACACACTCTTTGACCTTGGGAATCATCACTTCAAGAACCTCTTTGAGATCCCCGACAATGGGATAGTCCACGTCGATCAGCTTGCCGATGGAGCTGGGATCGATATCGACATGGATCACTTTCGCATGCTTGGCAAACTCGGAGAGTTTCCCGGTTACGCGGTCATCAAAGCGGGGTCCGAGGGCGATCATCAGATCCGTTTCGCTCATGGCCATGTTAGCCTGGTAGCTTCCGTGCATACCGACCATGCCCAGCAGCAGAGGATCGTCGTAGCGGAGCGATCCGCGGGCCATCAGGGTCTCAACGGCGGGAATCTGCGTCGCCTGGACGAATTCCCGGACAAGCTCCGCGCTGCCGGAATTGATGATGCCTCCGCCCAGATAGAAAACGGGACGCTTGGCGTTGCAGATCGCTTCGGCCGCCTTCTTGATCTGACGCACATTCCCCTTCGTCGTCGGACGGTAGGTCGGAAGGTCGATATGGGTCGGATATTCGAACGCGGCAACCTCCGCCGTCACATCTTTCGGGATGTCGACATGAACGGGACCTGGGCGTCCGGATGCAGCGATATAAAATGCCTCTTTGAGAATACGGGGAAGCTCCTTGGCGCTTCGAACCAGGTAGTTGTGTTTGGTACAGGAGCGGCTGATTCCCGTCGCATCTATCTCCTGAAAGGCATCGGTACCGATCATCGTGATGGGAACCTGCCCGCTGATAACCACCAACGGAACCGAATCCATGTAAGCTGTCGCCAGACCGGTCACCGCGTTTGTGAAACCGGGTCCGCTCGTCACAAAGGCGACGCCGGTTCTTCCGGTCGAGCGGGCATATCCGTCCGCCGCATGCACCGCGGCCTGTTCGTGCCGTGTCAGGATGTGCCGAAAATCGTTCTGTTTGTAGATTTCGTCGTAGACGTTCATGATGGCGCCGCCGGGGTATCCGAACACCGTATCGACCCCTTCGAGCTTCATCGCTTCGATCACCATCTGTGCGCCGGTCATCTCCATGGCCGTATCTCCTAAGGTTAGAAATTTGCCGATTTTAACCTAAAAGCGGTTAATCGCGGGTTAATTTCCAAAATGCGACGCGGCTACCCGACCCTCTCAAAACGCGGCCCCTCTTTCAGCCCGAGGCATTCGGCTATCGCCACACCTTCCCGCAGACCGTCGTCGACCACAATCGCCCTGTCAAAGCCGAGCAATTCGTAAAAACGTTCGAAAATCAAAATCCCTGCCGCGATGAGATCCTCTCTGCCTACACCGACAAGCCGACGGCGTGCGGCCACGTCCAAAGAAAGGAGTCTTCGAAGCTGCATTTTCAGATCTTCCCTGAAAAGAAGCGTGCCGTTGACGCGTGCGGAGTCGTAGGTGTCGTACTCCATGCCCAGTTTCATCGCGGCAACCGTCGTGGGCGTACCCGCCGTGGCGACGAAGAGTCCGGGGCGCATACCCCGTTCCTGCGCCTTTCGGACAAACGCTTCGACCGGCACCATCAGACCGGGAAGGGCTTCTTCTATGCGTTCCATCGTTTTGTACCTCTGAGCCACCGTGACGATGCCGATGGGAAAGCTTTTTGAAAAGAGGCGTCTGCCATCGAAAAAGAGGAGTTCGGTCGATCCTCCGCCGATATCGACCATCACGAAATCGCGTGCCTCGTATCCCATTTTCTCCAGGCGTGTTTTGACGGCAAGCAGAGTGTAGTCCGCCTCCTTTTCACCCGAGATGACACGAAAGGAGATCCCGGTGCGTTGCCGTATCGCCTCAAGTATCCGGTCGGCGTTTTTCGCCCTGCGCACCGCTTCTGTCGCGACCGCCACGACTTTGTGGTGAGAAAAATCGATTTTCGCTTTTGCGCTCCGGGCCGCTTCGACAATCCGTTCGAGGGCCTCATCCGAAATGATCCCCGTCTCCACCATTCCGTCGGCGGTCCTTACTATCTTCTCGTACTGCCGGACGGTTTCCAACGAGGTGCACGAGAGTTCCGCGACCCGAAAGGTGTTGGAGCCCAGGTCGATGCCGACCACATGCATTCTCGTCAATCTCCCATAATCGTGTCGGGAAGCAGGAGAGGATCGATGGCTCCCGCATCGTTTGCCGCCGCTTCGGCGAAACGCTCTCTCATCTTTCCGTGAAGGCGAAGCCAGGAATCGATCTCGTCGTCCATACCGAATAATCCGAGATAGCGCTCCACCGCTTTGTCGATATCTTTGCCGAACGATGAGCTTCCCTGTTCGATCTGTTCGATATAGGCCTGCTTAAAAAGCGATACGATTTTGTACCTTTGCCGGGCAATTGGCATAAACGGAGCGAAAATCTTTTTCAGAGCGGCGATGTCGCCTTTTGACGCGTATATCTCTGCCTCTTTCACCACTTTGCGCCACGCCTCTTCGAGATTTTTCACGATCTTCGTCTCCTCCAGCACCGGATACTGTTCCAGCATACGGTAGATCGCGTCGTAATTTTTTTCCGCGAAATAGCGCATGGCCGAGGCGTAGAGGTTCGCCTCCTCCGTCAACGCCTCCGCCGTCTTCTTCTGATCGGGAAATTCCATCAGCTGCGACGCAAGCCGGGCCGTTTCTGCGTAATGTCCTTTTTCCAGTTCCAGACGGGCTTTCTGGATGATCGCATCGGCGAGACGCTCGATTTTGCGATACTCTTCGAGTTCCTGGATGGCGGGATAGCGTTTCGCCAGTTCGATCGCCCCCCTGTAATCTCTCTTGTTGACCAGTTTCATGAAAAGTTTGTATATCTCACGCTCCGCAAGGAGTGTCTGGATCAGTACACTCTTGCCCGTGATACCGCGGAACGGTTTGAACAGCTCCTTTACCCGTTCCTCGCCGCCGTTTTGCAGAATGAGCTTCTTGGCTTTCGTGAACACCGTGTGCCACGCCTCTTCCATCTGCGTGTAGTAACGGCTCTGTTTGAGTGACGGGTATTGGGCCGCAAGGGAGTAGGCGAGCTGGAAGCGCCTGTTTTCGACAGCGGTTTTGAACTTTTCAAACATCCGGTAGTCGTGGAGAAGCTGCTGGATTAGAAGCCTTTTGGAACTCTCTCCCCCGAAGGGCTCAAGTACCCTCTTCGCTTCGTCGCGTCTGCCTTTCTCCAGCAGTTTTACCGCCTCTTCGTAAGCCTCTTCCCATAAAACTTCGAGCCGGAGATAGCCATCGCTGTAGCGCAGCAGCGGATTTTCGTCGGCAAGGCGGTAGGCTTCCGAAAGCTTGCCGGTATCGATCATCTCCTCCATCCTTTCGCTCTCTTTCAGCGGGGTGTTGAAGGTCACTTCACCATCTTCGAGCCCGACGACAAGATAGTTGCCCGTTTCGGCATAGGCGATTTTCCTGATCGGCTTGCGGTAGGTCAGGTAGCGCAAAGAGAGCATTTCGTAGGTGTTGAGATCATAAAGGGAGACCAGACCGCTTCTGTCGGCTGCGAAAAGAAACCGGTCGTCGGGCGTGACGCACAGGGAGGTCACTTCGTCCAGCATCTTTTTCAGACGTTTGACAACCCGCTGATCGAAATAGTCCCACACGACAATCTCTCCGCTCTTGTCGGCGGCGACGAGGCGGTGGTCCCTGATGAACCGGATGGCATTGATGGCGCCGCCATGCCCTCTAAGGCGGAAATGGCGGGAGAGGGATGAGATATTGGTCACGAGGATTTTTCGGTCGAAACTTCCCGTGGCGATCCACTGACCGTTGGGGCTGAAATCGATGGCGGTTACAAAGTCGGCATGGTGGGGCAGCGAGGCGACCATGCGCCCTGTCACGAGGCTCCATAGAAAGGTTTTGCCATCCTGTCCGCCGGTTGCGAGATAGTCGTGGCTGTCACTGATGCAGAGACTCTCCACATCCCCTTCGTGCCGCCGGAACCGGTAGATTAGCCGCTTCTGGTTGCCACTGAACACCGCGACACCCCCCTTTTTGACCGAAAAGGCGACGAAACGGCCGTCCTTGGAGAGGTCGCTTCCTTGAAGCAGATGAGGATCCTGTTCGATGGAGGTTTTGAATCCGTCCACCAAAATGACCGGATCGAGTTTGAAGAAGCGGACACTGTTTGTGGCATCGATTATGGCGATTTTTTTCCTCTCCATCGGCTTGACAGCCGTCACGGCGGATTTGAAACGAAGTCTCTTCTCGATGATCATAGGAGAGTCTCAATGCTCCTCTTCAAAACGGTATCCATGTTCGTGTAGAAGTTTTTTTATCTCCTGCTGATGTTCCCTTCCTTTGGTTTCCACGGCGATGGAGACGTAGGCGTCACCGAATTTGAGGTCGAGCGAGGTGCGGTCATAGCCGATCTGCACGATATTGGCCTGCGCCTCTTTCAAAATCTCCGTCAGTTTCATCAGGCTGCCGGGCTTGTCGATAAGCGTCACCACCAGTTTCATTTTGCGGTAGGATTTGAGCAGGCCCTTCTCGATAATAACCGAGAGCATCGTGACATCGATGTTTCCTCCGCTGAGCACCGTCACGACCTTCGCCTTTTCGGGGAGATTGAGACGTCGGTGGATCAGAGCGGCCACACCGACGGCGCCCGCCCCCTCCACGACAAGTTTCTGTTTTTCAAGCAGGTAGAGAATCGCATTGGCGATTTCGTCATCGCTGACGAGCACGATATCGTCCACGTAGCGCAAAATGTAGGCCAGCGTCGTTGCGGAGGTGTCCCGTACCGCGATCCCGTCCGCGATGGTCCGCACCCCCGTCGTATCGATCGGTTCACGGGCATCGAAAGAGAGTTTCATGGCCGGTGCCCCTTCCGCCGCCACACCGATCACTTTGGTGTCGGGAGAAAGTGCTTTAACAGCGACCGCGATGCCGCTGATGAGGCCGCCACCGCCCACGGGGACGAGAATGGCGTCCGGCTTTTCGCATTTCTGCAGAATTTCCAGTGCAATGGTTCCCTGACCCGCGATCACCTCTTCGTCGGCAAAAGGGTGGACGAAGACCCGTCCCTTCTCTTTGGCGAACTTGACGGCGTAGCCATAGGCTTCGTCGTAGTTGCTCCCATGCAGTACCACCTCCGCCCCGTAGGACTTGACACCATCCACTTTCGTCAGGGGCGTCGTTTCCGGCATGACGATCGTCGCGGGAATGCCGAAATATTTCGCCGCCAGCGCCACACCCTGGGCATGGTTGCCCGCACTTGCCGCCACGACACCCCGACCGCGCTCCAAATCGCTCAGCGAGGCGATTTTGTTGAATGCGCCCCGTATCTTGAAGGAGCCGGTAGTCTGTAGATTCTCCTTTTTCAGGTAGACTTCAAATCCGCTCTCCTCGCTCAGTTTGGGCGCGTAGGAAAAGGGCGTTTCGACCGCAACTTTGCGAACCTGGGCATGAGCCCTTTGGATATCTTCGAGTCGAATCATGCGAGGTTTCTGTGGTCGACCATGGCGCAGCGGCTCTGCACCACCTTCATGCCCGCTTTTTTGGCCGCATCGGCCGCTTCGTTGTTGACGATTCCCGCCTGCAGCCAGACCACCTTGATATCGCCGCGCGCCTTGCACGCCTCGACAATCGGACCCACCGCCGCGGGTTTTCTGAAGATGTCAACCATATCAACACTGCCGGGAATCTCCCTGAGCGACCGGTAGACCTTCTCACCCAGAATCTCCTCCTCCTTGGGATAGACCGGAATGATTTTGTAACCGGCCTCCTGCAGATATTTCGCCACACGGTGGCTGTCTTTGGAAGGATCGGGAGAGAGACCGATGACGGCGATCGTCTCCACCTCCTCGAATATCTCCCTGATCTCTTCGGGATTGGCGTTGATAGTGGGAAATTCGCACTCCATTGTGTGTCCTTGAATTTTTTTACAAGCTGATGTTACGCAAAACATGAGCAAAGCCCATGTTTTGGCGGGGACTGGCCGTCCCCTGCACCCCCCTAAAGCTACGAAATCGTAGATTTCGAGAGACGTTCCGCCTTTTGCGTAACGTCAGTTACAAGTATAACAAAAAGGGCTAAGGAGACCTATTAAAAAAGCTTGCCGATTTTTCTGAAGCCGTAAAGATAGAGAATGGCACCCAAAATGATCACGCCCGCGAAATAGGGCCACAGATCGACAAATTCGGTTCCTCTGAAAAAAATGCTTTCGCTTCCTTCGATGTAGTATCGCAGGGGAGAAAGAAGCGAAAGATCCTGCAGCAACGGATGCATGGCGTGGATGGGTGTCCAGGCACCGCTGAGAAAGATGAGAGGCATCATGATCAAAATAGCCAGTTGCGCCACCTGCAGCATGCTTCGGCTGACCGCCGCAACGAAAAGTCCGATGCCGGCGCTGGTGAAAGCGTAAAAGAACGAGAGCAGAAAGAAGGCCCACAGCGACTGGTTGACGGGAACATCAAATGCGCCGAACAGCACGATGCCTGTGGCGATGACGACACCGAACATCAGAATGATCACCTGTGAAAAACTTTTGGCGAGTATGATCAGTTTGGGATCGATGGGCATCAACAGCATGATGTCCCACGTTCCGTTCTCTTTCTCCCGCACAAAGACGGCGGCGGTGAGGATGACACCCAGCAGGGTCGTGACCGAAAGCATCTCCGCCACGGCCATGAACCAGTCGGTCCGGGCGTTGGGATTGAAGAGTCTGTGGATTTTAAGCTCGATAGGCACCCGGAGATTGGAAAAATCCAGGACGATGTTTTGCAGATACTGGAGTGCCTGGAAACTCTGGGTGGCGGAAATGGCGTCGAGAAGAAGGTTGAGCTGGGTACGGCCGGTTTTTTCATAGGAGGTTTCGAAATCGTGATCGAAAAGCAGGCCCACCATGATCTCACGGTTGCGGATGGCGTCGTAAAGAGCCTTTTGGGAGAGAAATCGCACCGGTTTTTGAAATTCCGGCGCATGAAGACGGCTTAGAATTTTCATGCTGATACCCCCGCCCGTATCGTCCACATAGCCGACGGAAACATTCTTCGCCTGCATTTCGATCCCTTTGCCGGCGATGTAGATATCCAAGGTAAAGGAGTAAAGCACCACCGCCACCAGTCCCCAGGAGCGGAAAAAGGCGATGATCTCTTTCATGACCAGTGTCAAAAAAAGTCTCATCCGATCTCCTTTTTCATCAGCATCGATCCCAGCAGCACGATGCCCAGGCCATAGAAAAAGAGTATAAGCAGATAGAGAACGATTTTCGCAGACGCCAGCCCCTGGCCGATCAGGAACGTGTCGTAGACGATATGGTTGTAGTACATCACCGGGTAGATATGCGCTTCGATTTTCGACTCTCCCGACATCGAGGAGATAGGCATCAGCATCCCCGAGTAAAGAAAGCCCGGAATGATGGTGATGATGATCGTCAGAACGATCGCCACGATCTGGGTACGGGTGATGATCGACACCAGCAGGCCGATACCCAGGCTGACGACAATGTAGAGTTCGCTTGCGATCCAAAAAAGGATGAAACTGCCTCTGAAAGGGACACCGAAAAGATAGGTGGCCCACAAAAAGAGAATCACGATGTTGACGGAATGAAGCAGAAAGGCCGGCACCAGTTTGGCGATGAGGAATTCACTCTTTTTGACAGGCGATGAGAAGAAATTGAAAATGGTTCCCTCCTCTTTCTCCTTGACGATGAGCAGAGCCGACAGGATGGCCGGACCGACCAGGAGAATGAGCCCCAGAAGACCCGGTACGATGGCATCTTCGTCACGCATCGCCTGGTTGAAAAGGTTTCGGCTCTCCACGGTGATGAGGCGTGCTGTGGATGTTGGCATGAGGTCGGTGGCCGCCGTGTAGATGACACCTTTTACGTAGTTGCTCATCGTCTCGCCCCGTACAGGAAACGCGGCATCCACGAAGACGCCGAGCTCTGTTTCGACCCCTTTGAGAAGCCGTTTTTCGAAACTTTCGGGAATGATAACAAGTATGTCCGTCCTTGCCTGTTTGATTCGATGCAACGCCTCTTTTTCTGTAATTTGAAGGATTCGGGTGTCGAAATATTTCGAATGCTCGAAACGGGCCGCAAGATCCTGGGAAAGTTTGGTGTGGTCGTTGTCGATGATGATTGTCCTGGCATGGGTCACTTCCATCCGGATGCCGTAGCCAAAGAGGATAATGATCATCGTCGGAAGCAGATAGACAATGGCGATCATCCTGGAGCGAATGAGTTCCCTGAACTCTTTGAGCATATAGGCCCGAACGACCCCAAGGTTCATTGTGCCTCCTCCCGATAAAACTGCAGAAAAATCTCTTCGAAATTTTTGGCGTCGGGATAGGTTTTGTAGAGATTTTCCACGGTGTCGTCGGCAATCTTTTTCCCCTGCTTCAGCAATACGATCCGATCGCAGTACTCCGCTTCGCTCATATAGTGGGTGGTGATGAGTATCGCTATGCCCCATCGCTCTTTGATAAGCTGGAGCATCTGCCAGAACTGGTTTCTGGCGATGGCGTCCACTCCCGATGTCGGTTCATCGAGAAAGAGGATAACCGGTTCGTGCAGCAGCGCCGCCGCCACCGAAAAGCGCTGGTTGATCCCCAGGGGCAGTTCCGTTGGGAGCGCATCCATATAGCTTTCAAATCCCAACTCCCCGGCGTAACGCAAAATACGTGGCAGAGCTCTGCTTGCCGGAATTTTATGCATATTGGCAAAATAGAGGAGATTTTCCCGTACCGTCATGTCTTTGTAGAGAGCGAAATGCTGGCTGACATATCCGATTTTCGCTTTGAGCGACTGCCTGTCCCTGGCGCTGCGGATGGGACGCCCCAACAGGGTCAGCTCCCCCTCGTCGATGGGATAGAGTCCAAGAAGCATCTTGATGAAGGTGGTCTTTCCCGCCCCGTTGGCACCCAGCAATCCCAGGATTTCGCGGCTTTTGAGCTGCATGTCGATATGGTCATCCGCCACGAAATCGCCAAAGCGCTTCGTCAGGCCTTTCGCTTCCATGACGACGGGCGGTATCTTCACCTCGCTCTCTTTCGGGCTCACTTCGATGACAGGAAGGCGCCTCCCTTTTTTCAGGGCGTTGACAAAAAAGAGCGCTTCGAGTGTCGGTTCTTTGGGGGGCGCGTCGATGGGAGTCAGGGCGTAGGTGAAATGGCCGGTGTGAATACACCGGACATGCTCATCTTCGGGACAGGGCACGGGTTCGTAAGTCATCGGGTGGACCGTATCGAGCAGTTCTTCGGCCGTGCCGTCGGCGATAATCTCCCCGTCGTCGAAGAGATAGATTCTATCCATTCTTGCGGCTTCCTGCATATAGGCGGTACTCACCAGCGCGACGGTTCCTTCCGCTTTGCGAATGTCGTCGAGAATCTCCCAGAGCTCCAGACGGCTGAGCGGGTCGACACCGGTGGTCGGTTCGTCGAGTATCAGCAGTTTCGGGCGGTGCAGCAGCGTGCAGATGAGCGAGAGTTTCTGCATCATCCCCCCGCTGAGCTTGCCCGCTTGCCTGTCGGTAAACCGCTCCAGTCCCGCCATATGGAGCAGACGCTTCCGGTAGCTGCGAAATGCGGCATCTTTTCTGATATTTCGGATGGCGGCGAAAAAATCGAGATGTTCCGCAACGGTCAGGTTTTTGTAAAGTACCAGCCCAATCCCCTGGGGCATAAGCCCGAATTTCTGCTTGATGGGTTCCGCTTCCTTCGGGGAGTGGTAGGCGATTCCTTCGAAGCGTATCTCCCCCTCGAAAGGCCCCACACCGGCGATGGCGTGCATCAGGGAGCTTTTTCCGGTACCGTCGGCGCCGATAAAACCGATGATCTGCCCCCTTTTGGCTTCCAAAGAGGCGTTTTTGATGCCGATGCGCTTCTTGTAGCGGACCGTGGCGTTACGGACTTCAAGCGTAACCATAGCGCCCGCCCATGATGGTCAGGGAGAAAAAGAGCCAAAGTGCCAAGGTGCCGCCCAGCGAGAAAAGCAGTGCCGACTGCATGCCGAAATGCTCCCAGAGCATGCCGCAGACATAGGCGCCCAGCGCGCCAAAAAGCGCCACACCGCCGTAGAAGACGCCGTAAACCGACCCCCTGTTGTCGCTGGAGGCGGCGATGAAGGCCCGGTTGGCGTTGAGAGTGGCGACGGTAAAAAGACCCAAAAAGGCGTAGGCCAGCCATGTCAGCCACGACTTTTCAAACCACAGAAGCAGCTGGGCGGTCACGCCGCAGAGATACCCCAGCCAAAGCACCCTTGCCGCGCCGATTCTGTCGACCCAGACGCCCAGCAGATAGCTGGTCAGCGTCTGCATTCCCGTCGAAACGACGAAAAGCAGAGGAATCAGCATCACCGCGATGCCCACGTTTTTGGCCTGCATCGTAAAAAAGGCTTCGCTGAACATGAAAAAGATAAAAAGGAAGTAGAAAAAGAGCTGTTTCACGGCATTTTTGTCTCTTTTGGTAAGGCGGAACTTCACCCCTTCTCTTTCCGGGCGCTTCTTGACATCTTTGACAAAGAAGGCGACGAGCACGAATCCGATCAGGCCGGGCACGATCGTCGCCAGAAAGATCGTGCGCATCACCCCTTCACTCACCCCGAAACAGAGCAGAAAGCCAAAAAGCAGCAGTGTGCCGCTCAGTTCCCCCGCGATATCGAGAGTTTTGTGAAAGCCGAACGTCTTTCCGGAGGCGTTTTTGTGGCTGTATTCGGCGATCATCACATCCTTGGGTGCGGACCTGAGAGCTTTGCCGAGTCTCTCAAGCGCCTTGAGCGACGCGACGCTTTTGTAACCGTGTGTCATGCCGATCATGGGTTTGGAGATGGCAGAGAGTGCGTACCCCCCGACCACCAGCGGTTTGACGATGCCAAAACGGTCGCTGATATACCCCGACACAAGCCGCAGCGCGTAGGAGACGAAGGTCGCCACCGCGACGATGATCCCCAGTTTGTCCACCCCTTCATGGAGTGCTGCGACAACGAAAATGGGAAGAATCGGGTTCACCATCGCCGAGGCCATGTCGGTAAAATAGCTGACCCAGCCCAGCAAAACGACGTTTCGGTCGATTTTTGCAGGCGTGTCGGTGGAGCGGTGACGGGTCGTCGGGTCTGTGTGATTCGAACGTCGTCGCTTTTTTCTCATACGCATTCTCTTGCCTCAATCTCGGGACTTTCCGATGGAATTTTCAATGAGTGAGCGCGGCGAAAATCGTTTCCCACTCTGCCGAAAACCGATAATACGAGATTCCGAAACCGTGTCAAAGTGCCGGAATATCCTCAAGCGACTTCGGCAATCCCTTGCCATCCAGCGAAATGACCCCGATCGCGGGAAGTCCCAGTTTCAACAGCGGATCGGGCTTCAAGGGTTTCAGATGCACGGCAAAAACCCTCTGAATCCTGTCGCTTCGGACATTGACCTCTTTGGGTGTAAATTCCGCTTTTTGCGCGATACGAACCACCTCCGCCGGTATAGGATGGTCGGGCCAGGCATCGAGGAAGATGACCGCTTTGTCGTGAAGTTTGATTTTGCCATTCTTGATCGTATCGACAAAAATTTTAAGATAGAGCGATTCGGGAGCGATGAGCGTGGCCACCGGCATGCCTGCGCCCAGCACTTCGCCGGGGTTGGCGATCTTTTCTACCGTGAAGCCGGTCAGAGGGCTTACGAGCGTCAACTCAGCAATCATCGCTTGCACCCGGGCTTTGGACGCTTCCAGCGCCGCGATCCCTTCTTTGAGCGCCGCGATCCCCTCGCGCATCGCATCGAGGGATTTCTGGGCGGCGACGGCGTTGGAGAGGTCGCTTTCGGCAATGGCGACAGCCTGCTCGAGTTGACGTTTCCTGTCGAGCAGTCCGGCCAGTGTGTGCCGATCGAGATCGTATTTGAGTTCAACCTCTTCGAGTTTGTGTTTTTGGATCAGCCTTTGGGCAAAGAGTTTTTTCATACGCTCAAGATCGCGCATGTCCTGCGCCACCAACGACTCCTGCGAGGCGATGGCTCGGCCCAGCTCCTGCCGCTGGCTTTTGCGCGACTCCAACACCGCTTTCGCCTTTTGGAGCAACTGCGGGATTTTCGTTTCGTTGATGCGCAGTTCGATCTCTTTGGCTCCAAGCTCCCTCTGTTTTGCCGCAATCTGTTTCTGCAGGCTCTCTTTCTGCGCTTCGTACTCCCTGCTTGTTAGCTTCGCCACCACCATGCCTTTGGATACCGGCATGCCGTCGTCAACGAATATTTCGGCGATACGTCCCGGATATTTGGTGTTCAGACTGGTCAGATCCCCGTCGATACGACCCGTTCCCTCCACAAGATTGGGCGGCAGCTCCTGGGGATGAAGCTTGGTGTAGATCATCGCACTCGCGACCATAAAGAGCACGAACGCGACCCCACCGACCCAATACTTTTTTAAAATCTTCACACCTTATCCTTTGTCATCCGTCAACCTCCCCTCCCCCTGGCACTGTGGGCCGTTCTATTTTTTTTCTTCGAGCGCTCTCCTGGCTCCCTCAACCGCTCCCTCGTAGGCGCCTTTTGCGATTCGGATGACCTTCTCTGCGAACTCCGACGCCTTTGCACTCAGAGATTCGGACTCCTCTTTGGCTTTCGTTTTGAGCTCCAGGGCTTGACGCTCCAGCGCCAGCGCCTTTTGTCTGACCGAGGTTTCAACCTCCTTCTCCATTTCACTGGCAGCTTCTTTGAAACCTTCGGCGGCCTTTTGGAGCTGATTGGCCAGGCGCATGCGTTCATCTTCGGCTTTGAGTTTGAGCTTGAGCATTTCGTAATCGATGGCCGCAAGTCTCTCCTGCGCCTCTTTTTCGATGGCACCGATGATTCCGTTGAGACTCTCTTCGATTTCGATCTTTTTGATATACCCTTTAACCTGCAGTTCCAGAAGGATCTCCCGGGCCGCCTTTTTGATCTCCTCGGTACCGGCTTCCGATTTTTCCAGGGATTCTTTTATGGTGCTTTCGATCGCCCCGCGGATCTTTTCCGCACTCTCTTCGCCGCTCTCCCTCAGTGCCTCGATCTTATTGGCAATCTCTTCTTTTATTTTGTCGATTTCCATTTTGAACTCCTTTTTAAATGATGATACTCAGTTTTTGATGTGGGTGAAAGCCGCCCGCCTCTGCCCACCATTGTGTTCAGAAACCGACGGTTCGCACCCCGCCTATTATTCCAGGCTCTTGCGAGCGAGAATCCTTCCCGTTTCGATCACCTCGTAGGCTTTGTGAAAATCGAGCGCCGAGCAGACCTGTTGGGGTATCTCGATCATGAGGTCGGGAGGGTAGCCACCGAGCCGGTATCCTACCAGCGTTTTCTGCATCGATTCAATGGTCATATCGATGATATCGAAAAGATGGTAGGGCTCCTTCTCCTCACTTGCCTGCGATTCGAACCATTGCCTTGCCCGGCTTACAATTTCCGATGCGATTTCATCCAGTTTCGACTCCTTCAGACGCACCTCTTCGGGCATTTCGATTTTCGGTGCCGCCGCGTCTCCGAAAAGGCTTACAGCAACGGTCTTATCGCTGTAGGACGCCATCGTCGGTGCGACGGGCAGGGGGTTGAGCACGCCGCCGTCGACCAGAAGCATACCATCCTTTTCGACAGGCGTGAAAAAAGAAGGAATCGAGATCGAAGCCCGGATCGCTTCGAGCAGGTCCCCTTTTTGAAACCACACTTCCCGGTTTCGCTTCAGGTCGGTCGCCACGGCGGTATAGTCGACATCCAATGCCTCGATGCGAATGTCGCCCAGTATCTCTTTCAATTTTCCAAGCACCTTGTCACCGCGTACCATGCCCCGCCTGTCCCAGCTGAAATCGAGCAGCGCCATCACATCCAGCACGTCCAGTCCCAGTACCCACTCTTTGTACTCCTGCATTTTTCCTGCCGCATAGAGACCGCCGATCAACGCCCCCATCGACGCTCCGCTGATCGAGACGATTTCGTATCCCAGACGCTCCAGCTCTTCGATGACGCCGATATGGGCGTAACCCCTGGCTCCTCCGCTGCCAAGTACCAGCGAAATTTTTTCCATCATCGTCTCCTCACGCCCCGATGCCGTTCATGATACGGTCGAAAACCTCTTCGGCTTTCTCTTCGAGACCACCGCCGAAATTGAGCCAATATTCGATGTATCCCATCGTCGCCGCATTGAATAAATAGGCCGTTTTCATATGGTTGGACGATTTGAGCGGCTTTTTTCGTGCCAGTCTCTCAAATTGCTCGGCCAGAAATTCGAAGATCGCGGCGGCGGGATTTTCTTTTCTCGTATTCATCTTGACAAAAAAGAGCGGATCGCCGATGACAGGATCCTCAATCGCTTTGCGTTTGGAAGCGAATGTGGAAAATTTGAGCTGGATATAGAGCACAAGGCACTTTTGGGGATCTTTCACATCTTCACACATGTCGGCAAGTTTACGACTGAACTGCTCTATCTGATGGCCCACGTAGGCAAAAAAGAGCGCATCTTTGGATGGGAAGAGCTTATAGAGCGCCCCGACAGAAATCCCCACGGCTTTGGCGATATCCTGCATTTTCGGTTCGCTAAACCCCACCGTTTCGAAGTAGTCGGAGACGGCATCAAGAATGATCTCCTTTTTCGCTTCCTCTACCTTTTGACGGATCTTGTGTTTGACGGTTGTATGCGTGCTCATAATAAGCAATGATAAAGCACAATTCCTTAAATAAGAATGAATTAATACTTTTGTGAATATAATTCACCAAATGCCCTTCAAAGGATTGTCATGTCCAAAAAGACCGGTTCACTGCTCCTGATCGCGATCGTAATCGCACTGGTGGCCGTCGGATACCGATATATCCATTTCCGTACCACCCATGCCGTCAGTGACGCCGCCTTCATCAAAAGCGACCGATTGTCGACTCTCGCCTTCAAAGTGGGTGGAAAAGTGATCGAAATGACCAAAACTGCCAACTCCCCTGTCAAAAAAGGAGAACTCCTGGCAAAAATCGATCCTGTCGATTTCATCACCGCCAAAGAGGAGCTTCAGCACAGACTCCATGCATTGACACAGAAGATCGGGGCGACGAAACTGCAAAGGGTACGGTTGAAAAAAATGCTGGCGCTTCAGAGCGAAATTTCCGGCAACGATGTCAGTGCCCTGCGGCAAAGCATCGCTTCGGCATCGATGAAGATCGCATCGGCCAAAACGCGTCTGGCCAAACTGG